>JALUAR010000107.1:0-53923 GCA_027050975.1 Thermodesulfovibrio sp.
GTCTCAGACAGATCAAGACCATAATCTCACTTCTTTACGACATTAAGATGGAAAACAGGTTGTATGCTGCAGAGGCACTCGGTGAGATTGCACGGCCTGAGCCCAGACTGATAGAACTATCAAAGGAGGCAGTCTATAAATAATCAGAGTTTTAGATAAACTTTATGAACGGACCTGTCCTGAAAGGAAGCTTTCAAATGAAAGAATCTAAGAAAAATCTTGAGTTCTATAAAGAATTAAACATCTCTGAAGAGGATATTTACGAGGCAATGAAGGAGATTTCCGGGTACCTGGATATTACCCCGGAGGATTTCAAAGAAATCTATAAAAGGGCATTCTATCATGCAATCGAAAGACTTGCCACATCCTTTAAGGCCAAAGATGTAATGACAAAGAGGGTGATTTCTGTTAGAAAAGGGACACCATTACAAGAGGTTGCAAAGGTCATGGCAGACAACAGAATATCAGGGGTCCCTGTAGTGGATGAAGAAAATAATGTAGTCGGGGTCATATCTGAAAAGGACTTTCTAAGAAGAATGGGAGTTGATGACATGGGAACATTCATGGGTGTTGTAGCTGAATGCCTGAAAGGGAAAGGATGTGTGGCCGTATCTATACGCGCAAAGAAATCTGAGGATATAATGAGTGCTCCCCCAATCACAGTAACTGAAGATACAGCGGTTATTGAAATTGCCAGACTCTTTGGGGAGAGAAATATTAATAGAGTACCTGTTATTGATGAGAAGGGACATCTGATTGGTATTGTCTCCCGTGGTGATATAGTGAGCATACCCCTCTTGAATGTATAGGTTATTATGCTGAAAGAATATTTTAACAAAATGCGAGGCACAACAAAGAGCCCTCCAAGGGTCAGTATCTCCGAGGTCATATGGTCCTGGATAGGAGCTTTTTGGGGTATTTCAGCTGTAGCATATATCCATTACAATATCTTGAATGAAACTGATCTCGTGATGATAATAGGCTCATTCGGGGCGTCGGCTGTTCTGATTTATGGAGCGATCAAGAGCCCTCTTGCACAACCGAGAAATCTAATAGGTGGACATGTATTTTCAGCCGTTATCGGAGTGCTATCCTATCAGTTGTTAGGTTCAGAGCCATGGGTGGCTGCTGCAGTTGCAGTGGCAACTGCAATTGCTTTTATGCATGTAACAAAAACACTTCATCCCCCGGGTGGCGCAACGGCATTAATAGCGGTGATTGGGAGTGAAAAGATTCATAATCTTGGTCTGCTTTATGCCATTATTCCAGCAGGCACAGGGGCTTTGATAATGCTCATCGTGGCCCTTCTTGTCAACAACATTCCAAAAACCAGAAGATATCCAGAGTTCTGGCTATAGTCTTATTCCCACCTTTTTTCAGGCTGAAGAGCGGTATGCTTTTTCTGATCCCTTGCAAAATCAAATCTGAATAATCCCCTGCCCTTACCCAGCTCCCTTTCACAAGCGCTTATACATTCACCACAGTTTACGCAGTTAATGTCTCTCTTTACAGCCCTTGGTTTTACTCCCATGAAGCAGGCCCTTTCGCATTTTCTACAATCTGTGCAACGGGAAAACTCTTCCTTCTTAAACCTTACTTTTAAAGAAAAGGGGCTTATCCATCCGAAGAGCATCTGCATAAGCCCCGCAGCGCAGACATATTTACAGAAAACGTGCCTTACAAATAAGGACGTGGTTAACATATAAATAGTAACGCCTATGATTGCTGCCTTTACTCCAGTTGAGAGATTGCCTGTAGTGATCTGATGCCAGATGGTGCTGGGTGCAATGAAGTAGCCTGAGAGCGCAATTGCTACCACTGGTGGTATCACTGCAAAAAAGAGCATTCCAAATATAAGATATATCCACCTCCTGCTTTTATCCACTGAAGGATCATTATCCGCTTTTGCATACAGACTTCTTCGTCCTAGCACCTTTAATGTAAGGAAGTCCGCAAACTCAAAGAGTGCCCCTTCAGGGCATAGCCATCCACAGAAGAATCTGCCGAAGAGAAATCCCATCAGAGGAAAGAAGGCAAGCACCGCAAGCCAGGGAAGTATGGCTTTAAGGAAGAATATAGCTGCGACATCTGTGGCAGTCTTAAGTGACTGCTCCATCACGATCTCCCTCGTTATCCCCAATGTCCATACTTTGCCAAAGAGAAAGAGTTCTTTAGTTGCGGAATCATAA
Organism: Thermodesulfovibrio sp.; assembly: GCA_027050975.1. Taxonomy (GTDB): domain Bacteria; phylum Nitrospirota; class Thermodesulfovibrionia; order Thermodesulfovibrionales; family JdFR-85; genus JALUAR01. Next base: position 2,190 of record JALUAR010000107.1, read on the forward strand.
CGAAAGATATCAAATGCAGGCGCCAGCAGTATAAAGAGGGTGAAAGCGATCTGAGTCAATCTTCTCAAAATATGACGGTTTATTATGCTCATCCTATTTTTAGGTATATCATATGCCGGTGTTGATACGAAATGATTTAAATCATAATGACAATTTTTTCTTGCTTTTTACGTACCGAGGGGTTAAAATAAATTAAATAGACTGGAGCCGCGTCAAGGAGTCTCCCTGCCTCCAAATCGGTCTTTCCAGCCAAAAAAAATCTTTGGGAGGAAAGTATTATGAAGCTTGTCAGAATCAGTAGGGTGTTGGGCATTTTAATCGTTTTAATGGCCCTCACTTTGTCAACGGATCTGTATGCAAAGTCAAAGGAAAAGAAGGGTAACCTCGTTGTCTCTACGGGGAAAGAGGTCTCTATCGAATACACGGTAAAGCTTGAAGACGGTACAACCGTGGATACCAGCGTAGGGAAAAAACCTCTCACATATATCCATGGCCATAAACAGCTTATTCCAGGGCTTGAGAAGGCACTGGAAGGTATGAAGGTTGGTGAAACAAAACATATTGTGGTGCCTCCCGAGGAGGGATACGGTCTAAGAGACAGTAAGGCCATAGTTGAGGTAACAAAAGATAAGGTGCCAAAGAATGCTCTCAAGGTTGGTACCCTGCTACAGGCACAGAACCCACATGGAGGGATTGTTTATGCAAGGGTTACCCAGATTAAGGACAAAACAGTAGTGCTGGATTTAAATCATCCGCTTGCAGGGAAAACGCTATATTTTGATGTTAAAATTCTTGATGTGAAAGAGGTGCCCATAAAATAATTCGGTTTAAAAACGTTTGTTTCTTGAAATGAAAAAAGGGAGGCATACAGCCTCCCTTTTTGTTGTTTTGCAGTACACAGGCTCAGGCTACTGTTTCGGTAGCAGTAGATGTCACCTCCACAGGCTCTTTACCAAGCTTGAAGAAGTCAATTACAAAGAGCCATGCACCGTAGAGGAATCCAACTCCAAAGATAGCCCTCAGTGCCCAGAACCAGAAGTTGTATGTTGCCTTTACTGTTACGTAGTCAAGACCGATAAGCCTCTCCATATAGGTCTGTACCATGCCAGCACCTGTTAGAGTGAGTACAATAAATATCATTGATATTGTCATCCACCAGAAGGATCTGTATCCTCTCGATGTGTTGAACTCATTAACACCTCTTATTAATGGCAGTGTTATATAAATCATGGACATCACCAGAAGGACATAGGCACCGTAGAATGCCAGATGTCCGTGTGCAGTGGTTATCTGGGTGCCATGTGTCCATTTGTTAACCTGTGGAAGGGTATGGATAACACCCCATAATCCTGCTCCCACGAAGTTGAAAATAGCATGGCTTGTTGCATAAAACAGACCCAGCCTGTTTGTGACAACACGATGTTTCCTTGTAGTTCTGAAGGCATCCCAGACCATTAGCAGGAGTGGAATAGGCTCAAGGGAGCTGAAAATGCCGCCAACCCACAGCCAGTACTTTGGAGTGCCTATCCAGTAGTAATGATGTCCTGTGCCTAAAATTCCAGTAAACAGTACAAGCCCAACCTCTATATACATCCATCTTTCAAGTACATGACGTTCTGCATTTGTAACCTTCATGAGCATAAATGCCAAGAGTGCGCCTGCAATCACCTCCCAGGCACCCTCGACCCACAGATGAATTACCCACCACCACCAGAACTGGTCCTTAACCATACTCTTTGTATAGAACATCCCAGGCAGATACATAAGGGCAAGAAAGGTGAGTCCTCCGAGCAATGTACCCTGGATGCCTGTCCAGCGCTTACTTTTGTACATTGTCATAAAGTTATTAATCAGAAATAGGATCACTGAGAGGGCAATCAGCCAATCTGCCCAGCGTGGTGCCTCGATATACTCTCTGCCCTCATTTAAAAGCAGTGTGCCTGCAACGAATTTGTTTGCCTGAGGATCAAATCCCATCCAGATGTAACCCAATACAACTGCTGTAACAGCTACAACTGTGGCCCAGAACTGGAACTTCGCCAGGGGAATACTCCAGAGTTCACTCTGAGACTCTTCAGGTACAACATAATAGGTAGCTCCCATAAGTCCCATCAGAAGCCATACAACAAGGGCATTTATATGCAGATCTCGTATTATGTTGAACTTCAGAGGGAAAAAGTCAGGCCATATGAATTGAAGTGCTGCGATAATGCCCACAAGGACCTGTACAAGAAAGAGTAGCACCGCAAAGGTATAAAAGTTTTGTGCTATCTTTTGACTCTCGTATTTCATAGTTATACTACCTCCCTAAGTGTATTTTAATTATTTTAGTGTCAGCAGATAGTCCACTAACTGGTTGAGTTCCTCATCACTTATCTGCGGATAGGCTGGCATTGCTGAATCAGGAACAAGAGCCGACGGTTCTCTGAGATGACGTTTGTGCCATTCCGGGTCAGGTCTTCTGGATGCTACTTTTGTGAGATCCGGTCCAGAAGTGCCTCCAACACCGCTGATCATATGGCAAGATGAACATCCATACTTTTGATAGACTGTAACGCCAGGGGTCTGGGGCATTCTGAAGGTAGCAAGCACCGGCTTTGGCGGCCAGCCGTTGGTGTCAACCTTTGAGACCCAGTCAAGGAAGGCTACGAGCTTCTTCGCCTCATCTGGAGTGATGCCAAGTGCAGGCATTGCTGCAGTTGATTTGACCTTTTTGGGATTGACCAGGAACTTCTCAAGATAGCCTTCAGGTTTGTTTACTGTGACTTTTGTGAGATCAGGAGCAAAGTAAGAGCCGTTTCCAAGAATAGTGTGGCAACCGATACAGTCGTACTTGTGCCATAGTTTCTTGCCCTCGTCTACCTCCGCTGTTATCTCTGGTGCCCGCTTGTCCAGTCTCTTCATGGTGTCAAAAGTAAGAGCCACGAAGATGACGAAGAAGAAGAGGCTACCAAAGACAAAGAGGTTCCTCACACCTCGGTTACTCATTAGAGCACCTCCCTTTGTCTGTTTATTTAGTACGTTTTCCAGCCAATGGCTGGTTGCAGATCATGCTCAAAGTCCTTACTTAAAAATATCATTTATCAATATCTTTTTCTATGATTTAAATCATAAGGGGCAGGCTGTTAAAGTTTTAGAAGCAACTGTCCGATACTATGTATTAAAAATACTCCTGGGAGGTAGTTTTATGTTCCAATGGTTTTACAATCTTTCACTTAAAAGGAAATTCTATCTGATCTTCGGGGGAATCATCATTGCGACGATTATCGCTGTTATTACAGGACAGGTGGCGTTTGACAGGATCAAGGTGGGCGGAAGATTCTACAGAGGTATCGCACTGAAGAGGGACGCCATTGATGAGCTTGCACGGATTAGGATGAATGTGAATCTTATAAGAGGTCTTTTTTATTCCCAGCTTTACAGTTATGACGATACCGTCACTGAAAACATTCGTTCCATAATGGACAAAACCGACTCCCTTTATGAACGTCTTGAACAAAAGGCCGTGAAACCTTCTGATAGTAATAATCTGTACTGCGGATCATGTCATGGTATGGACAGAGTCGAAGCTATATTTGCATCAATCAAGAAATCAAGGAGTTCATGGATTGATTATAAAAAGCTGCTGATGGAAAGGGTTCTACCGGCAGTAGCAAAGGGACAGCTTGAAGCGAAAGAACAGATTGATGATATCCACTTGCTTATCTCAGGTGAATTAGAAGAGAACTTTTACAATATCATGGAACAGACATCTATGCCATTGAAGACTCTCAGAGATGTTTATCCACTCCTAGTAAATAAACTAAAAGAAGAATCGGAACTGTTAAAGAAAGGTTATCTTGTCGGAGGGAGCCTTACAGTAATATGCTTGATAGTTATTGCCCTTGTTTTGTCTAAGGTAATAATAAAGCCTGTTTCAGGTGTTTCACATGCATCACTTATGATGGCAGAGGGTAGGTTTGGGGATGTATCAGTGGATGTAAGAGGCAAGGACGAACTGGGACATATGGCTGAGGCATTCAGGCTAATGGGAAAAAAGTTGAAAGAGGTTGTAAGCAATATAAAGGAAGGTATATTGAACTTATCTTCCTCAGCAGAAGAGTTGTCTGCAACAGCAGATTCACTAACTGTTACAACGGATGCACAATTAAGACAGGTGGAGCAGGTGGTAGCAGCAGCATCCGAGATGTCCCAGACCATTATGGATGTGGCTAAGAATGCATCCGAGGCTGCAGAGGCATCACAGGAGTCCACTGATATGGCCACAGGAGGAATGGAAGTGGCAGAGGAGGCTATGAAAGAGATAAACAGGATAGCAGATGTGGTTAACAGCGCCTCGGAAATCATAGAGACCCTTGGCAACAGTTCAAAAGAGATCGGAGAGATTTTGTCGGTTATCACAGATATTGCAGAGCAGACCAATCTGCTTGCCCTGAATGCAGCTATTGAGGCAGCACGGGCAGGAGAGCATGGACAGGGGTTTGCTGTTGTGGCAGATGAGGTGAGAAAGCTGGCAGAGAAGACTGCAAGATCAACGGAGGAGATTGCCGAAAAGATAAAGACTATTCAGAGAAAGGCAGAGCAGTCTGTTGACACCATGAGACAGAGCAGAGAGGAGGTTGAAAAGGGCATAAAATTCATGGAGATGGTAACCCAATCACTGGAATCAATTGTTACCGCATCTACAAGGGCAAACGAGATGGTTCAGCATATTGCAGCTGCTACAGAAGAACAGTCCACTGCCTCAGAGGAGATAGCCCAGAATATGAATGAGATATCCAGAGGTATAGAAGAGACTGTGAGTGCGTCCAAGCAGCTGAGAGAGGTCTCTCTTGAGCTCGCCTCCCTTTCAGAAAGGCTTAAAAGCCAGATCGATTGGTTCAGGATTGAAGAGACAGAAAGGAGCGAAAGAGAGTCATTTCATCAAAAAGGTGAAGCAAACTACGATACAGAAAATATCTTTACTCACTCCTATGATATTAAGATTTCAGGAAATGGAAGTTAAATACAGGGAGGGGGCATGTTTCATGCCCCCTCCCTGTATTGTGTAGAGTTTATTTTTCTGCTAACTTGAACTCCTTGCGAAGTTTCTCAGCCTCATCTTTGATCTTCTGTAGCGTCTCCTTCATTGGAGCCCAACCATACCAATGCATATAGTCAGCGTTCATGTGGAATGCTCCCTGGAAGGTACGCATTCTGTACTCAAGGAACATTACGTAAAGATCCTGTTCAATAGAGCTTTTTGCTTCGTAAAACTGCAAGAGATCAGGAGCCACTTTCCAATTGGCAGGCTTCTTGAGTATTCCATCTTTGTAGAGACCTTTGACTATTCTGATGGCCTCTGCCATCAACTTATCTGCTTCACGGATGATCTTGTCTCCTGCGTCCAGCTGTGCCTTTGCATATGAGGTGCTGTGGCACTTGGAGCAGATATTGATCATTTTTGTACGTTCCCTGTCGAACTCCTCTTTAGTGAGTCTGGCCACCTTACCAGCCTTCACCACCTCAAGCCTCTCCGTGGGATTTCCTGCATCATCGAGCACTCCAAGGGCCTGAAGTATTGTGACCCTGTCTTTCAGCCACTCCTGGTCATCTTCAGGTAGCCTGACAGCAAGGAAGCCCCACGAGGTCATTACATTGTGGTCACCGTCGGGCATGTGGCAGGTCTGGCATACAGGGGCTCTGTCACTGCCTTTGCCTTCAATCTGCCAGATAGTACCATGCTTTGAGGTGGACCACATCTCCCACTGGGGATGGTCGAATCCCATATGGCATGACTGACAGGCCCTTGGGTCACGTGCTTCCTCTTTTGAGAAGGTGTGCCTTGTATGACATGAATCGCAGGCACCACTACCATAGCGGTAGGCTCTGGCTTCTTCCTCAGACTTCAGACCGATTTTATGACAGCCTGAACAGCCCTTGTACCCTTCACCAACTATCATTGTTGGCTGATGCTGGAGCATTGGCATAGCCTTCATTGCAATCCAGCCAAGTGAGTGTTTTCCTGCCTTGTACTGCTCAACCTGCTTCGGATGACAACTGTTGCATGTCTCCGGAGTTGGCAGCTTGGCAAGTGATGCATCCTCAGCACCCTTGTTGTGCTCTGAACCATGGCAGGTAGAACAGTCAAGCCCTATCTTGCCCATCTTACCAGAAAGGAACTGTTTGACTATTCCAGGTGTCTCCTTCTCATGACAGGAGATACACTGACTCTTAGCCTCTACGTTGGTTCCGAACATCAAGAAAGCAGCACTTAACAGCAGTAACAGAAAAAGATACCTCCTCATTAGCACACCTCCTTTGAGATTTGAATTTCTGGGAAAGAGTACAGAAACTAGTTTGAACTGTGCTCAGAAATGTCTTGAAACCCCTTCAGGTAATCACCCCCTTCTGCCCCAATATTTACCTCCCCTGAAAAATCCGGCACATCCTTAATTATTCTCTTTATGTACATCCTCTCTGAGCGGTCCATCTCATTTAGTCTTCTCAGAGAGAAAAACAGGGTAATGGCAAGCCCCAGAAAGCCTGCTATCACCTCTGCCCCTTTCAATCCCATATACACAGCTAATACATATCCTGCTATGGTGCTGACAACTAGCATGCTTAAAGGAAGAATAAAGGCAAGAAAATAACCCTTTATATGTGTCTCCCTCTTCAGTCCAATAGTTACCACATCTCCGACCCTCGCATTTACGGAGTTTTCTACTTCAAGAAGCATGCCAGCTCCCCCGGGCCTGCAGAGTCCCAGTTTAGCCATGCCACAGCCCTTGCAGGAGGTCCCTTTTCCAAGGCGAACTCTTGCAATTCCGCCCTCGGTATGAATAACCGTACCCGTCTCTACAATGTTTGTCTTCATAGCCTGTCAAAATACTAACAGGTAAGGGATTAATGATGTTATGATTTATGTCATACTCCTGACACTGCTTTGAAAAGATGAGATTTGACAGGAGAGTGCCTGTTTAAATATAATTTCAGAAGAGTGGGCGATTAGCTCAGTGGGAGAGCGCTGCCTTCACACGGCAGAGGTCGGTGGTTCGAAACCACCATCGCCTACCATCCTTATATAAAAACACTCATCGTTTTCTATTCTTGACTCTCATTATAGCATAAAAGGGCCTTCCGGCTTTCGATAATCTCATTAAGCAGTGCCACCATCCGTCTGTAAAGTCTTGGAGACCTCTCAGGCATATATGTCAGAAGAGGCTCGCAGAAGAACCAAGTGCAACGGAAAGGCCTCTGCCATCTTGGCCTGATACATCCCTTACTGCCAAGAAACTCACACGAGCCCTCGGGATCACGTTCATGGGAGCCGTCAGAGATGCTCTTCTCTCCAAGTGAGACTAAAAAGGCGAGATCCTCGGGTTCATATAGTCCGTGCTTCTGCTTACAGCATACACTCTCACAGTCAGGACAGACTGTGGATGTAAACTCCTCTATTATGGGGCTTATCTCATCATAGAGGTTCTTGATATGCTTTGCTAACATTGCCTTCTGGCTGTTTTTACTCATAATTTTTATTATACAAGTTGACAAGACCGATAAACCAATTTGACCAGGAAGTCGCCTGTTGCGAAATTCCGTAAGGGCTTTACAGGATTGTAGCAACTATGGTATTCTTTACGATACAGGAAACAGCGGTAGACAACTGTCTACAGGACCGAGGGGGCAGTGAACTGCAGGGAAAGGATGTAGATTTTAAGAAAATAATTAGATGAAAGGAGTGATGAATCGTGGCATTAACAAAGGAGAGGAAACAGGAGATAATTAATGCCTTCAAAACCCATGAGAATGACACCGGATCCCCAGAGGTCCAGGTAGCAATCCTCACAGAGAGGATTAACTACCTAACGGAACATTTCAAGGTACACAAGAAGGACCATCATTCAAGAAGGGGACTTCTTAAGATGGTGGCACAGAGGAGGAAACTCCTTGATTATCTCAAGAGAACAGATGTAAACAGATACGAGAAGCTCATTGAGCGTCTGGGGATAAGAAAGTAAATTAAAAGTTATTTTAGAGGAGCAGAAATATGTCTGATATAGAAGCAGAACGGCAAAAGCTGAACATTGATCCCAAGAGTGTTGAGATCGAGATCAGGGGTGAGAAGTTAAGAATAGAGACAGGTGAACTTGCAAAACAGGCTGATGGTTCGGCTGTTGTTACTTACGGTGACACTGTAATACTTGCCACCGCAGTTGCAGAAAAGAGAGAGAGAGAAGACCTGGACTTCTTCCCACTCACAATTGACTACCAGGAAAAGGCATATGCGGCAGGGAAGATTCCGGGTGGGTTCTTCAAAAGAGAGGGAAAGCCTTCTGAAAAGGAGATCCTTGTATCCCGCCTTATTGACAGACCTGTAAGACCCCTTTTCCCCGATGGTTTTGCATCTGAGACTCAGGGTATAGTTTCGGTGCTCTCATTCGGCGAGGAAAATGTTTCTGATGTGTTGGGCATAATCGGCATGTCTACAGCCCTTATGATATCCGACATTCCCTTCAACGGCCCTGTATCTGCTGTAAGGGTTGGAATTCTTGACGGTGAGTTGATATATCTACCAAACCTGGATGAGGCTGAGAGGCTGGATCTGAATTTTGTTGTTGCCGGCACTGATGAGGCGGTTGTAATGGTTGAAGGCGGAGCTAATGAGGTATCAGAGGATAAGGTGCTGGAGGCGATAGAGTTTGCCCACAAGGAGATAAAAAGGATCAATGAACTCCAGAGGAAACTGAGAGATCTCTGCGGAAAACCGAAGAGATCGGTGAAGGAAGTAGAAATAGACGAATCTCTAAAGACAGAGGTTTATAACTTTGTTATAGATAAAATGAAGGAAGCCATTAAGATCCCTACTAAACTGAAGAGACAGGAGGCCCTTGATCTGATTCTTGAAGAGGCAATTGAGCACTTTTGTACTGAAGAAGAGGATAGGTCCAGAACCATAGCCGGGATATTCCATGATATAGAGAAGGAACTGGTAAGGGGTATGATCCTGAATGAAGGAATCAGGGTGGATGGAAGGAAACCAGATGAGATTCGGCCAATATACTGCAAGGTCGGATTCTTACCAAGGGTCCATGGTTCCGGGCTCTTTGTCAGGGGTGAGACCCAGGCACTTGTGGCGGTAACACTTGGCTCTTCTGAGGATGAGCAGAAGATAGATGCCCTTGAGGGTGAATCCTTCAAATCCTTTATGCTCCATTACAATTTCCCTCCCTTCAGTGTGGGAGAGGTGAAACGCCTTGGCTCGCCTGGCAGAAGGGAGATAGGTCACGGAGCCCTTGCAGAGAGGGCATTAAAGCCCCTTATACCACCTAAGGAAAAGTTTCCTTATACAATCAGAGTTGTATCTGACATACTCGAGTCTAACGGTTCCTCCTCAATGGCTACGGTATGTGGTGCATCACTGGCCCTGATGGATGCAGGAGTGCCACTTGAGGCTCCAGTGGCAGGTGTGGCAATGGGACTGATTGTTGAGGGAGACAAGGCCGTTATTCTCAGCGATATAATGGGGCTGGAGGACCATCTTGGTGACATGGACTTTAAGGTTACCGGAACAAGACGTGGCGTAACAGCCTTCCAGATGGATGTCAAGATTGCCGGTATTACAACGGATATAATGAAGAAGGCCCTTGAGCAGGCTCGTCAGGGAAGGCTCTATATCCTTGACAGGATGAATGAGGTGATGCCTCTTCCACGGAAGAACCTTTCGCCTCATGCTCCGAGGGTTTTTACCATGCAGATAAAGCCTGAGAAGATCAGGGATGTGATAGGAGTCGGTGGTAAGGTAATAAGGAGCATAATTGACCAGACAGGGGTAAAGATAGATATCAGTGATACTGGTGTGATCAATATAATATCCAATGATGAGGCATCTGCAAACAAGGCCAAGGAGATCATTGAGGGCATTGTTCGTGAGATAGAGGTTGGCCAGATTTACATGGGTAAGGTTAAACGTATTGTTGATTTTGGTGCCTTTGTTGAGGTGGCTCCTGGCACCGAGGGGCTGCTTCATATCTCCCAGATATCTGACAAGAGGATAAATAAGGTCTCGGATGTATTAAAGGTTGGCGATGAGGTGCTTGTAAAGGTTATTGAGATAGATGATCTGGGAAGGCTCAAGCTGAGCAGAAAAGAGGCGATGAGATCATCAGAGAGCCAAAAACATAGAGGTTAAGAAACTTCTGCCTGGAGGTTGTCTCTTCCAGGCACAGCCTCTCTGCTATGTTTTGATTTAGATTCCTTAAATCCGCAGAATAATAAAAGGATACACGATTCATGATAGAGGATATATGCATCTCATGCATCCTTTAAGCTGCAATTTATAATTATCTTATGTTTCAGAAAGAATACCTCAACAATAATATTCCCCTGGTAATGGAGCGTATCACAGGAGTACGCTCTATTACTTTAGGTATCTGGGTAAAGGTGGGATCAAGGTTTGAGAATGCTCCTGAAAGTGGGCTTTCCCATTTCCTGGAGCATATGTTCTTTAAAGGGACGGAGAAACGGTCGCAGAAAGAGATAGCCTTTGAGATCGATTCTCTCGGCGGTGATCTTAATGCATTTACTTCAAAGGAGACAACAACATTTTACATAAAAGTCCTTGACGAGTATCTTGACAGGGGAATGGAACTGTTGAGTGATATCTTCCTGAATTCGGTTTTTCCCGAGGAGGAGATTGAAAAGGAGAAAGGTGTTATACTTGAGGAGATTAGAATGTCCGAGGATACCCCGGATGATTATGTCCATGACCTCTTTAGCGAATATATATGGGGCGGAAGGGGATTGGGACAGAGAATTCTTGGTAGCTACGAAACTGTAAGGTCTTTTAAAAGAGAAAATCTTATCGAATACATACACAAACATTATCGAACTGACAATATAGTGGTATCATGCGCAGGCAATATTGATTATAAGGCTGTACAGGATGGTCTTAATGAGACAATCGGAAGGCTTAACAGAGACTCTACTGCCCTGAGCTTTGAAAAACCTACCTTCCACTCCGGCGTAAGAGTGGTTCAGCGCGACCATGCCGAGGTGCATATCTGTATGGGGGTGGAAGGCGTGCCACAGAACAGTCCTGACAGGTACGCCATGCTCCTTCTGAATACCATCATGGGCATGGGAGTAAGTTCAAGACTCTTTCAGGAGATTAGAGAGGAACGGGGTCTTGCCTACTCTGTATACTCCTTTGCCTCCTCATACATTGATACGGGAGTTTTCGGTGTCTATGTAGGGACATCACCTGAAAAATACCGAGAGGTTATCGAGCTTGTAAAGAAACAGTTTGACACCTTCAGGGATACGGTAACAGAAGAAGAACTGACCAGAGCAAAGAGGCAACTGCGGGGTAACATAATACTTGCCCTTGAGTCTACTTCAGGAAGGATGTCTAACATAGCCAGGCAGGAGATATACTATGGCAGATACTATAGCCCCTCGGAGATTATCAAGACAATAGATTCGGTGAGCCTTTCTGACATTAAGGCCCTTTCCGAGCGTCTTTTCACTGACAGACCTACTGCCTTAACCATGCTTGGTCCGGTAAAGGAAGATTAGAAAAGTGCGTTTATAGCATTTTTGAGTTTATTGTGTTACCCCATTAACTCTTTAACGCATAATCGCAATAAACTCCTTCTAAGACTGCTCACACCAGTGTCTTGCATTCTGGAAGAGTCTGAGCCAGGGTGAGGCATTGAGGGTCTTCTTCCATTCCTCAGGCATCCATGCCCACTGCCATTTAAGGAATACCCTTTCGGGATGAGGCATCATTGCAAGGTGTCTTCCGTCCGGTGAGCATAAGGCAGTGATTCCTTCTGGAGAGCCGTTGGGGTTAAAGGGATAAACCTCTGTGGGTTCACCGTCGTCATCCACATACCTGAGCGGAGCCAATCCCTTTGAGATAATATCCCTCTTTATAGTTTCATCCGGGAAATAGACCCTTCCCTCTCCGTGAGCAATCCATACGCCAAGCACAGAGCCCTCCATACCTGCAAGCATGATGGAGGGGCTTTTCAGAATCTTTACTGTTGAGAATCTGGACTCAAACCGTCCTGACAGATTATTGATAAACCTCGGCTGTCTCCTGTCATCTATTCCACGCCATGGCACCCATCCAAGCAGAGCCATCAGCTGACATCCATTGCATACGCCGAGGCTGAAGGTGTCTTCTCTTTGATAGAACTCGTCAAACTCTTCATACAGTGCCTTATGGAACCTGATACCTCCTGCCCAGCCCTTTGCCGAGCCAAGCACATCTGCATAACTGAAGCCACCCACAAAGGCAACTCCTTTAAACTCCCTGAGGGATACCCGATGTTTCATGAGGTCAGTCATTGTTATATCCCATACCTCAAATCCTGCCTGATAGAAGGCTGAAGCCATCTCGCGGTCACCATTGCTGCCTTCTTCGCGGATTATCGCAACCTTGGGCTTTGCCTTTCTCAGAAGAATCTCCTGAGGAGTATCCTCCGGAGTAAAGGAGAGGCTATAAGAGGGGCCTTTTCTCAGATAGTTGACCTCCCACTCCTGCTCCACACACTCGGGATTCGCCTGAAGTCTGTCAATGCGGTAGCTTGTCTCTTCCCAGAGCCTTCTGAGCCTGGGCATCTCCTCTTTAATCACACAAGAGTTATTCACTGTTATCTCTATAAGGTAATCCTCGGTGGTTGTGCCGATTAACTGGTATGGGACTTCCGAATCTTTAAGTATGTCAGTGATCCTCTTTTCCGCCTCAGGCAGATACTCAATCACAAGACCAAGTTCCTCGGCAAAGAGTACCCTGATAGGGTCAATGCCATCCTCATTTATATCTATCTTTAGACCACAATTTCCACCAAAGGCCATCTCAAGCATTGTGGTAATAAGTCCTCCATCGCTTCGGTCATGGCCTGACAGGATAAGATCTTCTTCTATCAGACTCTGTACAGCATTGAATGCCCTTTTCAGGACAGCAGGGTCATCCACATCAGGGGCCTCATTTCCCACCTGGTTGAATACCTGGGCTAGGGCTGTGCCACCGAGGCGGTATTTGCCAAGGCCGAGGTCTATGTAAAGGAGCCTGCTTTTGCCTGGAGCCTTTATATCAGGTGTAATCACCTTAGTGATGTCAGGACAGGCAGCATAGGCTGAGATTACAAGAGTACCCGGTGATTTGACAACCTCGGTGCTTCCGTCAGAAGACTTCACAAGGGCGGCCATCGAGAGACTATCCTTTCCACCGTCAATAGCTATGCCGAGGGCTATCATTATATCCCTGAGTGCCAGAGCAGCCTCATAGAGCCTTACGCCTTCACCCGGCAGCTTTGGTGCCCACATCCAGTTACCTGAGCATTTTATATCCTCAAGGGCTGTTACCTTTGCCCAGACGATATTTGTCATGGCCTCACCAACACTGAGCCTTGCCATTGCCCTGGAGTCTATCAGCCCCTTTATGGGCTGCTCACCAATTGATATGGCGGCTCCGGTTTTGCTGAAGTGGCTCTGGGCAACAACAGCCACATCTGACAGCGTAAGCTGTAGCGGGCCGGTGCATTGCTGCTGTACAATCAGCCCTGTAACACTACGGTCAACCTTGTTTGTAAGGAATCGCTTTGAGCCAACCGAAAGCAGCCTGAGTACCCTCTGTAGCGCCTCCTCCACTGTTAACTCCCGGGGAAGACTCAGTGGTGGCAATTCCCGTGGAATTCTCTCAAGATGAAATGTCTTCTGGGGCATCTTGCCAAGGACCTTTGAGAGTTCGAGATTTACCGGAGTGGAGTCATCGATGGCATCATGAACAATTACATACCCATCACCTGTAATCTCGCCGATTACGGAGAATGGCACTTTCTCCCTTTCACAAAGCGACTCAAAGACAGGGAGGCCTTCGGGCTTAAGAAGCAGGGCGTCGTTTTCCTGATACTCTGCCCCCCATATTTCAAGAACCGAAAGTGTATGGTCTCCAAGGAGGATGTTTCGTATCTCGATCCTTGCTCCTGCAGGATATATAATCTCCTTCACCACATTGGAGTTTCCTCCTGCACCCTGGTCATGAATGCTTATAATGGGGTTGTCATCTCCCATTTCCACGCAGGCACGGATTACCCTGTTCAGTTTCTGCTCCATCTCGGCATCACCGCGCTGCACTGCGCTGAAGTCCAGTTCCTCTACATTCTCTCCCTGGATCATGCTGGAAGCGGCTCCACCGCCAATGCCGATTCTGTAAGCGGGTCCTCCGACCTTTACAACAAGCATTCCCCTCTCTGGTTCATACTTCTCTATGTGTCTGTCATCAATCTGTCCCACTCCGCCAGTGAACATGATTGGCTTTATCCACTCATACCTCTCGCCATCAGGAAGTCTCAGGCCAAAGGAGCGGGTAAAGCCCTGAATCAGGGGCTCGCCGAACTTGTTTCCGTAATCTGAGGCACCATTGCTGGCCTCTATCTCTATATCGAGAGGGGTTGCCAGATTTGCAGGATAAACAAAAGAGTCATCCTCCCACGGAAGGTTATAACCTGGGATTCTGAGATTGCCTACCGAGTAGGCAGCAGTACCTGCGATTACGAGGCTGCCTCTTCCCGTGGCATGGACATCGCGGATTCTGCCGCCGGTGCCTGTCTCTGCACCGGGAAAGGGTGCCACGCCTGTGGGGAAGTTGTGTGTTTCTGCTGTAAAAATTATGTGGTAATCGGTTTTCTCCATCTGGAAAGGAACGGGGGTGCCGGGTGATGACGGAAGTATCGTATCAATTCTGTATCCCCTGATTGCACTGGAGTTGTCTTTAAAGGCGATAACACTGTTTTTGTTGCTATGTCTCAGAGGTTCCTTTATGATATCCATAAGGGTTTCCGGAGCCTCTTTACCATCAATTATGAGCCTTCCCTTGAAGAACCAGTGTCGTGAATGCTCACTGTTTGACTGGCTGAGGTCAAAGCACTCCACATTTGTAGGATTACGGCCTATCTCATTTACAAAGAGGTTGTAATAGTAATCGATATCCCACTCATCAAGGCCGAGCCCCATCTCTCTGTTGATTCTTCTAAGGGCATCCTTGCCTTCCTCAATAAGGGGAATCGTAAAGACAGGCTCCGGCTTGATACCTGTCTCAAAGGTGGTGAGTCTTTCGGTGTAAAGACACTCTGTCATTCTATCATGAATAAAAGGGAGAATCCCTGATATCAACCTTTGTCTGTCCTGATCGGAGAAGGGGGTCTTCATTACTATCCTGTAGCGTCTTGAGTGCTCTATGCGGGAGATGCTGGTTAACCCGCTTGTATGACAGATTGAGACCGCATTCGTTGACCATGAAGTGGTGAAGTTGAGCCTTGGACCGACCTCAATAATAAAGGATTTGGCATCCTCTCTTAAAAAGGAGTTCTCTGCAAGATTTTCAGGTTCAAAGGTTTCACCAAGGAGCCACCTGAGAATGGTCTGTTCATCCTGCGTGAGCTCCCTCTCTGTCTGGATGTAAAAGCAGAACTCCGTCTCTATAGCCTCTATTTCAGAGGATACCCCAACCTGGAGTGTGGACAGAAGGTTTCTGGTTTTGCCTTCCGTAAGCGCCGGCCGTCTGTAAAGGTAGAGTAGTTTCATGACAGGAGATATTTTAACAGTTATCCCGGATAAAGATAAAGGTGGATTATTCAATATCGTTACCGCTGGATCTGGGGAACTTTAGATATTTAATCACCCTTTGTTAGTAGCAGCCCTGTCAGGGCTATTCAGTCATAGAGGCAGGGATATCACAAAGGAGGTGCCTGTTTTGTCTGATTCAAAGTTTACGGTTCCACCCAGGAGGGTTATATTCTTATGTACAACGGAGAGACCGAGTCCGGTACCGGTCTCTTTTGTGGTATAAAAGGGCATGAAGATCTTCTCTCTTGCACCATCGGGTATTCCCACACCTGTATCCTTTATCTGTATTTTCAGCGTGTCCGTTGTATCGTAACAGGATACCGTAACTGAGAGGGTTCCGCCCTGAGGCATCGCCTCTATGGCATTCAGGACGAGATTTGTAAGGGCCTGCTTGAGCAGAACCTCGTCAGAGTTGATAATACATTGCTCGGATAAAAAGCTCAGTTTTATATCGGATCTGTTCTGTAACAGTTGGGACAGAATGGAGTCTATTAGTTCCTTTAAATCTATCTCCGTGATATTGGGCTCTATGGGTCTGGCAAAGGAAAGGAAATCCTGAATAATTCGGTCCATCAGACGGACCTCTTTCATAATCGCCTCGATCTCGGGCAGGCCGTTAGCCTTTTTCGAGAGCATCTTTGCATATCCTGAGATGACAGCCATTGGGTTACGCAGTTCATGGGCTATTCCGAGGGAGACCTCTCCAAGTGAGGAGAGCCACTCTCTGAGCCTTATCTGTTTCTCCAGGGTTTTTAGTTCCGTAAGATCGGTGAAAACAAGAACAAAACCGATAGGTTCTTTCATCCTGTTATAGAGTACGGAGAGAGTGAGCCCGAGGTAAAGGTCCTGCCCTGCGTGATTTTTATACTGATATTCTGCTCTTTGCACAGGTTTTCTTTCCTCAAGCAAAGCCTTCAGAGGAGGATTAAAGACCTCTTTGTATGATTTGCCAATCATCTCCTCAGGAGAGATCTTAAGGAGTTCTGCTGCAGCTGAATTTACCTTTGTAATCCTCAGGTCATTATCAAAACTAACCACTCCGCTGGGTACACTTTGAATAATGTTTTCGCTGTAGCTCTCAACATCCTCAGCACGCTCTTCTGCTCTTTTCTTAAGAGCTTCCAGTTCACGTTCCTTCTCCTTTAATTTTGACAATAGTTCCTGAAAGGTTTCAGCCATGAAGGCTATCTGGGATTTCTGCTCCTGTACCTTGTTTTCCTTTTTCTTGAGATATTTGAAAAGTAAGTAAAGAGAAAGGGTGAGAAGGATGGGTAAAAGGAATAACAGAGGTGTCAGTATATTGATGTTCGGGGTATTCATCGGTCTTTTATTTCTGAAAATAAGAAGTCAGCCAGAGTATTAAGCCTGTTCCTTTATGCTATTTTCTTTTAAATTCACCACTTTTGCCACCGCGTTTCTCAAGCAGCATCACATCAGTTATGGTCATCTCTCTGTCCACTGCTTTGCACATATCATATATTGTCAGGGCTGCAACAGCAGCGGCAGTCAGTGCCTCCATTTCCACACCTGTCTGACCTATTGTCTTTACCCTACTTGTTATCTCAATCGCATTATCGTCCTCATTAAAAGTAAAATCCACACTAATGGAGGTTATGCTAAGGGGGTGACAGAGCGGAATAAGCTCGGATGTTTTTTTCGCAGCCATTATCCCGGCAATTCTTGCAATCTGAAGCACCTCTCCTTTGGCAATCTGCTGTTTTTTTATAAGTTCGAGGGTTTCGAGTTTCATAATAACGCGGCCGCATGCCACTGCCTCACGCTCAGTAGGTGGCTTTGCTGATACATCCACCATTTTTGCCTTACCATGTTCATCTATATGTGTAAGTTTCGCCATGTAGGTATTATAACCTAAAAAAGTGAATTTTGGGTTTTCATTTTGGTCTGTTTTAGGATAGTATAATTTTATGAGTTTCATTTCGAAGCACCTTAAAGTATTTTTGATAGTAGTTCTGATTGTAGTATCCCAGGCTGTTTTTGTGCATGCCGAAGATACAGCGGATCAGGTAAGGCTAATCGACAGGGTGGTGGCCTTTATTGATGATACGGCAATCACATTGGTGGACTATCAGAAGTACTATCAGGTGGCTAAGAAGTTTCATCCCGGGCTCTCTCCGGAGGAGGCAATCAATACCTTAATTAACAGAATGCTTCTTATCAGAGAGGCCAGGAGATTAAGGCTTAAAGGCGAAACCGAGGATGAAATTATAAATCACTATATAGATATCAGAATAAGGGCATTTGTAAGGGTTTCGGAGGCTGAGGTAAGGGGTTTTTACGAAAAGAACAGGGAAAGATTTGGTAGCGCCAAACTGCAGGAGCTTTATGCCCAGATAGACACTCTACTCAGAGAGAAGAAGGTCAACAGTATGCTTAAGCGTCATTTAAAAGAGTTGAAACGAGGCTCTTATATAAAGGTGAACTATATACCAAGGTCCGGGCTTTAAAACCATTCCGTTGCTTAGTCGATCATTTAAGATCCTTAATTAGTGCATATTCGTCACATTCTGGAAACTTCGGACACTTAAGACAGTCTCCCCATATCTTGTGGGGAAGTGTGGATTTGTCCACATCCTTAAAGCCCATCTTTCTGAAAAATTCTGGAGTGTATGTGAGGACAAAAACTCTTTTAACGCCAAGTCGACGGGCATCGACAATACATTTCTTAACGAGCTTGCTGCCAATACCCATATGCTGGTACGAGGAGTTAACTGCCAGAGACCTGATCTCGGCAAGATCCTCCCAGAGTATATGGAGGGCACAGACTCCCACGATCTTTCCGTCTGTTTCGCAGATAAAATGGTCACGAAGTGACTCGTAGATCTCATTAAGTGAACGCGGAAGCATCAGGTCCCTTTTGGCATGACTGTTAATCAGCTTATGGATACGGTGGACATCCTTTATAGTTGCCTTTCTGATCTTTATCATGTTCTATTAGTCCTTTCCCCATCTTCGGTACAAGTGATTCTCTATGCCTGCCTGATCGAGTATTTTGCCCACGATAAAGTCCATCAGTTCCTCGATACTTTCCGGCTTATGATAAAAGCCGAACATGGGAGGAACTATCTTTACACCTATTCTTGACAGTTTAAGCATATTCTCAAGATGAATCGGGCTGAGTGGGGTCTCCCGTGGTGAGAGTATCAACCTTCTGCCCTCTTTTATAACCACATCTGCAGCTCTTTCAATCAGGCTGCTGGCATAACCGTTGGCTATGGAGGCAAGGGTTTTCATGCTGCAAGGTACCACAAACATCCCTTCGGTCCTGAAGGATCCGCTTGCCACAGGTGCCCAGAGATTATCTTCGTCATAGATATGTAAAGCATCGCCACTGTAGTTAAGATAGTTCTTAAGGTTATCCTCTCTGTTTATAGACAAATCCAGCCCTGTCTCCTCTTTTATTATAGGGATGGAGATGCCGGAGAATATCAGATGGACCTCTGATGTTTTAAGTAGTTCCTTCAAAAGCTGAAGTCCCAGAGTAACACCTGTTGTGCCTGTGATGGCAAGAATATATCTCTTCATTAATTAGACTCCTTCTTTATAACCCTGTGTCCGCCGAACTGAGCCCTGAGGGCAGCAAGTATTCTGTCCGAGAAAGGGTCTGTCTGTCGGGAGCGAAACCGTCTGAACAGACTAATGGCAATGCTTTCTGCTGGCACATCAAGCTCGATAGCCTCCTGAAGGGTCCATCTTCCTTCTCCAGAGTCTTCGACATAGCCACCGATTCCTTCGAGACGGGGGTCTTCCCTGAAGGCCCTCTCCAGAAGCTCTAAAAGCCATGACCTTATGACGCTTCCGTGGTTCCACAGGTGTGCAAGACTGGCAAAGTCCAGTTCCTTTGAGTAGGGAGAGGAGTTGAGAACCTCGAATCCCTCGGCATAAGCCTGCATCATGGCATACTCAATACCGTTGTGTATCATCTTTACGTAATGTCCGGCACCGGTGCTACCACAGTAAAGATAACCCTCTTCAGGGGCAAGGCTCTTAAGAATCGGCTCTATTGTTTTGAAATCCTCATAATCTCCACCAACCATCAGACAGTATCCTTCCTTAAGTCCCCATATTCCGCCGCTTACGCCTACATCAACAAATCTAATACCTTTTTTTCTTAACCTTTCTGCCCTGGGAAGATCATCCCTGTAGTGGGTGTTTCCGCCGTCTATCACGATGTCGCCTTCATCAAGAAGCTCCTTAAGGATATCTATGTGCTCGTCGATAACCCTGCCGGCAGGAAGCATTAACCAGACCACCCTGGGACGAGAGAGTCTGTCCACAAGCTCTTTGATACTGAAAGCCCCTTCCGCCCCTTCCTTTATAAGGGTCTCTGTCTTTTGAGAGGTTCTGTTATAGGCAACCACACGGTGTCCTTCTCTGAGAAGCCTCCGCGCCATATTCATTCCCATTCTGCCAAGCCCGATCATGCCTATCTGCATCAGTTCCTCCTGAGAGATTTTCTGTTCCTTCTGAGACCGTCAGAGTTCCAGCAAAAAGCTATCTTCTATTATAACCCAGATTCAGTGGTAACGAAAAATCGACAATCTCCTATGAATCTTATCACTGAATCAGGTATAACTGAACAGGTTTGTTTGAGACTATCCCCATTGTTCATTAAAAACCAGTTCTGACAGAGGCTTCCTATCCGGTCCCTCCTTTTTCTCCGAAAGGGGATATCCTATAGGAAATATTCCCACAACCCGAATCTCCGCAGGGATATTGAGTAGGGATTTGACCTTCTCCTCATCAAAAACTCCCACAAAGACAGTGCCGAGGCCAAGGGCATGGGTTGTAAGCATCAGGTTTTGTGCGGCAATGCCTGCGTCAGTCATATAATAAGGCTGATCCCAGAGATTACCTGACTGTTTCGGATCAGCACAAAGAACCACTACAACAGGGGCTTCTGCGATCCCCTTTTTTGCCGGATTGGCCTTATACCCTAAGGGAGCAAAGAAGGACTCCACGTAAGAGAGATCACTTAAACGCTGCCTTGTCTCCCTGTTGCGGACAACAACAAACCTCCAACACTGGAGATTTGCCCATGACGGTGCCCATCGTACAGACTCCAGTATCTGCTGGAGCTTCTCCTCCTCCACATCCCTTTCCTGGAATCTCCTTATACTCCTTCTGGTTCTGATTGCCTCGAATAGATCCATAATTTCCTCCTTTTTAATAGAATATTTTGAATAACAAAAATGTTACCGTAGAACCCATTAATGCTCCAAGGAAGACCTCCCAAGCGCTATGGACCCTTACGGCCACACGGCTCTGGGCTATAATTAATGCTGCAATCATGGTCAGGATGGAGATAATGTAGTTTTCGCTTATATATGTGGCTGATACCCAAATTGAGAAGGCAAGGGCTGCATGACCACTGGGAAGACCTCCCCTCAGGGGATGTCCTTTCCCAAAGCGCGATTTTGTTATAATCACCAGGATAAGTACGATTACAAGGGCAACTATGGCTATGTCTTCAGGTGTGTGCTTGGCGATGCTAAAGCCTTTATGGAATGCATTTTCTATATATGGAATCAGGATTATATATCCTATCACGACTGCTCCAAAGGCGGTAATTAATACCCCTCCTGCTGCAATATCCTTGATAATTCGAGCTTTTTCACTCTTGTGGGGAGATACCATATCCACAATAGTCTCTATGGCTGAGTTAAGCATCTCTGCCAGGATAACCAAAACAGCAATAATACAGATTAATATAAACTCATTCCGTGTAATTCCGAGGAGAAAACTGGAGACAATTACTGTCGAGGCTGCATAAAGATGGTATCTCACATGCCTCTGTGTTTTTGCGGCATAAAGGATCCCTTCTATGGCGTTATTTGCAGCATCAACCCATTTTCTTAAGGGCATTAATAAGTTCCTTCTCCTTTTTTCTCATCTTTTCTGCCTGATATCTGTTTTTCTCATGATCGTAACCTAACAGATGTAACAGTCCGTGGATGAGAACGGGAAGGAGTTCGTCTCCGAGGTCATGACCAGCCTCCCTGGCTCGCCTGTCAAGTAGATGTAAATTAATAACGATATCACCTAATGGTATATATTCGTTCGGCATTAATTTGGCTGCATGCCTCTGTGCTGTAAGGAACTCTTTCTCTGAATCATACATGGGAAAGGAGAGGACATCTGTAGGCATGTCAATGGACCTGTACTGCCTGTTTAATTCCTGTATCTGTTTGTCGTTTACAAAGAGTATGCTCAGTTCCGCCCTGTCTAAGCCGAGAAGCTTACCCAGTCTTTCCAGGACCTGTAAAAGGTGTGCCTTGTCGAACCTTACCTTTCGTTGAAGATTTCTTATAACTGTCTCCATGTGACCTCTTTTCGTAAATATCAATCTTGTCTCGTCTCTTCTTGGTTGATTTTTCCTCGAAGTCAAAACCAGGGTAGTCTATCCTCTTGTGAAGGATACCAGTCAGAATATAAGTGAACTTTTTCTTTATCGTTGAGATATCCCTGAGTGTAAGTTCACACTCTTCAAGCTGGCCGTCCAGGAATATATGATTGACTATTCTGTCAACAAGTGATTCAATTCTTGCCGGAGTGGGATCCTTCAATACCCTTGATGCCGCCTCTACGGCATCGGCAAGCATTACCAGAGCTGCCACACGGCTTTGCGGTTTTGGACCATGATAACGGTAGTCCTCCTCATGGGGCTCTCCGTTTCCAGCATCCTTTGCCTTTTCATAGAAATAGGTCATCAGCCTGGTTCCGTGATGCTGCTGGAGAATCTCAATGACAGGTTCTGGAAGCCCGTATTCCCGGGCTATCTCCACACCGTCTTTCACATGAGATGCCAGTATAATGCTGCTCATATGAGGTGTTATCTTCTCATGTCTGCTCACGGCACCTGTCTGGTTCTCCACAAAATACTCGGGCATCTTCATCTTACCTATATCATGATAATATGCACTTACCCTTGCAAGAAGAGGATTAACTCCGATATCCTCTGCAACCGCCTCTACCAGTGTGCCCACGATTATACTGTGATGATATGTGCCGGGTGCCGTAATCATAAGGTTTTTCATAAGCGGATGGTTCAGATCCAGAAGCTCAAGGAGAGTGATGTCCGTTGTAACCTTAAAGAGAGTCTCGATAGCGGGTAAGACGAGAGATACCACTCCGGAGACCACAATTCCCGAAGTGATTGCATAGAGATAGGCTGTGGATGCATAACTGCCAGTAAAACGGTCTGTAAACATCAGTATTCCCGTAAGGGTTATAACGTTTACTCCGCTTACATAAAGACCGGCTCTCAGTATATCGGACCTCTTTTTGCAACGTATAACCCCAAAGGCACCCACAAGGCTTCCAATAAAGGCGTATATGGGATAAAGAGGGGTGTCTGCCCATAATCCTGTGAGAAGGCTGATGGTAAAGGAAAAGATAATCGCTGTATGAAAGTCAAAAATAAGTGTTACCAGTATAGCACCTGCAGCAATAGGCATTCCATAGATTGCCGTGCCCAGGGGGAGCGTGCCCACACCGATTGTGAACTTCTGGAAAAAGTATTCAAAGACCCTGCCTGCACTGACGGTAAAGAGAACAAGAACACCCAACAGAAGGAGCATCCTGTAATTTTTGATATAGTCCGGTTTGTATCTCAGGATGTCACGATAGAATACGAGAAAGAGAAGCCCTGCAATCAGGAATCCTCCAGTGAGATACTGAAGGGTTATCTTCTCAGCTACGATAACGGATGTAAGAAGACCGAACAGGAGAATAAGAAGGATTTTGTTCCATATGATTTTGTTAACTCCTGTAGCAGGCTCTCTGTTAATCTTTTCTGTCTTCTCTTTCCTCTTTCCGTTTCTCTTCTCTCTCATATGCCTTGATAATCTCCTGTACGAGTCTGTGACGTACAACATCTCTCTCTGTGAAGTAGATGAATTTGATACCCTCGATTTTCGCGAGAATCCGTTCTGCCTCGATCAGACCGGATGTCTTGCCCTGGGGAAGGTCTACCTGCGTTATGTCGCCTGTGATAACGGTTTTTGAATTAAAGCCAAGTCTTGTAAGGTACATCTTCATCTGCTCGGTGGTGGTATTCTGGGCCTCATCCAGGATGATGAAGGCATCATTAAGGGTTCTTCCCCTCATGTATGCAAGAGGCGCTATCTCTATAATGCCCTTTTCAATCAGCCGGGTAGCCTTTTCAAAATCCATCATGTCGTAAAGGGCATCATATAGAGGTCGGAGATAGGGATGGACCTTTTCGTATATGTCACCGGGAAGATAACCCAGTCTTTCTCCTGCCTCAACTGCCGGACGGGCAAGAACGATGCGGCTTACCTCTTTTTTTATCAGGGCATTTATAGCCATGGCCATTGCGAGATAGGTCTTTCCGGTACCAGCCGGGCCGATGCCGAAAACAATATCATATTTCCTGATTGCCTCGATGTATTTGCGCTGGGTCTCTGTTTTCGGGATTATAAAACGCTTCTTTGATGAGACAGGGATGTTGTTCAGAAAGAGTTCCTTTAAAGAGGTCTCCTCTCCCTTTGAGATCGATAATACAGCAAACCGTATATCATCAGGCTTAAGGACATAACCCTTTTTGTTAATCTCTTTAATCTCTTCAACAAGCCTCTCTGCACGATGAGCTGCCTCTTCAGGGCCTTTGATGAAGAGCTTGTTCCCTCGGGTGCTGATTATAACGCCAAGTTCTCGCTCTATGAGCTTTAGACTTTTGTCCAGACCTGAATAGAAAAAATCAGCCGCATTATCTGTATTTATATCCTTTTCCAGAATAATCTCTCCCATTTATCCACCTGTTTTTACAATCAGAGAGTTAAGCCTCTCCAACTTTTTCAGTCTTATAGCTGTCAGTTTTGCCTGATCCTTACTTTGAAACCTTCCAACTCTGACCTTATATAATATTTTACTCCTTCCGCCCTTAATAATGCTCACTGAGTACCCTTTTTTCTGGAGCCTGGTTTTTAACTTTTCAGCCTCATTTTTGTCCCTGAATGCTCCAACCTGAATGGTGTAGTATACTGTCTTTGTGACAGCTTTGGAGTTCTTTGTCTTTGAAGGCATCTTTTTGGTTCTCTCCATCTTTTTGTTCGTGACCTCTATAGCCGGTTTGACTGTTTTTCTATCAACCGTCTCCTTCCTCTCAGGAGGTGTCACCTGAAGAGGCTCTTCGGTCAGACCGCCTCCTTGTGTCTTGCTAATTTGTTCAGGCTCTGACTCTTCATTTCCGAGTTCAGGTGAAGGACTAAGCTTCTCTGATACTACAAGCTCATCGGGTGTATCATCTGGTGAAGTGCCGGAGAGGTTTTTTCCGGTAAAGTACCCGAGGATAAAGCTTGCCGAGCTTACCAGTACAATAATGACTATAAGGATGGCCTTGCCTGAAAGAAACTCCGAAGGTACCTTATGGTAGTACCGTGATCTCATAAGATAAGCATAGCATCACCATAGGAGAAAAATCTATAACCATTCCTTATAGCCTCATTATAGGCGTTCAGGAGCATCTTTTTTCCCACAAGGGCTGAAACCAGCATAAGAGGGGTTGATCTGGGAAGGTGAAAGTTGGTAATCATCCCGTCTATTGCCTTGAATTCGTATCCTGGGTAGATAAAGAGGTCCGTATAACCTCTTATGGAACCGTTTTTCCCGCTTCCGTGATAATGTCCGCTTATTACGGCCTCCAGAGTTCTTGTAACTGTAGTTCCAACGGCTATTACCCTTTTGCCCTCTCTCTTTGTGTCGGACACGAGTTGAAGTAGTTCTGCTGAAACTTCAAACTCTTCGGCATCCATGGTATGCTCTTGTACAATCTCCGTTTTTATCGGTTTAAAGGTGCCTATTCCGACATGGAGCGTTACCGTCCCTATCTTAACACCCTTTGCATTGAGTTGATGAAGCAAATCCTCTGTAAAATGAAGACCTGCAGTGGGTGCGGCTATTGAGCCTTCCTTTTCGGCATAAACGGTCTGATACCACTGTCTATCCTTATCAGTAGGATCGCGCTTTATATACGGTGGCAAAGGCATCAAGCCGTAACGCTGAATATAATCGCTGATGTCCGGGCTGGCAAACCTTGCTATCCTTCCTTCGATTATCTCTGCCTCCATACCACCCTCAAAAAAGACCTTTCCGGAATATCTGCCTCTTGAAAGAATCTCATAGCTGTCTTCCGATACCCTTTTGACAAGGAGGATCTCTAACCTGCCGCCTGTGGGTTTTCTGCCTCGCAGCCTTGCAGGAATGACTTTAGAATTGTTCAGAATAAGAAGGTCTCCCTCCTGGAGGTAATATGTAATCTCTCTGAACCTTCTATGCTCTATGGAGCCGTCTCTTTTGAGAACGAGAAGTCTGCTGAGGTCCCTTCTCTCAGAAGGGGTCCGTGCGATCATCTCTTCGGGTAAATCAAAATCAAAATCTTTTACAAGCATAACAGTCCTTTTGGTTTGCAAGGGCATCCTTGGTAGATATCATAAAATGTGATAACCAGTCATTATCTCCTGCCAATCAGCCATAGTATTAATGACAGGATTATGCTCAGCAAGAGGCTTGTGGCAAGAGGAAAATAGAAGGTAAAGTTCTTTCTCTGTATGATGATATCTCCGGGAAGCCGTCCAAAAAACGGAATCTTGCCAACAAGTAACAGAAGCCCTCCCAGGAGGATAATCATTACCCCTACTATTATTAAAAACTTGCCTATATGTCCGAAGGGGTCCATGCCTCTTACCTTTTTTTCCTTCCTATATATCTCTCCATTTCGGAATAGATGCAGCCACAGTATTTCTGTCTGTAAAGGCCGAGTTCTCTTGAAATCTTAACACCCTCCTTCCACCCCACTCTAAAGTCCTCCGCAAGAAACTCGATATCGTACTTCTGCTCCAATTCCTTACCCTTTTCTATAATTTTATCAAATTTCTGATAGGGGCTTACAAGAAGGCTTGTGGTAAAGGCATCCATACCCTCCTGTTTGGCTGCACGGGCAGCCTCTTCAAGCCTCACCCCGTAGCAGTACTCACATCTGCTGTCTTCATTGTTAACCACTGCACGGATAAACTCCTTTAAACCGTAAACATCATTGTATATGATATCAAGCTTCCAGAGTTCCTGTAACTGCTGCAGGGCTTCGAGCCTCATCCTGTATTCAGTGTAGGGATGTATGTTAGGATTGAACCAGAGGCCATGAAGCTCTATCCCCCTGTCTTTAAGGCTTTTTATAGGATAGAGAGCGCAGTTTGCACAACATATATGCATGAGAAGTCTCATTGAAAATGAATCCTCCTGTTAATATTCGGTAGTTTATTATTATACCAGAGTTTCGGATAAGACAAGAAGTTTGTAAATGTATTTGTTACACTGCGGCAGAGGTGCCTCCATTGAGGGCATCCCTTATTTTAAAGGCGAGTTCTTTTATATTGAAGGGTTTTTCTATAATACCTTTAATTCGGTATTTCAGATCTTTCTGGATGAGGTGTTTGCCATAGCCAGTGAGGAGTATGAAGGGTATATTAGGTTTGATTTGTATCATACTCATGTACAGGTCCGTACCCTTCATTTCAGGCATTATCTGGTCAGAGATTACCAGATCAAAACCCTCTGGGTCTGACTCAAAAATCTCCAAAGCCTCTTTTCCGGAAGATGCCGTTATTACAGAGTATCCGAGAGCCATGAGTATTGACCGGCCTGTCTCCCGGATGATCTTCTCATCATCCACGATGAGAATCTTTTCTGTTCCTCTGGGAAGGGTTTGATCAATTATTATATCCTCGGACATAATATGACAGATGTCTGCCACAGGTAGATATATCTCAAAGGTGCTTCCCTTGCCTGGAGAAGATACCAGGTCAATAAAACCTCCGTGGGCATCCACTACAGAGTAGACAACACTTAAGCCAAGGCCGGAACCCTTGCCCTCGGGTTTGGTGGTAAAGAAGGGATCAAAGATCTTATGCTGAATATCCTTCTGAATGCCCACGCCCGTATCACTTACTTTAAGAACGGCATATTCGGATGCTTCCTTGCCGGAGGATGACAGGGCATCGGCGGATTGTATCCTTTTTGTCTCTATGGTGAGGGTCCCTCCATCTGGCATGGCATCTCTGGCATTTACGCATAGATTCATGATTACCTGGGTTACCTGAGCCCTGTCTATATTGACATAGAGAGGCTCTTCCGCTTTTTTAAATACTACAGCTATATCCTCACCAATGATTCTCTTAATTAATTTCATAGACTCTTCAACAACCGCATTGAGATCCTGGACCCGTCTGTCCATGGGGGCCTTCTTGCCGAATATAAGAAGCTGTCGTGTAAATTCCTTTGCCCTGTCTGCTGCGCACTTTATTGTCTCAAGGTGTCCTTTTATCGAACTATCTTTGGTTTTAAGTATTGCAAGTTCGGTATGTCCTACAATAGCGGTAAGGATATTGTTAAAGTCGTGAGCTATTCCGCCCGAAAGGTTTCCAATGGACTCCATCTTTTGTGCCTGAAGCAGTTGCTGATGGAGTCGATCCTTCTCCTTTTCCATCTCTTTCAGAAATGTGATATCCTTGATGCTGTGGATAATTCCAGAAATCTCGCCATTTTCTCCGCGGATAAGAGATGTAGTGTAGATTAAATGCGTACCTCTGTCTTCATCAAAGATCTCCTTTATGGATGGCTTTCCGGTAACAACTGTTTCATAATGGGGACATTTCCCCGTAGAGTGTTTATCAAATTGGATGACTTCATGACATTTTTTTCCTAACACATCAACTGAGTTACCGATGAATTTATAGAATGCCCTGTTTGCCTTGATAATCGAAAATGTGCGATCCGTAATGAAGAGGGGATCGGAGAAGGACTTAAACGTCTCTTCCCAGTATCGCTGCTCTGTGATAACTTTTTCAAAGAGAAGGGCCTTCTCTATTGCTATCTCCGCAAAGTTTGAGAAGATATTGAAGAAATGTATGTCATCAAGATTCGGAAGATACTCCTGTTGCCAGAATGCAATAAGCAGACCGAGTTTTTTTCCCTTTTTTGTAAAGAGATATCTTGTGTATACGGATTTGACATTGAGTCTCGAAGCAATCTCATGCAAGGGTTTCCATCTGTCGCTTTTAAAGATGTTGAGACTACAAAAAGTGTTATCCTTCATATTAAATTCCGAATCCAGTCTTTCGAGATGTAGAACCAGGTTCTTGTATATTGTCTTATCCACACCCCTTATGGATGCGGGATAGAGTGTGTTGAAATCCTGATTGTAGAGAAAGATGCCGGATACATCAGGCTTCAGTATCCTTGTTAAGGCATCTGTTATCACCTCCAGGACCTCTCTCTTTTCATCTGACTTGGAAAGAACCCTGACAATCTCTGTAAGAGCGGTTAAACGTTCGGTATGTTCCTCCAGTTCCTTGAACTGAAGTATTCGATTGAATGAGGTATTTATTGTATCTGTGAGGATACTGAAAAAATCTTCTTCAGACTTCCTGAAAGCCTTTTGCTTTATATAGGCAATATTATAGACTCCGACCACCATATCATCCCTTTTCAGAGGTATAGAGACAATTGTCTCGTAGCCAGCCTCTTTGATAATTGGTTTGAGCCTGTTATTGGGAAACTCATCGATTGTCTCAGCAATATAAGTTTTTCCTGACTGAATGGCAAAGGCTGCGACACATTCATCAAGCCCTATCTCGCTAAGATAATCTTCAAGTTTTTCATTTTTCGGAAGTCCGCTCTGCCTGAGAAGTCTTTTGTTCTTACGATCGATTAAATAGACATTACAACCGTCAGCATTTAGGGAATCCATACCGAGATTAACAAGGCTCTGGAAAAAGTCTTCCATTCTGTTTATTGACTGGAGTTTTTCAGCATAAGTGCCAAGAATCTTCTTCTGTTCATTAAGCTTATAATGTTCCGTGATATCCATTCCCATTAAGATTGCGTAGGGGATCTCATCACCAACATAAAATGGTATGTACTGAACAAGAATATATTTAAGACCTTTTTCGGATATATGAGAATTGATGATATGGTGTCTCTTCCCTTGAAAGGCAATTAAAAGACCGCATTCTCTTGGTTTTTCGGAGTCTTCGGAGTGGCAGGGCACTTCAAGTCCGTGAAATACCCTATAACATTCCTTCCCTATGACTTCGGGTTCGGTCTTTCCCATATATTCCAGGGAATTCTTATTCGCATATTGTATTTTATAGTTACGATCAACTACAACAACCATATTCGTCATGTTATCAAGAAGGTTTTTCAGATACAATCTTGATTCAGCCAGTTCCTTCTGAATCCTGGTAATCTCTTCTGCCATTATGTTTAATGAATCAGCGATCTCGCCTATCTCATCAGAGCCATTATCAACTATCGGATCCCATCCCTGTCCTCTGAACATTGCAAGCCTGTTTTTGATATTTTTTAACCGCCGTACAATAAAGAAATGAATATATCCACCTCCGAAAAAGAGAAAGACTCCAAGGAGGCTTAAATACCCTATTAAGAGTCCCTTCCTGTGGATTTTTCCGATCTCTTTGACAGGCAGTGATGTAAGGGATATGGTTACGAAGCCGAGGGTTTTTACCTCTCTTGAGTGACATTCCAAACATTCCGGTCTGTTTTTAAGACTAACAGTTAAGGCAGAAGGGTTCGTCTTTTTGGGTGTCCGGTGACATGAAGAACAGGGGGGCAGGGAGAAAAAGGGTAAAGAGGTATTTTCCTTATTCAGGCTGTACCAGAGCCGTCCGGAGTTGTCATAAATCTGCAGATCTTTAAGCCATCCAGCCCTCTGAAGCCTTAAAAGGTCGCTCTTGAGGGATTGAAGATCATTGGAAAGCATTTTTTCTCTGATGGTTTCGGTGAGAAAGTTTACATGGCTTATAGTCTCTATATGAAGGGTTTTTTCTATAATATCTCTATGTTTGGTGTTTTCATAAAAAATGGCAATAGTAAGAACAACAGCACTTAATAGAAGTGCAAGAAAGGATAACCTTCCATTTAGTCCTTTAAATGGAATGCCGCGGTACCTCCACTGAAAAATCTGAAAGGAGCTTTACTCCTTTGCAGACTTTGCTTTGTTTGCATACTGGTAAAAATCACACTTCAGGCAGGTGTCTATTTTTTTTGCAAATGTGCCCTGTACCTCTCCTCCGCACATTGTGCCTGCAACCAACCAGCAGATCTTTCCGGATCGCTTTGTGTATGCAGGACAGTCACCGGTTTTGTCCCTTCCGCATTTTTTAAACTCCCAGCAGTTCATCATCTCTCGCCACCTCCTTGATATTTTATCAACAGGTCAGATGAGCAAATTGTGTGCCAGCTTTGTTTGAAGAGATAAGAACAGAACAGGTTCCCGAGGCTATAGGAAAATATCCTGATTTATCAATATATTATCTGAAAAGAGTCCTGGCCTGTGATGGAAAAGTTCGATGTCAAAAAATATAACTTCTCTGACAAAATTTGACGGCATAAAAAGGTCATTCTATAAATTTGACAACACTCTTTGACTCTTTAAGGAAACAGAGGGTTTTAGGAGAGGCGTTTTTAGGTAATAGGGCTTCTGTAGTGGCTTTCCTCGGGATGTATTTCGTTAATAAGTGAGGTGTCAAAGATGAGTTCCTCCTGTATCTCTTGCTCTATGTATCCGAGTGTCCTGAGTCTGTCTGCCAGTTGCATACTACATCGGATGTAACCCTCGGTGAGTTTGCTACAGTAATGGGGAGAGATTCTGATGGTATTAATCACAAACTCCCTATTTACAACCCCCATCATGCGTGCTATATCGGATGAGAGTTCTTCCACCTTAGTCCTCAGCATCTCCGATGCCTTCTCATGAATTATCAGGAACTCTCTCACTAGCTCTTTCTGGTTTGAAAGGAGGTCTCTTCTGACAAGAATTCCGTAACTGGGATTGTCAGGCCAGAGTAACTCGGGCGGATATACTATTTTGCCATTTCCGTAATATCTTACAGCCTCTGCAAGGGCAGGTGTTCCAACCACGGCATCCACTTCACCTTTCATGAATGCCTCGAGTACTTCATCAGCCCAGGGCAGATTTCGGACTTTCGTTGATAAGCCGCAACTATGTATAGCATCTGTAAGAATGAGGTCATGTATGGAGCCCTTCCCTGGGACACCGATGCACCTGAATTGTGATAGTATCTCTTTCAGGTTGTCAGATTCTGGATAGCCTTTAGCCCCTTTGGCTGCAGCAATAACGGTTCCTTCAATATGTCCTCCCGCTATGCAGACAATATCGACACCCCTGGATATTCCGATAATTGCGGGAGGGAGCCCGATGTAGGCCATATCAATCTCTCCTTTTTCGAAGGCATTGACAATAGCAGGGCCGGTGCCAAAAAGATTCCACTGAACTTCGCAGAGAACCCCCTCAAGGAGTTCAGGCCTTGCCATCATTACGATGGATGTATGATACAGTGTGGAGAGATGTCCTATGCGTAACTTCATTTCTTACAGTCGTCCTGACCTTATGATAGAGATAAGAAGCCAGAAACCCAGAACAAATGCCATAATGAAACCTGTGAGTCCCAGAAAGGGGATATCAAAAACCTTACCTCCTGCTCCAGAAAGCGTCAGGATTGAGGAACTCAGTATAATGGCAGCCACCACTATACTGAAGGCCAGACGGTTTGTGGAACGGTCAATGTCTCGTATGAGCTTGTCAAGACCTATAGGGGTCATCTTTACATGGAGTTCATCCTTTAGTGCCTTCCTCAGGAGTATTCGTAACTGTCGGGGGGTAGTGGTTGTGAAATTGGATATCTCCACAAGTTCCTTCTGGATACGTTCGTATACTCTTTGGGGATGATACCTGCTCCTTATTAACTTGGATGCATAGGGTTCGGCAATACTGATAAAGTTGAAGTTCGGGTCAAGTTCTCTGCCAATACTGTCAAGAATTAGCATACATTTATTAAGCAGTAGCAGATCAGACGGTATCTTCAATTTGTGTTTTATTGCTATGTGGAGCAGAGTATCCAGATACTGGGCTATGTTTATCTCGGAAATTGTCATATCATACATGGGAATCAGAAAATCTTTTATGTCGTTTTTGAACTCCCTTCTGAATGTTTCTATGTCAACCTCTTCAGTGACAAGGCCGAGATTTATGTATTGATCCACAAGGGCATCGAAATCCTTTTTCACAAGAGCTATTAAAGCAGAGGCAATGCTTTCCATGATATCAGGTGTTAGCCAGCCAACAATTCCGAAATCAAGCAGGCCGATTCTTCCATCTGGCATCACAAATATATTTCCAGGATGCGGGTCTGCATGGAAAAAGCCGTCTTCAAGAAACATCTTGAAGTATGCATCAATCCCTACACGGGCAAGTTCAGCCCTGTCCAACCCCATTTTATCTATAGCCTCTATATTGTCAATCCTTACACCCTCAATCCGCTCCATTACAATCATTCTTTTTGAAACCAGTTCCGGATACAGTCTGGGGATATGAATATTGGGATTGTTTTGGAAGTTTCTCCTGAAACGGCACATGTTCTTTGCCTCTTCGGTGAAATCCAGTTCTTTTGTTATCGTACGAGAGAACTCTTCCACAATTCCTTTAGGATTAAAAAACTCTGTCTCGGGCATGTACCTGACCATCAGAGAGGTAATGGTTCTGAGAATGGATATGTCTGTCTCAATTAGCTCCGGGATCCCGGGTCTCTGTATTTTAATTACCACGGGAGAGCCATCCGTTAGTGTGGCAAAATGGACCTGTGCAATGGAGGCGGCAGCTATTGGTTTTTCATCTATACTTTCGAAGATCTCGGCAGGATCAACACCCATGTCCTCCCTGATAATCCTGATTACATCCTCAAAAGGAAAGGGTGGTACCTCATCCTGGAGTTTCTTGAATTCATCGGCATAGGGTTTTGTGATAAGATCAGGTCTTGATGCAAGCAATTGGGCAAGTTTGATAAAGGAAGGTCCCAACTCACCAAAGGCCAATCTCAACCTTTCGGGAATGGAATGAGCCATTACCGGTGGGATGCCGAGGATCTTAACTCTCTTCCTGAAAGGAAGAACCCGGTGAAGATTGAGCTGCTCTATAAACTGGCCAAAACCATGCTTGATAAAGACATTTACAATATGTCTGACCCTGTTAAGATTTTTATAAACCCTTTTGAGCCTGAGGACCTCAAGTAGCATCTGTTTAATATCCCGTTATAGTTCCTGACGGAGAAGGAGGCTTATCATGCTTTTGGGCCTTCTCCAGTTTTTTCCTTTGAGATGGCTTCCTCGATTTTTTTTACTCTTGTGGATAGGGCCTTCAGCTTTTTGTCGAGAGCCTCTATGTCCTCTTTGGTGGGAAGATTCATCTTTTCAAGTGTCCTGGCAACCACATCCGAGAGGGTTTTTGTGATATCCTCAGAGCCTTTCTCAGCCTTCTCTGCCCACTCCTTAACAAGTTTTGCACCCTGGGATTCGCTTAATTCCCCCTTCTTTACCAGCTCATCAACGAACTCCTTTACCTTTTCCTGGGCACCGAAGCCGGCAAGCATGGCATTTCTGATGATTTCAAATATTGTCATACAACAACCCTCCTTTCTTAATTTTAGTTTGGGTTGTCAAACAACCCGGTTCGTTATTCCTTGGACAGGTGAATTCGATAGCCTGGTGAATCTTCAAGGAAGATGAAGCCTTTATTTAAATTATACCAGAAAACAGAGGAAATATTGCATTAATTACACCGATTCCCAGCTCGCTCAAATTCCATATGTATCATCTGACCGATAAGTCAACAGACCATTCTGGATCGAAATAAAAAGGGTCAGCCACTACTTACGGTTGATTACCATGTAGAAGAACCTTGCCCAATGGCCTGTCTTTTTGTTGAAAGCAGTAATTCCGATACGATTGATCTCTCTTCTGAGTGCGGGTAGCCCTTCAACTGTGAGTTCCCCTGTTTTGGGATTTACAGTGGGTTTAAGCCAGCCCAGTTCGGACAGATAAATTCCAGGATTTTTGTAATTTCCTATATTTTCCACAACCGCCACGATCCTTGCTGGCGGATTTCTGTAAAGGATACCGTAAGGAGGTTCTGTTCTTTTAACAGGAAGGGGCTCTGTCTCAAGAAACTCTTTGAATTTCTTCATCGTTGCCCATGAGCCAACGAGGGGATATCTCGGTATCAGAAAGGGCTCTGTGAACTGTCCTGCGGGAGCAGGGTCCTGTGTGAAGGCCATCATGTAGCCGCGTCTGACTAGAATGTCATGAAACTCCTTGTTGTACTCTCCGTAAGGATATGAATAAAGAACAGGGGCAGTGCCTGTGAGTTTTTTAAATCTGTCTTCGCTCTTTTTCAGGTCATCCTCAATCCATTTTACATACTCCTTTTTGGAGACGGACCTGCTCCATCGTGCGAATCTTGCATGGGCGTAAGAGTGGTTACCAAAAGATACCTTCGTGTATCTGGCCATCTCTTCTATCTGCTGTTTTGTCATATAATCCGGATACCTTCCCACTGCTTCCATGTAAAGGAAGACAGTAAAAGGGTATCCAAACTCCTTCAGTATAGGAAATGCCTCTGTGAAAACGGTTCTGTATCCGTCATCAATGGTTATCAAGACCGCCTTTTGAGGAATCGGGCCTTCTTTATTGAGAAATTTAATAAGTTCTTCAGGCGATATTACATTGTAGTCATTGTCTTTCAGATACTGCAGTTGTGCCCGAAAAAGGTCCGTATCAATAGAGGTGGAGGGACTTTTGGGATCGTTAAATTTATGATACAGCAAGATGGTTACATAACCGCTATGAGGATTTTTTTCAGCAAACACCACCGAATTGTTACATATCGTGAAAACAACGAAAACAAAAAAAGATAATACCAACAACAGCGATACGGATATGTTTGATCTGGAAGGCATCTTATCGAAAGTCACTTTGTTATCTGAGATAGTTTGGATCCAATCGGCATTGATCGTATCTGTCAAGTCTGTTTTTCTGAATCACCTGTGTAAGACGGTCAACATATTCGGTGCCCAGTACAGAATACCTGTGGAGATAGTTCACAAGTGTAATGGACTCCGACTGTTTGCTTCTCATATGCCTGAAATCTTTGTATGCCCAACCAACATTGATGTTGTAAAGGTATCCTCTCACTGCATCAAGTGTGCTACTGTAGCGGGCAAGGCGAGCTTTGGAATTGATAGCTCTGATTCCTTTTTTTGAACCGAAGGTCCAGATGCCGAAAATGTTGTTTCCCTCAACAAAGAATCTCGAGCTTCCCCATCCGCTCTCAAGCACAGCCTGTGCAAGTATTATGCTGGGAGGATGGATATTAAGCCTTGTGAGAAGCTCTTCCAGATTATCTGTTCTATACTTTCTGAATATGCCCTTTATGAAGGTCATCTCAGACTCTGTTAAGGTAATGCCCCTCTTCATTCGTTTTATAAGCCGAACAAATCTGTCTCTTTCGTTCTTAATCTCCTGCTCGGCGATTAGTATGGAAGGTAGAACAATTCTTATAAATGCAGCCTTTCTTTTTCGTGGCGGGAGGTCTTTTAGAGATATTACCTTTCTGTACACAATCGGTTTTACCGCATTACAGTCAAACTCCTCTGAGAAAAGCTCGTCAATGCTTTCCAGGTCTCTATAGATAACACTAATCCTTTCAGGTTCAGCCCCCTTGTAAAGGGTCTGCCTGCCCGAGAAGAAAAGCGTGGAAGATACCGTTAATAAGACTATCAGATATAGTAATTTACGAATCATCGTTTCTTAAATAATTATTATAACATAACAGGAGTTGATTTTATTGACATTTCAAATACTTTTTGAATAATGTATTAGTTATCATGTTCAGGCTAAGGTTTCTTACGGCAGGAGAATCGCACGGGAAGGCCCTTGTTGGTATTTTAGAGGGTATTCCGGCCAATCTTTCTCTTTCATCCGAGTATATCAACCGCCAGCTTCAGAGGCGGCAGAAGGGTTACGGCCGTGGCGGAAGGATGAAGATAGAGAAAGACAGTGTGGAGATACTTGCAGGTGTAAGGTGGGGGCTGACTATTGGTTCTCCTATTGCCCTTTATGTACAAAACCGTGACTGGGCAAACTGGCAGAAGGGGATGTCCGTTGAAGAAGCGGACAAGGGCTCAATTGATCCTGTTACAAGACCGAGACCAGGACATGCCGATCTGCCGGGAATCATAAAGTACAACCAGAGGGATATCAGGAACATACTTGAACGCTCATCAGCCCGGGAGACGACCATGAGGGTAGCCCTCGGGGCTATTGCTAGAAGATTTCTTGAGGAGTTTGGCATTGAGGTAGGCAGCTTTGTCACATCGGTTGGAGATGTGGAGTATGGGGTGGATACCTCTTTGCTGAAGGATAAAGATCTGAAGACAATGGCCTTAAAGGCTGAGGATTCTGAACTGCGCTGTCCTGACCCTGAGATTACAGCAGCCATGAAAGAGAGGATCGACAGGGCAAAGGAGGAGGGTTATTCCCTTGGTGGCAGATTCGTTGTCTTTGCCACAGGTCTTCCTGTAGGGCTGGGCAGTCATATCCAATATGACCGGAGACTTGATGCAAGGCTGGCTCAGGCACTTATGAGTATACAGGCAATTAAGGCTGTAGAGATAGGAGACGGGGTGAGGCTTTCGGAACTGCCTGGTTCTGAGGTAATGGATGAGATACTCCCTCCTGTTGACGGTACTGATTTAAGCAGTGTTCGGAGACCGACAAACCACGGGGGAGGGATTGAGGGTGGAATGACGAACTCCATGCCAGTGATTGTCAGGGTGACAATGAAACCCATTCCAACACAACGAAGACCGTTAAGGTCAATCGATATAACAACAGCCGAGGCAGTGGAGGCTGCCTATGAGAGGTCTGATGTTTGTGCAGTAGCAGCAGCGGCAGTAATTGGTGAGGCTATGCTGGCATTGGTGCTGGCAGATGCCTTTTTGGAGAAGTTTGGCGGAGACAGTATGGAGGAGACAAAAAGAAATTACGAAATGTATCGAAAACTTTCTGAAAAGGGGTAGGTAGGAGCGTTGTATGATAAGCAAAAAAAATATTGTTCTTACAGGGTTTATGGGCACAGGAAAAACAGCTGTTGGCAGAGAGCTTGCCAGGATGCTGGGTATGGGTTTTGTAGAGCTTGACGAGGAGATTGAGCGTGCCGAGGGAATGAAGATAAAAGATATATTTAGCCGCTTTGGTGAGCCCTACTTCAGGGATAAAGAGACAGAGATGGTTAAAAGGTTTGCAGCCCAGGAAGGGGTTGTGATCTCAACAGGCGGTGGAGTTGTCCTCCGGCAGGAGAACATGGATGCCCTGAGAGAGAAGGGGATAATAGTCTGTCTCTGGGCAAGTCCAGAGACCATTCTTCAGAGAACCAGCACATCAGATGACAGGCCTCTGTTGAATGTGGATGACCCATTGAAAAAGATCAAAGAGTTACTTGAATACAGAAGGCCCTTCTATGAGAAGGCTGATATAATGATTGATACAGAGGGAAAGTCACCCCATGAGATTGCAAAGGAGATAGTTCAGAAGATAAGGGGAGGGTAATATGAAGAGAGAACAATGGAAGAGTCAGTTGGGATTTCTCTTAGCAGCCGTAGGCTCTGCAATAGGCCTGGGCAACATATGGAGATTCAGCTATATGGCCTATTCCTACGGCGGAGGCGCATTTCTCATACCCTATCTTGTTGCACTTCTCACGGCGGGCATACCCCTTCTAATATTGGAGTTCGGGATTGGTCATGAAAGGATAGGTTCTGCCCCTCTTGCGTACGCCAAGATAAAGAAGAACTGGGAATGGCTCGGGTGGTGGGCGGTTACCTTCGTTATGTTCGGTATAGTGCTTTATTATGTTGTAATTATTGCCTGGTGTCTCAACTTCTTTGTCCTGTCTTTTAACCTGAGTTGGGGTGACGATCCGAACTCGTTCTTCTTTAAGCAGTTTCTCTCTCTCAGCAAGAGTCCCTCCGAAATAGGTGAAATTCGAACCCCCATACTCTTTGCCCTTATAGTCATCTGGTTTATAAACTGGGCCATTGTCTACAGGGGAGTGCAGAGGGGAATCGAGCTTGCCAATAAAATCTTCATGCCCCTTCTTTTTGTTCTTACAGCCGTTCTTGTGTTCTGGTCTTTGAGTCTTGACGGTGCAGCAGAGGGACTCAAGGCATACCTTACGCCTGACTTTTCAAAGATCGCAGACCCCAAGGTCTGGATAGATGCGTATAGCCAGATATTCTTTACCCTGAGTCTCGGTTTCGGCATCATGATTGCCTATGCAAGCTACCTGCCGGAGAAGTCAGACATAACAAAGAATTCCGTTTTTACCGCCTTCATAAACAGCGGATATTCCCTCTTTGCTGGTTTGGCGGTGTTCTCTGTGCTCGGATTCATGGCAAAGTCAGAGGGTAAGGCAATATCCGATGTTGTGTCCCAGAGTATCGGCCTTGCCTTTGTGGCCTATCCGAAGGCTGTGAGTATGATGCCTGCAGGCAATATCTTCGGTGCCATATTCTTTCTCTGTCTTGTCGTGGCAGGGATATCATCTTCTGTCTCAATAATAGAGGCATTTAGTTCGGCAATAATAGACAAATTCGGTGTCCGGAGAAAACCCTTTATTACCATGATATCCGTGATAGGATTTCTTGGCTCGATTATATTCACAACACAGGCAGGACTTCTTTGGCTCGATATAGTGGATCACTTCCTCACCCATTACGGACTGGTTGTGGTGGGTATAGCTGAATGCATATTGGTAGGATGGTTTTTCAGGCTGGATGTACTTAGAAGGCATATAAACAGAATATCTAACATCAAGCTTGGACTGTGGTGGGATATTCTTATAAAGTACTTTGTTCCCCTTGTGCTCGGTATTATTCTGGTAGGGGACCTCTACAATGAACTTAAAAAGCCCTATGGGGGATATACGTGGACCTCTCTGATCCTTATAGGTAGAGATTGGATTCTATTTACCCTTATTGTTGCCTTTGTTCTTGCCTCGCGGCCCTGGAAGACGGAGCATATAAAGAAAGGCGGAAGGAGTTCGTGATTTATCAGTCTATCAGTACAGTTTATCCCAAATCCAGCGATTGTTCGTTATCGTTACTGCTGGATCTGTGTTTATTTAGTATAAAACGGAGGGTAAAGTTCTCACTGTAGGGACAGTTTATTGTTCACCTGTTATGCTATCTACAGCAGTGACAGAATGCGCGGTTCTGCTGTCTTGCCAACTATACCATCTAAATGTTAAACTTTTTCGATATGCAGAAAAGGATTCTTGTTGTTGATGACGAGCCACTAATTCTGAAGTCAATAGAAAAGGCCCTTTCAAAGATAGGGTATGAGGTCCGGACTGCGGAAAACAGGGAGGAGTTTTTAAAAGAGTTGGAATCCGGAAGATTCTCCCTCCTTATATTCGACCTGCATATGCCTGACATCACAAGGGATGAGATAGTTGAGACATCAAAAAAGTACAATCCCGAGATAAAATTCATGGTAGTAAGCGGGTCCGAGGAGTCAGCGGGCTTTCATTTTATACGAAAGCCCTTCAGAATCGATGACCTGAGGCAGAGCGTAAGAGATTTACTGAATGATTGATATTCGCTACATTGACAACAATATCTTTCATTTCATAAACAGTACCCTATCAAATCCCTTATTTGATGTTGTAATGCCTTTTGTAACCAACAATCCAGGCCTGCTTCTTCTTCCTGTTCTGGTCCTGTTTATGGTTAAAGATAGAAGAATAGGATTGTATGCAATTGTCGTCTCCCTCTTTGCCCTTGCCACTTCGGACGCCATGGCCAACAGTCTAAAGCATATCATCCAGAGACCGAGACCTTTTATGGTTCTTCAGGATGTTATCACCCTTGTGGGCAGAGGTAAGTCATTTTCAATGCCTTCTGCCCATGCAGCAAATATCACCTCTGTGGTAACCGTTTTTATTTACTTGATCGGAAGGCTCGGGCGTACAAAGCTGGGAAAGGCTGCCATTGTTTATCTGTTAGCTGTCGCCGTTACAGTCTCCTTTTCGAGGATCTATGTAGGGGTGCACTATCCCACAGATGTTTTTGCGGGAATGCTTCTCGGACTTTTCTCTGGAGTTGCTATGATAACCATAGCAGGCTGGACAGGCAGTGCATTCAGACAAAAGAGGTATGGGAGGTTGCTCTTTCTGCTCCTCGTCATTTTGAGTCTTTTCAGGCTTTATTACATACAGACAGGCCCCCTTGATCTAAGTCCTGACGAGGCACAGTACTGGGACTGGTCCAGAAGGCTGGATCTGAGCTATTACTCCAAAGGCCCTGCCATAGCCTATCTCATAAAGGCAGGCACCCTACTGTTGGGTGACACTGAACTTGGTGTGAGACTACCTGCGGTTGTTTTGAGCCTTTTAAGCAGCATCGTGCTGTTTTATCTTACAAGGTCCATACTTAACAGGCATTCGGAGCCGGGCTCTCGCATGCCTGATACAGCAGCGTTTGTGGTGGCGTCATTGCTACAGATTATTCCTATTTTTGCTACCTATGGTGTTGTAATGACAATAGATTCACCCTTTATCTTCTTCTGGGCACTTTCGCTCTATCTTTTCTGGCATTGTCAGAAGGATTGGCCTCTGAGACAGTCCGGTCTTTTCGTATGGATACTTTTAGGAATAGCTGTTGGCTGTGGAGTGCTAACCAAGTATACAATGGCATTCTTCTATCTCTCTGCCTTTCTGTATCTCCTTACTGACCGGGAAAGGAGGGGCATTCTTCTTGGTCCCGGTCCATGGATGGCCCTGTTTGTGAGCCTTATTGTTTCCTCACCAATTATCATCTGGAATGCAGAGCATAACTGGGTAACCTTTTTGCACACCGCAGGACAGGCCCATCTTCAGGATGGCCTCAGGCTCAGGCCGGACAGATTTATTGAATTTATCCTATCTCAGCTGGGAGTAATTACCCCTGTGATAATGGTGTTTATGATTGTTGCACTGATGAAATTTCGTAAGGGTGAGGCTGACAGAAGATTTCTGTTCTGGTTTGCTGCCCCCACTGTCCTGTTCTTCCTGCTGAAGAGTCTCCAGGGTAAGGTTCAGGCCAACTGGGCCCTGCCGGGATATATTTCAGCAGTAGTGGCCATGGGGATTTATGTTGTTCAAAGGTGGCCTTATTACAGAAAGTTGATAAAGCTTATCTTCATAGCTGGTACTGTTATGGCCTTCTTGGTTACGGCCGTTGCCCATTATCCGGGGATTTTGAAGCTTCCTCCCAAGCAGGATCCCTCATCAAGACTCAGGGGCTGGGAGCCTCTGGGTGAAGAGGTAAGCAGGCTCATGAGGAAGATGGACAAGCCACTCTTTATATTTTCCAACAG
This sequence comes from Thermodesulfovibrio sp., assembly GCA_027050975.1. Lineage (GTDB taxonomy): Bacteria > Nitrospirota > Thermodesulfovibrionia > Thermodesulfovibrionales > JdFR-85 > JALUAR01. The sequence goes on from JALUAR010000107.1 coordinate 44,130, forward strand.
GTATCAGGTGACTGCAGAACTGGCATTTTATGTGGAGGGCCAACCGGTAACCTATTGTGTGAATCTTGGCAGGAGGATGAATCAATACGATCTCTGGCCGGGGTTTCACTCCTTTAAGGGATACAATGCCATTTTCGTAAGATGGGGAGACAAAAAATTTCCTGACGAGCTGAAGAGCCGTTTTGACAGATATGAAAAGAGGCTCCTGACGGTGAAAGAAAACGGAAGGGTTTTAAGAAAGTATTCCATATTTCTCTGTTATAACTTTAAGGGAATGCAGAGACGGCTGCCTGATAGATACTGATAAGGTTCTATCCGCTAATATTCGATTCCCTCCCTGGCTGATAATCCCTCCTTGTGGGGATGCTTTATTGCTTTCATATATGTTACGTAATCTGCTCTTGCTATCATCTCCTCTGTTGCTCCCCGTCCTGTCAGCACCAACTCTGTCTCCTCCGGAAATCTGTCAATGAATTCAAGTGCATACTCCTCAGGAAGTATTTTACTCCTGACAAGGTTGTTGAATTCATCAATAATAATCATGTCATACCTGTTTGCAACAGAAAGGATCTCATTAAGTCTTTTGATTGCCATCTCCCGCATCTGTTTTACATCTATATCAGGATAAAAGAGAGGAGACTTAATCTCTTTGAAGATCCGGACATCAACGGATAATTCTTTCAGCAACGCTGTCTCTCCGCCATTGTGCTCTGATTTCATAAACTGGGCGAAGAGCACCTTTAACTGTCTGCTTTTTGCCCTCACGGCAAGCCCCACAGCTGCCGTTGTTTTGCCTTTACCTTCGCCTGTATATACGTGGATGAATCTTTTCATCTGCTCCATTGCTTAAACATTTTACCTGAATGCCTCGACTCCAGACTAATTAATCATACCAGAATTACCCATGTTCTTCAAAGACAAACCAGTAGAGTATCAAAATTGTACTTTGTAGTGGGAATTTTTAGTATCCCGTTGTGTTGTACAGTTCTTCACAATACAATGAATGCTCAAAAATAAAAAGTTGTTGTATAATGAACCAATAAAATTAATAATTAATATCCGACAGGGAGGTTTTTGTTTATGGCAGATGTGATTGAGTATAAAATTCACGGCAATGACATGCAGGTTGTGGAGATAATACTTGATCCGGGAGAGGCTGTGAGAGCAGAAGCAGGAGCTATGATGTTTATGGAAGATGGCATAGAGATGCAAACATCAACAGGCGGAGGACTTCTTAAGGGTTTGAAGAGGATGGTAACCGGAGAGAGCTTCTTTATAACCTCCTTCCAGAACAGCGGAAGCGGTAAGAAGAGCGTGGCCTTTGGAGCCCCTTATCCTGGAAAGATTATTCCAATTGATCTCAGCAGGGAAGGTGGCACATTTTTGTGTCAGAAGGATGCCTTTCTTTGTGCTGCCCAGGGCATTGAGATAGAGGTTGCCTTTACAAAAAGATTCGGAGCCGGCCTGTTCGGTGGCGAGGGATTTATTCTGCAGAAGTTAGTAGGAGATGGGCTTGCCTTCGTCCATGCTGGTGGAGCAATCATTGAAAGGGAACTTTCTGAAGGAGAAACACTAAAGGTAGATACAGGATGTCTGGTTGCCTTAGCGCCTACTGTGGATTATGACATTCAGTTCGTCGGAGGCTTCAAAAATGCCCTCTTCGGAGGAGAGGGGCTCTTTCTTGCCAGGCTGACCGGTCCGGGAAAGGTATTTCTTCAGGGATTACCGTTTTCCAGGCTTGCTGACAGGATTGCTGCTGCAGCCGGCACTGACAGAGGCGAAGAAAGAGGAGGCCTGGTAGGCCGCATAATAGGTGGCGATTAATCCAGAACAGGATACAGTAAAAAATGTGGAGGATATTCAATCGATAACGTACAATATTTTTCGCATATTTATGAGTTATGGTGACCTCGAATCTGGAAAGATAGTCTATTGGAAAAAACAGCTGAGGTCACCAGAGAAGTGTGCGAAGAATTCTTACTGTATCTTTATGATATAAAGTTGGTTTAGTCACGAATTGCCACGCTCTTTCACGGTTGCTCGCTTTCCTTCTGTTTGATTAACTGTCTGATCTTATTGAGTGTATCCTGATAAGCAGCATTTTCAGGATTCATTTTGACGGCTTTCTCTGCCAGTGCCTCTGCCTCTGAAAGCCTCTTTCCAAGCGTATAATACAACCATGCAAGATTATTAAGAAGGGCCGGGTTTTCCGGAATCCTTCTCAATGCCTTTCTGTAGTTAGACTCGGCACAGTTATAATCTCCCATCTTAAAACAGGCATTACCCATATAAAAGTACCCTATGGGAAGCTCTTTCGAGGCGATTCTGTACTCTCTCAATGCCTCCTTGTATTTTTCTTTTTTCTCGTAAACAACGCCCAGGTTGATATGTTCTTCAGGAGTAAGGGGATCTTCATATACCACTATTTTGGGCATGGAGCAGGACAGCAGAAATACGGAGATGACCACCAGGGCGATTCTCTTAAGGTAAAAGAAGCATTCCCCAATAATCGGTTCTTTTCCATATACTGATGAGTTTTTCATAAGAAAAGAAGGCACCCTTTTCGGTTTCCGAATGTGCGTAAATACCGTTTTTATCATATCCGATAACAACCATGAAATGGTTTTTCTGTATGAAGCCCACACCAAGATCAACCATAATTATAACAGGATGTCCTGCATGAATGTGTCTTATCAGTTCTTGTATACCGCTACTTAGAAGTGTAGTTTTAAAGCCCTGCTTTTTGGCATACAGGTAGAGATCAATGCTCAGGGTGCCGCGGTGCTTGTAGGAAAAGATCTCACTGGCTATCTCTTCGGGAGTGATATCTTTTCCCCAGTAATTAACCACCGCAGCCAACGAAGCCGGACCACACTGGTATCTTGACTGGGCAAAAAAGGGAACATCCAGTATCCTTTTATCTGATACGTGAGGAAGGGAGACAGGGTATGGACTGTCCCCCTTCTGCAAACCGGTACATGCAGAAAGTATGATGAGTATGAATAAAAGTAAGAACCTATTGATCAACGACAATTATCCTGTGCCCCGTAAGCTGCAGTAGCAGCACAACAAGTATTGCTATTACAAGGAGGGTGACGATTACTCCAAGCCCGCTGTCACCTGCGACCCTTACCTGGTCCACTGACATGGCAAACTGGTGAAGCTCCTCGTCACTGAGGGAGTTGAGTCTCTGTTTGATCTCTTCGGGCTGATATCCGAGGGCCTTTAATCTGCCCGTTACCACCTCGGATTCTAAAAATCTCTGCAGCTTCTGCATATCAACCTGACGCTGGGAGATATTAATCAGTTCGGAATCGACCATAGAGGCATCCAGTCCTGAAACAGCTGATATAAATGCCATTGTGAAAACCAGATAGCAGGCAATCTGTTTGAAAAAGGGAATTCTCACGGCTCCTTCACCTCCTTTCCTGAATCAAACTTTTGGTTCCTCTGTATCTGTTCCTTAATCACCTTTACCCTGTCCTGGAATTGTTTCGTTATCATGTCAGCCTCCTCCTCTCCTGAGATCACATATGGAGTAACCATAAGCAGGAGTTCTGTCTTTGAGTTTGTATCTGTTGTGGTACTGAATAGACCACCTATGATGGGGATATCACTTAAAATGGGTATCCCCGTTCTGCTTCTGCTCTTTTTGTTTGAGATAAGGCCTCCTATGATCAGGGTATGCCCTGACTGGACGATCGCCGTTGTCTGAGCCGTACGCTTGATGAACTTGGGGAAATCCTGGCCTGCAACCTTTTCAGAGCCTCCCGGGCTACTGAACTCCTGTTTTATTTTAAGGGTTACCTTGTTCTTTTCGCTTATGTGGGGAGTTACATTCAGTATTATTCCTGCTGTTCTGTACTGGATCTGTCCCGTTGAGACAAGTGTTGTTGCACCGGTGCCAGTGGCTGGCTGCTGGGTAAGCCCTGTTGCTATGGGGATATCATCACCTATTTCGATGGATGCCTCTTTGTTGTCAACAGCCAGTATGTGAGGGCTTGCCAGCACATTAAGATGACCTTTGGATGCAGCAAGTGACAGCAGGGTGGTGAACTTGTTAGGGTCCAATATGTTGACGAAGGCACCTGATGATACGATCGGTGAGAAGGTAAACTCCGTTATCTGGCCTGAATCGTTTACACCGCTCAGGTAATTGCCGGGAGAATTTGTGAATCCACCCACACCTTTTACATTTCCGGAAGAGCCTTTCAAAAGCCACTCGATTCCGTATCTTGTGGTGGAGTCCAGGGTTACCTCTGCTATGAGAACCTCAATGAGTACCTGTTTTGGGGGGATGTCAAGTTTTTTGAGTGTCTCAAGAATTGCGAGATAGTCTCCTGGACTGGCTTTGATAATAATTGCATTTATATCGTCATAGGCTGTTATGCTGATCTCTCCTCTGACCTCACCGGGAAGGCCGCCCACAATAGTTGGGGTAGGAGTGACAGGCTGTTTTGTTCTTCTTGTTGTTGGCAATGGTCTTCGCACCGTAGGTTGTCTCTTCTTTGCCCTGTCTTTGACATAGATGTTTTTAAGAATCTCAGCCAGCTTTTTTGCCTCTCCGTTTTCAACATAGTAGACGAAGGTCTTTATGTTTTCGCGATCTGAAGGTGGTATGTCAATGGCCTTCAGAATCTTCATAATCTTCACCAGAGCAAGGGGGCGTGCAGTTATAATGATAAGGTTGGTGGGTTCGTAAACAATGATGTCAGAGCCTCTTGGCATGAGACCTCTAAGGATATTTGCGGCGTCAGATGCCTTAACGTAAGAGAGAGGGACAATCTGGGTGATAAATGACGAATCTACCACCATCTCAACCTCTTTTCCGCTCTGCACCTCCAGATTCTGCTGCTTTGCCATGTTTATGGGAACAATCCTGTACAGCGGACCATCCTTTATAGCAGTAAGTCCGTTCAGTTCAAGGATGCTCTGGAATATTCTGAAGAGGTCCTTAAGCGGAAACTTTCGGTACGTCTGAATTGTTACCTTGCCCGAGATGCCGGGTGAAATGACGTAATTGATTCCCAGGAGTTCGCTTATTGTTGATATTACTGTCTCTATGTCCGCTCCGTCGAAGTTAAGAACAATGTATCTCTGGTCTGCATCGTTTTCAACGCGGATCGGCTCTTTGGGTTTGGCGAGCGTTTCCACGCGCTTTGGCCTTTCAACCACCTCCTTATTAATCTCGGGAAGAACGATTTTTTCCTCCTCCGCCTTTTTTTCAGGAGGAGGCACAGTCTCTAGCTGAGGTCTAACCTCTTTGGTTGAGGTGCACGATATGAGGAAAAACAGGAAAAGAACAGAAAACAGAGCAGTGATTCTTTTCGGTATCTTCATGACTTACCTCTTTTTATTCTGTATTTTTCATGTTTTTTAGAGTTAGGACGAACTCCTCATCTTTCCATCTTATTTTAACTGTCCGATCGTTGATTTCTATAATCTCGGAGTCATCGATTCTTTCACCAACTCTAAGGCCCACAGGCTTTTCACCCTCTCTTTTAATGTATGCGATATATTCATTGTACTGGTTTAGTACCACTCCGATAAGTTTCAGATTAGGCCTAATCGGTGAATCCTCTGTCTCTTCCGATGTTTCACTTTCTTGTACTGGAGAAAAACTTCTGTCAGGACTGAAAATGTTCTTTTCAAGTATTTCCATATCCCAGGTTATCTTATCTGCCGCCGCCTTATCATTTGTACTGATAACTTTCTGTATCTTTTCCTTTGGAGAATTCAGGGGCTTTGTTTCCTGATATTTTATTACATTCTGATAAAAATTTATAAGAGATAATATGAAAACAACGAATATGCCTACAGATATAACAGCACGGACGATCATTTCTCACTCCTCTTTTTCATATATCCGACAAAGCTTCCCCTTAGTCTGAGGTTGTAAGGATTCCTGATGTTTATAACTCTGACATTTATTGATTCAATAGTCAGGATATAGGGAGCGTTGACAACATTTTTCAGGAACTCTGTAATCTCTTTTATGTTTCCTGTGACAGTGATCTGTACGGGCAGCCCCACATAATAGCTGTAATCTATCTTATCCAGAGGTCTCATTGATGTTACCTGCAGGGATGACTCGTCGGCATATTTCCTGATTATCTCCTGAATAGATACAAGAGCTATCGACTCGCTTCTTGCCGAGATCAGCCCCTTCTGTATCTCTGACAGGCGTTGCTCTGTGCTGGAAAGTTCCTTTTTGATCTCTTCGGTTCTTTTTGTCAAGGCAATGTATTTCTGGAGTTTTCTTGTCTTAATGAACAACTCTTCCTTTATTTCAGGCTGTTTTTGCTGGAGAGGCTGTAAATAAAAAAACTCCAGAGCCACCAATATCAGAAATGCTATGAGTATTGTTATCCTTCTTTCCATCCCTCAATCTCCATTCTTAGCACAAATCTCTCCTTACCCTGTCTGGAAATAACCGGTGAGGTGAACCTTACATTTTTAAACAGATCAGATGCCTCCAGCCTTTTGATAATGTCAACAGCACGTTCGGAAAAGCCTGCTATCTCAATGCTTCCTGCTTTGTACTTAAACATAGTGACCCATGTATGCTCAGGCAATATCCTGGTCAGTTCCTCCAGTGCCTTTATTGCAAGTAGTCCCTGATGGCGTATGGATGTGATCTCGTTTAATTCGCGTTCGAGTGCGTCCAGTTTTTTGCTCATTTCAAGAACATCCGATGCCTGAGACTCGATTGTTGATATTTGATGTTCTATCTTTTTTAATGCAGTTTGACTGCGATAGTAAGGTATCACAATCGAAAGGGAGTGGAGAATGAGACTAAAGAGAGCCAGAGCCCCAAGGGCATAGATAAAACGCAATTGGCTCTGCTGCTTTGATCTGGGCATAAAATTGAGTTTTAGGGGACCTCTCTCTCTTAGGGAAGTGAGTAAAACCGAGTAAGGATCAACTGAAATCTCCTCTCTGATATCGATATCGAGCCCTGCTGAAGGAGAGCCTGAGAAGTAAACAGGCAGGGGTTCGGTAGAAAGGGATTTCAGGGCAGCCTGTACAAGGTTGCTGTTTTTTGTATGCCTGAACTCTGCTGCCTTTCCGTCTTTGATATATGCTATATTGAAATGTCCCTCCTCTTCCTGGATAAAAACAGCATCCTTCTGTTTTTTGATAAGACCTTGCTGAAGGATTGTATTAATCGTTTCGATGAAATAAGACTTTATTGCTGTTGTTGTGATTCCGAACTCTTCCAGTACCGCAACATACTGTTCTGTCTCTTTTTTTAGAATAGACATTGCCACAACCTCGGTCTCTTTCAAATCCCGCCTTTTTATATAGAATGTGATATTATAGTCATCCACAGGCAAAGGAAGGCTTTTTTCAAGCTCAAAGGGTAATGCCTGCTCTATCTCTCTACGCTTTTTTAGCGGAAGCTTTAATGTGGTGGTTGTTATATAACGGAACGGAAGCAGAAGTACGGCCTTCTGAGGCCTGTAGGTCTTCAGTATCTCAGAAAGGTCATCCCTCAGACGTGATATAAGTATTTCTCTGTCTGGAACGGTTATCTCGTCATAGAGCTTAATTATCCTTCTGGAAAAACCATCCTTGACAATGCAGAGTTGATATGCTTTATGTTTTATTCTCAGAGCTATTGTAACTGACATCCTCTCTCCAGTAAAGCGTTTCTGTCTCAAAGCCTTTAAGAGCAAGTCTTCTTTTTATAACAGTATCTATATTATACGAAATTGTGCTTCCCGATGGTCTGCCTTCGATTTTGATTCTGAAGTAGGTGGTTGCTGTCTTTGAAAATCCCAGTCTTGTGAACTGGGGAGGAATCATCCTGTAGCCTCCTATGGTTACGGTTCTTTGACTCATGACCGTTTCGATATCCAGATCGGAAAGCCCCAGAATGCTCATTATCTCTTTGTTTGATGTATTTATATTGAGTCCTCCGCTACCAAAGGTTGTAAATACCGTTTTAAGGCCGGGCTTGCCACCCTTCCCATAGAGTATATCGCTGCTAAAACCTTTGATCAGGAGCAGTTCATCAATTGAGTCCAATCTTCCGTTTTTTGTGCTATACCCGAGGCTTGTGTAGTATTCATCCTCTGCTCCGTTAAGTCGATGAAGATCATCTGGATCAAGCCAATCCTTAAGGGAGTCAACCAACTCGTCTTCGGTTTCAGGTTCTATCCCGATGTTATGCAAGACCCTTCTAAGCAGTGCCTCGTTAATACGATTTATATTTAGCCTTCCCTCTTCGTCCTGTACCTTAATATTTATGACACCATCATCCGAGACGATCCGCTCGGGTATAGGGGCTGATTCCTTGTCAAGGTAAAAATGTCCTTCCTCATCTATAAAATCCACAGCCGGGTCTTTATCTGTCTGAATGAGTCGAAGTATTTCATGGTAGCCGGTCATTGCGAGATAATATGCCTGTGTTTCCTCCTTGAAGTTTCTTGTCATTGCCCTGGAAAGCCTGCTTGAAAGATTAAAGCTCATTGCAACGATTGTGAGGAAGACCAGTACCCATATGGTCATTATAAGGGCATAACCACCTCTGTTGGCTTGAAGGTGCTTACCCATATTAAAGCTCTACCTGGGTTACCCTCAGAACTTCATCTATAGTGGTTATCCCCTTTCTGACCTTCGCGAGCCCATCCTCACGGAGCGTTCTCATACCAAGTTCTATAGCCTTTTCTCTCAGTTGCCTGACAGTGGCCTTTTCCATAATCATCTCTCTTATCTCATCGTTAATAATCAGTAGCTCAAAAATGGCTATCCTCCCTCTGTAGCCTGTTCCCGCACAGTTGTTACAGCCTTTGCCTTTGAAAAGCATCTTCGGAAGATTAAACTCAGATGTTATATCATCTCCGGGAAAATACTCCTCTTTACAATCCGGGCATATACGCCTGACGAGACGCTGGGCCATAACGCTTATAAGAGTTGATGAGACGAGATAGTTCTCAACGCCCATGTCGATCAGTCTTGTAATTGCTCCGGGAGCATCGTTTGTGTGGAGTGTACTGAAAAGCAGATGGCCTGTAAGGGCGGCATGAATTGCTATACCTGCTGTCTCCAGATCTCTGATTTCACCCACCATAATAATATCCGGGTCCTGTCTGACGATATGCCTCAGGCCGTTGGCAAAGGTGAGACCTATTTTGGGTCTGACATTTATCTGATTGATTCCCTTCATAATATACTCTACAGGTTCCTCAATGGTAATTATCTTTTTATCAGGAGAGTTGATTCTATCAAGTGATGCATAGAGTGTTGTGCTCTTACCGCTTCCCGTGGGTCCTGTTATAAGAATCATGCCGTAGGGCTTATGAATGAGTTCTATATACTGGTTCAGGAGATAGGAGTCAAAGCCGAGTTCTTCAAGACCAATAAAGGTTGAGCCCCTGTCAAGTATTCGCATAACCAGGCTCTCGCCATGAACGGTTGGAATAGTCGAGACCCTGATGTCAATCTCTTTATTTCCATATTTCCCTTCGATTCTACCATCCTGGGGCAGTCTTCTTTCGGCGATATTCATTGATGCAAGGAGTTTGATCCTGGAGACAACAGCAGGTGCCATCCGTACAGGGATAACCTCCTTTTCGTACAAAACACCGTCGATTCTGTAACGGACCCTGAGAAGATCCTCCTCAGGCTCAATATGTATGTCACTTGCACGATCCCTTACAGCATTTTCTATGATGAGGTTTACCAGCTGAACAATACCCTTTTCATGAGCAAGGTCCTTGAGGTGATCCACCTCCTTTGATGTTTCTGTTATGCCGATGTCTTCCTGCACATCATCAAGGACCCGTTTC
>JALUAR010000107.1:53933-57860 GCA_027050975.1 Thermodesulfovibrio sp.
ATCACAGCCTCTCGCGAGGCAAACAGGCTTTCAAGATGAGTGATGATAAGAGACCTGCTGGCAAGTACCGGTTCCACCTCATAGCCGAAGGTTGCCTCCAGTGTTTCAAGGGCATAGGTTTTGGTTGGATCAGAGAGAGCAACTATCAGTCTGTTATCCTCCACCTTCAGTGGGAGTATCAGATTGTCCCTTAGAAACTCATAGGAGATACGCTCAATAGGGAGTTCACTTGGAAGGTCTTCTCTGTTTATTACAGGTATGTTGAACTGGATAGACAATGCCTGTACAAGTTCCTCTTCCTTGAGGGCCATCTCCTCCAAAATATCACCAAGACGGCGGATGCCACCCTCACGTTCCTGAGTCTCGAGGGCCTTATGCAGATCCTCTTCGGTAATATAGCCTAAACCTAATAGAATCTCTCCTAATCTTTTTGCCATAACTACTTTACAGGCATTCTTGGGACTGTACCAAAGAGATACTTGAAATCCTCGTCTTCAAAGGTTATGCCACCACCTAAATAGAGTCCTCGCCATTTGGAGTTAAGGATATTGTCAACACCACCACTTAAAAATATGCCTTTGTATATATTATAGTCAACACCGATTTTTAGATGTGGATTTTTCGAGCCTTCCTCATCATTGCCAAAATCCCATACATCCGCCCTCAATGTAAGTTTGTCGTTTAGCAGAAAGTGATCAACGCCGAATCCAAAGGTGTTTTCCGTAAGACCTATTCTAAGGGCTATATTTTTAAATCTCTTGGCAAATTGTGCGGTAAACTCGACCTTTTTTTCAACGGTTTCCTCTTTCTCCACAGTGGTAACCCCATTTATAGTGGTGACCTTTTCCGTGGTTGTAACCTTACCGATAGGATCTCCCACAACGCCAAGTATGTAGTACTTGTCCGGTCTGGGCTTCAGGGTAAGATAGAAGTATCCTTTACCATCCTTTGGTTTTGACAGATACTCTCCCCTGAAGGTTATGTATGTTCTGAATCTGTCTATTCTTGAAATGGTCTTTTCCACCCCTTCGGCAGCATTGCTGACGGATTCGTAGAGCCTTTCATCATTAACCAGTTTGCCCAGTGTTCCCTCTCCCTTTTCTATTTTCTTTGCAATTTTGCTGACAGAATCAAGGGTTTCGTCAGCCTTCTCTGTAAGGCTTGCAATCCGTGGTCTATTCTCCTCTATGACCCTTTTCAACTCTGTAGCAGCAGCATCAAGCTTTTTTATTAATTCGGGAGCCTCCTTCTTCACTACAGTGGTAGTCTCTCTGAGATTATCAACGGTAGTGGTTATCCCCTTAGAGTTTTCGTCGATAAGTTTTTTAAGGGAGGCTGTCAATGCCTTGATACCATTAAGTGTCTCCTTCAAACGTTCATCATTCTCTGTTATGACTCTGTTGAGATTTTTGGTAATAAGAGATAGATTTTTGGCTGTCTCCCTGAGGGCCTTCTTTGTCTCTTCTGTTCCAAATATATCGTTAATGTTGTCAGAGAGGCTTTGAATACTTTTTGAGACACTGACAAGATTATAGACTATCTCTTCCATGTCTATAGGCTCTCTGACGTTTCTGATGGTGTCTCCGTCTTTCAGTGCCGGTTCAGCGGTGCCTGGTCTGATCTCCAGATATTTATCACCTAAGAGCCCTGTAGCCTTTATGAATGCCCTGGCATCCTGATAAATCTTAACATGAGGTAGAATTCTGAGTGTCACCCTGGCCCTTCCTTTTTCCAGTTGAATCTCTTCTATCAAACCGGCATCCACACCGGCTATCTTCACACGCGTTTTCTCATCAAGGCCTGCTACATTGCTAAAGTAAACATAAACGGTATATCCTGCCTTTCTGAACCAGTCGGTACCACTTACCCTGAAGGTCATGTATGTGAGGATGGAAAGTACCACAATTGCAAATATACCGACCTTCATCTCAGTGGAAAGATTCCTCATACGGTCACCCCCTCGATCTTGATTGGTCCTGTAGCACTTCCTGTAACAAACTGTCTTACCACAGGGTTGTCACTATTTCTGATCTCCTCAGGAGTTCCACTATGTATAATCCTCCCATCATATAACATGGCTATGGTGTCTGCTATTTTATAGGCGCTTTTCATATCATGAGTAATTGTAACAGATGTTACTTTCAGTTTTTCGCGGAGATTTATAATCAGGTCGTTTATTGCATCTGCCATAATTGGATCAAGGCCTGTGGTGGGTTCGTCGTAAAGGATTATCTCAGGCTCATGGGCTATTGCCCTGGCCAGACCGACCCTTTTTTTCATGCCTCCTGACAGTTCTGAGGGCATCAGATCTTCAACACCGGTGAGCCCAACAAGTTTAAGTTTTTCCGAGGCAATTTCACGAGCCTCCTTTGGTGACATGCCGGTGTGTCTTATTAGTGCAAAGGCAACATTTTCCCAGACAGTCATGGAATCGAAGAGTGCTGCACCCTGAAAAAGCATACCAAAGCGCTTTCTCATCTCATACAACTCTTTTTCATTAAGTTTGGTGATGTCTGTTCCATCAATGATAACCTGCCCCTTGTCAGGTCTGAGAAGACCGATTATATGCTTCAGTAGCACGCTTTTTCCTGAGCCGCTACCTCCGATAACAACCATACTTTCACCGCGCTCTACATGCAGATTTATACCACGCAGAACGCTTTTCTTACCGAAGGATTTATGAAGGTCGATAATTTCGATCATTCTATTCTTTCCAGCCATACTTTCCGATCAGTGGAACGAATACGCAGGGGGTGTGGTATTCCTCTTTGAATGTTTTTCCGTGTTTGCGTAGTTTTACCAACTGCTGACTGAACCTGCTACCCACGGGAGCCACAATTATCCCTCCATCACTTACCTGATTTTTTAATGTTTCAGGTACATTAGGGGTTCCGGCAGTAATAATAATACGATCGAACGGGGCATGCTCTGGAAGTCCCTCGGTGCCATCACCGACAAAAATATAGACATTATCATACCCTATTTCACGGAGAATCTGCTCAGCCTGCCTTGCAATATCCTCAAACCGTTCAATAGAATAGACCTCTTTTGCCAGTTCAGCCAGTATTGCTGCCTGATATCCCGAACCAGTACCAACCTCGAGAACCTTTTCATTGCCTGAAAGCTCTAAAAGTTCCGTCATGACAGCTACCATATAGGGTTGGGAGATGGTCTGACCTTCACCAATGGGAAGGGCTGAATCATCATAGGCTCTATAGCGGATGGCTTCATTGACAAAGAGGTGCCTGGGCACCTTAAGCATTGCATTGATAACCCTCTCATCCCTGATCCCTCTGGGGATGAGTTGGGTCTCAACCATTAGCCTTCTTGCCTCGGCAAAATCCATTATATAAGCTTGACTCCCAAGACGTTTTTCATTATCCTAAAGCCTGCATCATGGTCTTCCTTGGATAGTCCTGCAACCGCCTCCTCTACAACCTCTACATTGTATCCCCTGAGTACCGCATCAGAGGCTGTGAACATTACGCAGATATGTGTTACACATCCTGTAAGTCTCAGTGTATCAACCCCGAGAGTTTTTAAGGTGTTGTCAAGTTTTGTCTTATAGAACCCGGAATAGGTGGTCTTTTCAATGACAATATCATCCTTTGTGGGTTTTAGTTCATCAACAATCTGAGAACCCTTGGTTCCCTTGATAGCATGGGGTGGCCATCCGAAACGTTTGAACTCTTCGTCCTCAGGCTCGTGGGCATCGCAGATGTATATTACAGGCTCCTTGGCTTTGTGAGCCTTTTCGATCTCTCTCTTTATGGCGGGGATGACTTTGCGGCACTCCGGCACCTCAAGTGGTGCGCCTTCCAGGACAAAATCATTCAGCATATCGATGACAAGAAGAGCTCTCTTGCTCATGCCATACCTCCCTGATGAGACACTTAAAATTATGGTAAAATTATATCACAGTTATCT
>JALUAR010000108.1 GCA_027050975.1 Thermodesulfovibrio sp.
GTAATATGCTCTCTGAAAAAGATGCCGTCCTTACCTTTTGACTTGCCTCTACAAAATAAATTTTTCTATAATGCAATGGTGGTTAATATGCCAATTCTTAAGTAAAATATAGTAAGAAGACTTAATTTTTCCTTTTTATTTGTTAAAGACCGTGACTTTGGTGTGCGTGACTTAAAGGGATTCGGGTATTGAAACGATAATTATTTTTATGGGATACGATGACGGAAGAGTTAACCTATAAGGCTGCTGGAGTTGACATTGAAGAGGGTGATAGATTTGTGCGTCTGATCTCTTCGCTGGTGAAAGAGACCTTTAGAAAGGGAGTCTTATCCGATATAGGCCATTTTGGTTCTCTTTTTGAGATTGATATCGAAAAATACAAAAAACCTGTACTGGTTAGTGGAACCGATGGTGTTGGCACAAAACTTAAGATTGCCTTTCTTTGTGACAGGCATGATACGGTAGGAATTGACCTGGTGGCAATGTGTGTAAATGATATCATCACTCTCGGTGCAGAACCGCTCTTTTTTCTTGATTACTTTGCCACCGGTCGGTTGAGTTCCGAGAAGGCTTCTGAGGTGATTAAGGGAATTGTTAAGGGCTGCAAGGAGGCCGGATGTGCCCTTATTGGTGGAGAAACAGCAGAGATGCCCGGCTTTTATGCCGATGGGGAGTATGATCTTTCAGGATTTGCCGTGGGTATAGTGGACAGAGACAGAATAGTTGACGGTAAAGATGTGAAAGAGGGAGATCGGATTATAGGGATTTCCTCAAGCGGTATTCACAGCAATGGATACTCTCTGGTAAGGCGACTCTTTTTTGAGATAAAGGGATATGGGCCGGAGACGTATATGGATGAGATAGGACGCACGCTTGGTGAGGAATTACTGGAGCCTACGCGTATATATGTCAGAGCTGTGAAGGGCCTTATGGAAAAATCGATTCCCATCAAGGCAATGGCTCATATCACCGGTGGAGGAATTCCGGGCAACCTGCCAAGGGTTTTGCCAGAGGGCTTCGGTGCAAAGATAAAGATAGGGTCATGGCCTGAGCCTCCTATTTTTGGAAAAATAAGAAGCGTAGGGAAGATCTCCGAGGAAGAGATGCGGAGGGTATTCAATATGGGGATCGGATATGTGGTAATTACCTCCGATGAGTTTGCCGATGCAGCTGTTGAGGCCCTTGCATCTTCCGGGTATCAGGCATTTATAATAGGAGATATTGTTAAAGGTCAGAAGGGTGTAAATTATGCGTAGGCTTAAGAAGTTTTTTAAAAGACTTTTTACACCTATTACAATTCTTCTTATACCACATAGTAACGGAAAGCCCTTCAGGCTTAAACTTCCTTCCTTCGGAATTATCCTGGTTGTTACGCTTTGGCTTTCTTTTACCGCCTTCATTATTTCCGTTGGGGTGACAACCAAGGAGTACTATGAACTCAAGGACCAACTGGATTTTTATAAGGATCAGTTCCGAGACCTCACCACTACAATACAGTCCCTGAAGAAGGCAGAGTCGAGATTTAAAAGGCTCTTTTCCCTTGAAACGAAAGAGGAGATTCTGGAAAGCCTTGATGCAACGGACTTTGGCTCCCTTGACATGGAATTACTCAAACGGCAGATAGAAAGAACGATGGATACTGTTGGTGAGATACGAGACTATTTGAGACAACAGAGGGATCTGTACTTTGCCACTCCTATGGGGATGCCTGTTGATGACGGTTATATAAGTTCCACTTTTGGCTGGAGGAAACATCCCAAAACAGGTAAGAGACTTTTCCATACCGGCCTTGATATCGCGGCATGGCCGGGAACTCCTGTCAGGGCAACAGCAGACGGGATAGTAAGCTTTGCTGGCTGGAGCGGAGGAAGCGGAAGGCTGGTAGTTATAGAGCATGGCTTTGGCTATACAACATGTTATGCCCATAACAGAAAGATTATTGTGAAAGTGGGACAAAAGGTTAAACGGGGTGATATTATTGCGTATGTTGGCTCTACCGGTAATACCACCGGTCCGCATGTCCATTATGAGGTCTGGATAGATAAAAAACCTGTTAATCCAAAATCATATTTGAGGAGGAATAGTGTTAAGCAAACGAAGCGACAAGATTGAGACCTTCATAGGGGCAAACTCATCAATAAAAGGAGAGGCTGAGCTTAAAGGCACGATCCGTATTGATGGGAAGTTTGAGGGAAATATCCGTGCTGACTGGGTTGTTATAGGTGAGAAGGGCTATATGAAGGGTGACATTTATGCCACGGGAGTTATTGTGGGAGGTACGATTGAAGGAAACATCATTGCCAGTGAGTCTCTCGAGATAAAATCAAAGGGCCGTGTATATGGTGATGTACAGACAAAGAAGCTTACCATTATTGAGGGTGGAGTATTTGAGGGACGTTCAAGGATGAAAGATCAGTCCAAGGTTGTTGAACTGGAGCAGAAGGTAGCAGCCAAGCAGTGAAGGTCAGAAGGAGGATATACCAGAGCAATCTTCCTCTTGATGAAGCCCTTAAAAAGTGGCAGGCATTCCTCAATAGAATATCCCCAACCGAGGAAGAGACTGTAGCAGTATCAGACTCCCTCGGTAGAGTGACCTCCAGAGCTGTATTTGCCAAAATATCGTCTCCTTTCTTTCATTCATCCGCCATGGATGGTTATGCTGTCCGGTTTAACGAAACCTTCGGGGCTTCGGAAACAAACCCTTTAAAACTTAAGGTACCTGAACAGGCTGTCCCTGTAAATACAGGGGAGCCACTTCCGGATGGATTCAATGCGGTGATCATGGTGGAGGATGTTCATCAAGAGGGAAAGTTCATAGTTATCCACTCTCCGGTTACACCATATCAGCATGTAAGAACAGTAGGTGAGGACATTGTTCAGACTGAATTGATACTGCCGGAAAATCACCTTATTGGTCCGGTGGATATCGGAGCCATGCTTGCAGGTGGAAATACAGAGGTATATGTAAGAAGAAAACCCAGGATAACCATTATTCCTACAGGCGCGGAGATTATCAGTCCAGGTGAGGAGCTAACAAAAGGGAAGATTATAGACTCTAACAGCTACATGATCGGAGCCATGGTCAGGCAGTGGGGAGGAGAGTGGATCAGGGACGAGATCGTACCTGATGACGTGGATCTGCTCAAGGAACATCTACAGAAGGCAGTAGAGCATAGTGATGCTGTAGTGATAATTGCAGGTACCTCAGCCGGAACAAAGGATTTTACGTCACATGTTATAGAATCAATGGGAGAGATTATTCTTCACGGAGTGAGTATAAAACCGGGCAGGCCGATTATACTTGGTTCGATCAATAACAAAGGGATTATAGGTCTGCCGGGTTATCCTGTTAGCGCCTTTATAACCTTTGAACTCTTTGCAAAAGGTCTTGTTTATCGCCTCCTTGGCATGGAGCCCGATCCCAGAGACACAATCACTGCCTATCTTTCAAGATCTGTACATTCCTCACTCGGACATGATGAGTTTTTGAGGGTAAAGATTGGAAAGGTTACGGACAGATACATTGCAACACCTATCAGAAGAGGGGCTGGAGCCCTTATGACACTGCAGCGTGCCGATGCAATAGTGCATATCCCTGCCATGAATGAGGGGATTGCTGCTAACACCGCTGTTCAGGCACAGCTGCTCAAGTCGATCAGGGAGATAGAAGGTACGATTGTATGTATCGGTAGCCATGATAATGCCCTGGACATCTTGGCAAATCAGTTAAAAAAACGGTATCCTGCCTTCAGTCTATCATCTGCCCATGTTGGTTCCATGGGTGGGTTGATGGCTATCAAACGTGGAGAGGCCCATATCGCAGGCACCCATCTGCTCGATGAAAGCTCAGGACAGTACAATATACCTTTTATAGAGAAGCTTCTCAAAGATGTGGATCTGCAGTTGATAAACCTTGTGTACAGACAGCAGGGATTGATAGTAAAAAAGGGAAATCCGAAAGGGATCAGATCAATTGAGGATCTTACCAGAAAAGATGTGATTTTTATCAACAGGCAGGCCGGCTCCGGAACAAGGCTCCTGACGGATAAATGTCTCAGAGACAAAGGCATCAGACCAGAGGATATTCACGGATACGACAGAGAGGAGTATACTCATATGGGGGTGGCATCAGCCGTAGCATCGGGTGTTGCAGATGCAGGTATGGGAATACTCACGGCTGCAGTGGCTCTTGGTCTTGATTTCATACCTGTAGCAAAAGAGAGATATGATCTTGTGGTGCCTGTTAAGTATCTTGAAATGCCCCAGATAGAGGCCCTTATTTCTATTATTACTGAGGACCGTGAATTCAAAAGCATGGTCCAGAATCTGGGAGGATATGATACATCTGACATGGGAAAGGTGGTTTTTGAGCAGAGAAGATGAGCAAGTCTCTATGTTATCAGATGGTTCTGTCTCTTCCTTCTCCCACATCAGATGACAAAAGGGCGGATGTGGAAAGACTGAAAGAGGCCAGTGGCTTACGGGACTTAAAGATTCCCCTTTCTCTAATGAGGATGCTTCCTCAGGAACTCCGGCGAAATAATTACAAGATAAGCCCACTCTTCGCAATAAGTGATGCAGCCGATGTATTGGTAGAAATAGATGCAGAGCAATTCTGGGGATTAGCCATTGATATAGGTACCACAAATATTGTGGCTTCACTACATGACCTGAAAGCCATGGAGGAAGTTGGAAAAATACGCCTGGTCAATCCTCAAACAACCTATGGCGTTGATCTTCTCAGCAGGATTCATTATGCGATGACAGGTAAGTTGGATGAGATGCGGGAGACCCTCGTCAGGGGACTGAACAGACTTATTGGAGAGTTAACCCAGAAGGCAGGGATATCTTCCGAAGGGATATATGCGGTAACAATTGCATGTAATACCGTGATGACCCATTTTCTCCTTGGTCTTGATGTAAGTACCATTCCGGTTGAACCCTATATCCCGGTGGTCTTTAAGCCGGGATTCTTTTCAGCAAAGGACCTTGGACTGACAACAAACCCTCTGGCTACAGTATATATTTTCCCGAATGCCGGTAGCTATGTGGGAGGAGATATTATTTCGGGAATCCTCTCCACAGGGCTTTTCAAGTCCGATCTTCCCTCCGTGCTTATTGATGTGGGTACAAATGCGGAGGTGGTTGTGGGTACAAAGGATTGGATTCTTGTGGGAGCAGGAGCTGCAGGACCTGCTTTAGAGGGAGGCATACTTTCCTCTGGTATGACTGCAGAGTCCGGGGCAATCTATAGAATAGACATTGATGACAAGACCAAAGAGGTTAGTTATCTTACAATTGAAGATGCTCCTGCACAGGGAATATGTGGTTCAGGAGTTATTGATCTGATTGCCGAGATGTACAGGACGGGAATAATAGATAGACAAGGAAGGTTCACTGAAAAGGCTCCTCTTGAAGTGGATGAAAACGGAGAAGATCTATTCGTGGTTGCCAAAGGTGAGCATGGTTTGATCGGGATTAAACAGAGGGAGGTGGAGAATTTTCTCAGGTCTAAGGCTGCTATGTTTACATCCCTTTATGTAATGCTCGCCTCACTGGGCTTGAGCTTTTCTGATATAGAAAGGTTTTATATAGCCGGAGCCCTTGGCTCAGGTGTTAGAGTCGAAAAGGCAATCCTCCTTGGCATGCTACCGGATGTGGACAGAGAGAGATTTGTAGCAGTGGGAAATACATCCATAGCAGGTGCCAGAGCACTGCTACATAATGCCGAACTTCTTAAGGAGATTGAGATGATTCATCAGATAATAACCTACAAGGAGATGAATACGGACAGGGAGTTTATGAGCAATTTCCCTTCTGCCTTATTCATTCCCCATACCAATCCGGAGGTGCTTAAAGGATAAAAACGTTTCAACTCTCCTGTCCTTCCTCCATGAGTATATCATCGACCCAGCTTAAAGCAGCCGAAACAGTGGGAAAGCCTATTGTGCTGGTAAGCAGAATTATTGCATGATAGACTTCCTCGGGAGATGCCCCTGCCTCTATTGCCCTTCGTGCGTGGCTGTGAACTGCTCCCTCTGAACGTATAGCCGCCGAAGCAGCAAGCTGGATTAGATGGGATGTTTTTTCATCAATCGGCCCCTGTTTCCTGACAACTTTACCCAGATTTCCCACAGCCCTGAAAAGTTCCTTGTATCTCTTTTTAATACGGGAGTACTGCTTCGGTAATTTTTCCTTTGCCATTTTGTACCTCCTTGCAGGGGTTCTTAAAGATATAATACTGCATTGTCTTTGAAATATCAATAAATAAAGTGGCTGTTCAGATAAATCCAGGGATGGTTCTTGTCGGTTCTCCATATTCGCGCTGAGCCAGGGAATACGGAGTAATGGAACATTTGGAGGACGAGGCTATGGCTCGTGGGATGTTCGGGAAATTATCTCCTTCCTATAAACAGGCTTAAAAACCGAACTCCTTCAGTAATGCATCAACATCCTCCTGGGAGGTAAGAGAGTCTTCTGCCTCCTCTGTTGTCGGGCCTTTGAGATATTCATCTTTCTTCTCAGGCTCTATCTTAACCCCAAAAACCTTTATTAATCTTACAAGCTGACCCTCAAGCTCTGTTACAAGAGTGATAACCCGTTTTATTATCTGACCCGTAAGGTCCTGGTATTCCTGTGCTAATAATACTTCCATGAAATCCGTATTCATCTCCTCAAGAGATCGTCTCAGGAATCGTATTGCCTCCTTTTCTTCTCCATCTTCCATCTCTTTTTGCTTCAGAAAATCATCAAGGATGTCCAGCCTCTTTACTATATCACTCTGAAGAGAGAGATTCTTCTCCATCAGACCTATAGTTTTTTCTGCAGCCTCTTCAGTTTTTGTAATGACCCACTGTAGCTTGTCTGCTGCCTCTGGCATTTCCTCAAGGGCCATGTTTTTCAGCCTCGGATCGATAAGGGTCTTGAATTCCGTTAGTGCATTGTGGAGATTTCTTGTGATTTTGCCAACCTCTGTAAATAGTTCCTTCTCTCCTACGGTTGACAGCTCAAGGAGAATCCGTTCTGCTTCTTCCAGTGCACCTTCTGAAAGTGCATCAAGAAATAGTTGTATTTTTACCATTATCTGTTCTATTGTTTCTTTCTCCACGCCCTTTGATTCAGCCTGTTCTATTAGCCGTTCTTTTACCTCTTTGATAATGTACTCGCCTCCCATGCCTGAGACCTTTTTAGTGACAATCACAGATCCGTCCTCGCTAAGTTCTTCGTTGATGATGTTTTCTTGAAGGAGGTAGAGATCAATTCCGGAAAGGAGCTTTGTAAAGTCCAGTATCTGTACAATTCTATCACTACTCAGGGTTGCCACACCTTTTATGTAGTCATCCTTAGCAGAGGAGACAAGTTCTATATTCGTCTCGACAATATCCTCGGTAATATCAATTACACCGGTTATATTATCAACTATGCCTCCTATTGTAAGTCTTCCAGCATTTACAACAATGATACGTTTGTCTCTTGTGTCAGCACCATTGTCATTAATTCCCATCCTCTTTTTTAACTCGATTACAGGAATGACTTTGCCTCTTAAATTAATGATTCCATTTATGTAATCAGGAGACTCGGGAATTTTCGTGGTTGGTACCGGCTTTATGATTTCTTGCACTTGGAGTATGGGGATGGAAAACTCTTCGTTATTTAACTGAAAAGCAATGAATTGTCCTGATAACATAGACGCCTCCTCTCTTGTTGTTTTATTACTGTTATATCGGACAGAAACAAGAAATCTTTAATTAAAACATATGCTTATGCCGGGATTATGTCGTTTGGTAAGATTATTTGATTTAAAATATGAGGGTGCGGATAGAATTCCAAGGTGAGAATGAGGTCTGGCCACAGTGTCTGCAACGGCTGACACTGTGGCCAGAACCAGGTTTATGATTTTTCAGTCTCTTTTTCAGCTTTTTTCTCTTCAATAATCTTCTGGGCAAGGTGCCCTGGCACCTCTTCGTAATGGGAAAATTCCATAGAGTAAAGCCCCCTTCCAGAGGTTAGACTGTGTAACTGGTTGGCATAGGTAAGCATCTCTGCCATGGGTACAAGGGCTATTATTTTCTGATTGCCTCCTGCCTGAGGTTCCACTCCCTGAACCTTTCCGCGTTTTGCATTCAGGTCTCCTATAACCGTGCCCAGGGCATCCTCTGGAGTAATAACCTCTACCTTCATTACAGGCTCAAGCAGAACCGGCTTTGCTTCCATTACAGCCTTCTTAATTGCAAGGGAGCCTGCGATCTTAAAAGCCATCTCAGAGGAATCAACGGAGTGGTAGGAGCCGTCATAAAGGGTTACCTTCACATCGACCATGGGGTAACCTGCCAGAATGCCTTCCTTCATTGTCTCAACAATTCCCTTCTCCACAGCCGGTATGTACTGCTTTGGTATTACGCCTCCTACGATTTTGTCAACAAATTCAAAACCCTCACCTCTGGGCAATGGCTCTATTTCTATCCAGCAGTCACCATACTGACCTCTACCTCCTGACTGTTTCTTGTATTTACCCTGGGCCTTTGCTCTGGCCTTGATTGTTTCGCGATAGGGTATTTTCGGTGTCTTCATCTCCACCTCGACACCAAATTTTCTCTTCAGTTTCTGAAGTGCTATCTCAATGTGTACCTGTCCCATTCCGGAAATTATCATTTCTTTTGTCTCATCGTCACGATGGTAAGAAAGGGTGGGGTCCTCCTCTAAAATCTTCTGAAGACCGGCACTGACCTTCTCCTCGTCTCCCTTACTCTTTGGTGCTATTGCATAAGAGATAATAGGTTCTGCAAATTTTACCTTTTCAAATACAATAGGAGAGTTTTCATCACAGAGGGTATCTCCGGTATTGGTGGCCTTCAGTTTGGCTACAACTCCAATCTCTCCGGGCCCGAGTGTTTGTGCAGAGATCTGCTTTTTACCAAGCAGATACGAGACCTGTCCGATCCGTTCTTTTGTGTCAGTTCCGGGATTATAAACGTTTGAGTCTGATTTTAAAGTACCCGAATAGACTCTCATAACCGTAAGTTTGCCTGCAAAGGGGTCTGCAATTGTCTTGAATACATAGGCAGAGAAGGGCTCTGAGGCATCAGGTTTTCTGATGATTTCTGAGCCGTCTACAGGGTTTTTGCCTCTAATAGGACTAATTCTTGACATCTCCTCCGGCGATGGCAGACAGAGCACTATTGAGTCCATGAGGATGTCTATGCCGATGTTTGCCGTTGCTGCTCCGCACACCACAGGTATGAAACGTCTTGTTAATGACCCCTCCTTGACACCTTTGAGGAGGTCTTCTTCAGTCAGATCTTCGCCTTCAAGATACCGCTCTAAAAGATCATCGTCAGCCTCTGCAATCTTCTCAACAAGTTTTTTTCTGAACTCCTCTATCCGAGGTTCATCGGGTATGCTGATTTCCTCTTTTTTTCCATCTGTGTACTGATATGCCTTCATACGTATCAGATCCACAACCCCTTTGATTGAGGGACCTTCACCTATGGGGATGTTCAGGGGGATTGCTTCTGATTCGAAAGACTTCTCTATCTCGTCAAGTGCCCTTAAAAAGTTGGCATTTTCTCTATCAAGTTTATTTATAAATATCAGCCTTGGGAGTTCGTATTCGCAGGCATACTTCCATATCTTTTCCGTTTCCGCCTTAACACCTGAAATAGCACTCACCAGCAGAAGTGCTCCGTCAGATACCCTCAGACAGCCCCTTGTGTCTTCTATGAAATTTATAAAGCCTGGTGTGTCTATAATATTGAACCGGTGGCCGGTCCAGTCACAATAAGCTATGGCCGATGTGATAGTTATCTTACGGTCAATCTCCTCTGGTTCATAATCCGTTACAGTATTGCCGGCATCCACACTACCCATTCTGTCAATAACTCCGGCGTTAAAGAGCATTGCCTCTACAAGGGATGTTTTACCAGCACCTGCATGGGCAACAACGGAAAAATTCCTTAGTTTGGATACATCCACCTTTGCCATAATACCCCCTTATTGTAGTGATTGTTTTTTGAGGATTCTGAGGCTATTGCACAAAGTTGTATATACGTATTATTCAGTGATATCATCCGTATCAGAGTCGAGAATCTCTTCAACTACCGGTTTGTATTCCACCTTCTTTTCCATATTTTTTGTAATAAATCGTATTGCTATAAAGGCTATCACAAATAGTCCGAATCCGGTAATGGCGGACAGCAGATCCGGATCAAAGGCTTTTATGAAATCACTTAAGAATTCCTTTCCGAAGATGGCTCCCAGGATCAGGGCTAATGCCGGAACACCATAAATGAGGATAGACCCTTTCAGGTAGGAATATGGCTTGAATACAACTCTGACTCTCTGTCCCTCCTTCGCCTTTACCTGATTAAAGGCTTCAATAATCGCTCCGCCGTCGATGAGATGGCATTTTCCTTCGGTGCATTTGTCGCAGATACTCTTTCTTTCAACAAGTACCTGGGCAACAACTCCATCAATTCTCTTGACAACGCCAATTTCTTCCATCTCACTACCATTTTAGCAGCAATATGAATGCAAATTCAAGCCTGGTTAAAACGGTTTTCTACCACTTTTTCCAGATTGACAATTTACTGAATTTGTGTGCTAATGCTTTGATATTCCGTCTTAATATTTCTTTAACAAAAATTAATAAAAAATTAACATTGCTATAAGTTATCATGAATTTATGAATTTCGAAGAGCTTCTTGAAGAGTCCGTAAGGATTCACGGACATCTCTGTCCTGGGCAGGTACTTGGTGTGAGAATGGCGATTTACGGACTCAGGAAGATAGGAATAACCGATCCGAAAGGGCAGGATAGAAAGAAGATCTATCTTTTTGTGGAGATAGATCGTTGTGCTACCGATGCATTGCAATCTGTTACAGGCTGTAGTCTTGGGAAGAGAACAATGAGGTTTGTTGATAACGGAAAAATGGCTGCAACCTTTGTAAATCTTGAATCAGGAAAAGCTGTAAGGGTTGTAGCCAAGGAAGAGGCAAGAGAAAAGGCAAAGGAGTACTTTCCTGAGATCGATGATAAATATCAATGTCAGCTGGAGGCGTATAAGATCATGCCTGACGATGAGCTGTTTTCATGCCAATCAGTAACCGTGCAGATTCCCCCACAGGATATGCCAGGCAGACCTCTCAGCAGGGTCAAATGCGATAGCTGCGGTGAATATGTACAAGATATGAGGGAGGTGAGAGTAAATGGCTCAGTTCTATGTAGAACCTGTGCAAACGGAGGGTATTACCAGATTGAAGACAGAGCTTATTGTTAATGATACTGTAATACCCCTGAACAGATTTACACAGGATTTTATAGGTAATGTAGTACTTTCAATCTCAACGACCCTTGGTTTTCGTGCCAAGAAGGTGAGTCTTACGATAGCTACAGGTAACATAAGGATAGTTGCAGATGACTCAGAGGTGCCAATAAATAAGGATTTCGTACGCCGTATTGTGGAGAGTACGATTTACGGAGCCATTTCTCCTCTTAAGGGAGTTTTCTGGCTGGGCAATATCAGGATTACCACGGAAGAGTAATTTTTTAAGTTTCGTTATGCGTTTTTGTCATAACGAAGGATAGGGATATCAAAACCGTCAGGTAATGGAGATACGCTCAAAAATATGGGTTGAGGTTGACGGAGAACCTGTTTTTGGCAGAGGACGGCGATTCCTCCTTGAAGCAATAGACAAATACGGGTCCATAAACCAGGCTGCAAAGGAGATAAATATCTCGTACAGAAAAGCATGGAGTTATATTAATGCTATGGAGGAGAGGCTGGGGATAAAGCTCGTTGAGCGCAGAACAGGCGGAAAAAACGGAGGAGGAACTGTGCTTACCAACGAGGCAAGAAGCTTTCTTGAAAAATACAAAAAACTCGAAGACGGGATAAAAGAGATTGTTGACAGACGATTTAAAAAGATATATGGACAGTAGCAGATTGATATTAATGGAGGTCAGCTATGTGTGATACCAACAACAATGAACAGGCTTTAAATAACACAAAAACAATTCCGGTTCAGGAGGCCGTTGGAATGGTGCTGGCTCATGATATCACGGAGATAAGACCCGGCGAATTCAAAGGCAGGGCATTTAAGAAGGGACATGTGGTCAGAGAGGAAGATATCTGTCATCTTCAGCGACTTGGTAAAGAAAGACTATATGTCCTGAAGATTGCAGACGATGAGATGCATGAGAATGATGCTGCCTATGCCATGGCAGAGGCATTAATTGGTGATGGAGTAATCATGGAGGGAGAGCCCAAGGAGGGCAAGATAAATATGTTGGCTGCAAGGGATGGGTTATTGAAGGTTGATAAGGAGCGGTTATTGGATTTTAATTCCCTTGGTGAGGTCATGTGTGCAACACTTCATAATAACACTCTCGTCAAAAAAGGACAGGTAGTTGCCGGCACAAGGGCTATCCCCCTGGTTGTAAAGAAACAGATTGTGAATGAGGCTGTAAGAATTGCAAAGGGGGCTAAAAATGGACACAATGGAGAAGGCGCCGGTGTTCTGTCGGTGAAGCCGCTCAGAAAGCCGAAAGCAGGAGTTGTGATTACAGGCAATGAGGTTTACTATGGAAGGATTAAGGATGCTTTTGCCCCGATAATCAAACAGAAGATCGAGACATTCAGCGGAGAGATAGTAGGGGTATATTATGCACCTGATGATGCTTCGTATATAGAGGCCAGGCTGAGAGAGCTAATTGATGCAGGAGCTGACCTGTTGATAACAACCGGAGGAATGTCTGTGGACCCTGATGATGTGACCCGCTTTGCAATAAGAAGGCTTGGAGTTACAGAGATGCATTATGGCTCAGCAGTGCTTCCGGGAGCAATGTTTCTCGTGGCATATCTATCCACTCTTAATCCGAGTGGAGGGGGAGATTCATCACCAATCCCCATTCTTGGTATTCCTGCCTGTGGGATGTATCATAAAACCACCGTATTTGACCTGGTCCTGCCGAGAATTCTTGCAGGTGAGCATATTGGCAGGCATGAACTGGCTGAACTTGGGCACGGTGGGCTCTGTCTTAATTGCAAGGTATGTAAGTATCCGGTATGTCCTTTTGGTAAATAAAGTTAATATTAGCTTTTATCGAACTTCCCTGTAGGTTAAGTTTGGAGAAAAGATAATATGACAAACCTTCTGCGCAGTTAAAAAATAAAACAAAACCAGGAGGTTTTTTGCCAGGAAGAATTGTCAAGAAGATATTGCTTCAGAAAAGGCCTGATTTTATCAGGTTATCGTTGACGCTTATAATCCTTATTACATTAGTCTCTCTGGCTATTATTCTAATTACTGCAAGAATTGTAAAAGAAAAGGCGGTTCATGATCTCGCAAAGTATGATGCAAAACAGATAACAAGCTTTGTGTATCAGGCTCTATATTCAGGAATGGTTAAAGGCTGGACCAAGGAGGAGATAGTTTCTACTGTGGAGCGGTTAAATAAGGTCGAACCGGAGATGCGGATAAATGTTTACAGAGGCAGGCCGATAATTGAGCAGTATGGGGAAATTCCCGGAGAGAAAGAACTAAGAGATAGTGACTTATTAATCCAAAAAGCTTTAAGAGGAGAAGAGATCCTGCTGAAACAGGATGGTTATTTAAGATACATATATCCTATCAAAGCAGAAGATAGTTGCGTAAGATGCCATACCAACTTTACTAAAAAGATGACTGTTGGGGTCATCGATGTAACTTATCCGATACAAAACCTTAAAATTTCTCTCGATTTCTTAATAAACATAGGACTAATCTTTTTTACTCTCTTTATTATCGCTATATTCCTGATATTTTATTTTTCATTAAGATACTTTATTATTAAACCCATTCATAGCTTTATGGATGTGATTGCCGAGATAATAGCACTTTCCGACCTAAACAAAAGGATACCCAGGACAAGCTATATAAAAGAGATTTTAGATCTTACAGACCACTTCAATAAATTGCTACAAACGATCCAGGATTACTATAAGAGACTTGAGGAACTCTCATATAAAGATCCATTAACTGGCCTTTATAATCGGCGCAAATTTGAGGAGCTTCTTGAGTATGAAATTTACAGAGCCAAGAGATATAATCATGAATTTTCCATCCTAATGATTGATATAGACAATTTCAAGTATATAAATGACACATTCGGGCATCCAACTGGTGACCTGGTACTTAAAGAGATAGCCTCTTTTATATTAACGAATGTCAGACAATCGGACATACCCGCACGAATAGGTGGAGATGAATTTGCTCTGATTTTGCCTGAGACCTCCCCTGATAATGGACTGACAGTTGCTGAAAAATTGCGAAGACTGCTATGTGAGACTCCCGTTAGTATACTTTCAGGAGATATTAAGGTTCAGGCCAGTTTTGGCCTGGCAAGCTTTCCTGTCAATGGAGAAAAAGCGCAGGAACTACTTACTGCCTCAGATGTAGCACTTTATAGAGCAAAACATATGGGTAAGAACAAAGTCATAATGCTAGAGACAGAAGATAAAGAGGTTATGATGGAGATGGCTGTCAGGGGTGACTTTATAAAAAAGGCAATACAGCAAGAAAGAGTGCAACCATTTTTCCAGCCTATAGTAGAGATTTCATCAGGAAAGATATACGGTTATGATATACATGCGAGAATTAAGGATGAAGATGGATATATTTTAGCAGGTCAGTTTATCAGGCCTGCAACAGAACTTGGATATATAGAAGAGATCGACAGAATTATTTTTGAAAGGAGCATATCCTTATACCATACTATCCAGCAAAAGTCTGCAATTACGGCTCCAAAACTGTTTTTTAATGCCTCTGTCGAAAGGTTTTTTAATAAGGATTTTGTAAACGACGTTATCAAGACTCTTAATAAATACAATGTCTTGCCGGAGAATATCATTTTTCAGATAACGGAAAGTGAGGCATTACCAACAATAAATCGTTTTATTGAGCTTATAAATAGTCTTAAGGCACATGGTGTGGGGTTTTTATTGAAGGATTTCGGTAGCGGTTTTTCTTCTTTTATGTATCTAAAATATCTTGATGTCTCTTATGTAAAAATAGAAGGTTCCTTAATAAAAAATATAAACATTGATAGAAGGGATCTTGTCCTTGTAAGACATATGGTAGAGATGCTTCAACGCTTTAACATAAAGAGTGTTGCCTCCCATGTTGAGAATATTGAAGTTCATAAAATACTGAGAGATATGGGACTGGACTTTGCTCAGGGATTTTATTACGGTTATCCTGATAGTTTTGAGAAAATTTTCAAGATTGGTAGTTAGATTTAAAAACAATGACAGATGATATAAGAATTCAGGGACTTCAGGTCATAATCCGGCTTAACGAGCTTTTCGGATTGTTGCAGATCAGTCTGGAAGAAATCCTGACCATATCTGCACTTGAGATCTCAAGGCTATTCTCAGCTGATAGATGTTTGATTTATAAGGTGGAAGACGATCAGCTTTTGCTTGCAACCTACCAGCTTAATATTTCAGAATATAGAACTCCTCATATCCATAAGAGTGATTATTTAAAAGACTGCAAGGTGTGTGTCTCAAAGGTTCCTTGCATATATGACAGTCAAAATGCCTGTCCAAACCGAATCGTTGATAATGAAAATATTCCATTGTACATATGTGTTCCCATTGAGGTGGAAGAAAAAATCTTTGGAGTCTCGCTTGTTGATTTTCTAAAAAGAAAAGCCATATCAAATAATGAACTGAACCTGCTAATTGCAATTGCAAACTTACTTGGACTTACAATACACCGCTGTCTCCTTTTCAAAAAGCTCTCAGAAGAAAAAGCGAGACTGGAATCTGCCTTTTTGGAGATTAAATCTCTTAATGAAGAACTAAACAAGAAATTTGAAGAGTTGAAGGAGATGCAGGAGCAACTCCTTCAGTCTCAAAAACTTGAGGCGATTGGTAGATTAGCAGGAGGTATCGCTCACGATTTTAACAATATATTAGTGGCTATTATCGGTTATGCAGAACTTCTTGAAAGGGGAGTGCGAGAAAATAATGTTTACAAAGAGTACGCAAAGAGGATCATAGATGCAAGTGAGAAAGCCAAAGCCCTTACTCAGAAAATACTTGCCTTCAGCAGAAAACAGATGATAGAGGTTCAGAGACTTAATCCGAACACATTAATAACTCATATTATAGAGATGTTGGATAAACTACTTCCTGAAAATATAGAGGTCAGGCTTGCCCTATCCGAAACCATCTGTTGTGTTGATGCTGACCGTCATCAGATTGAGCAGGTAATAATGAATGTTGTAATAAATGCACGTGATGCAATGCCTGAAGGTGGCACGATATTAATACAGACAGATACCGTAAATCTTGATAAACATAAGGCAAAAGAATTACAGGTAGAAGATGGCAAATATGCCATGCTTGCAATCTCTGATACCGGTAAAGGAATGTCTGAAGAGGTTCTTAAACACATATTCGAGCCTTTTTTCACAACCAAGGCACCCGGGGAAGGTACGGGATTAGGACTTTCTGTTGTCTATGGCATTATAAAGCAGCATAAAGGCACAATTGAGGTGGAGAGCAAAGAAGGAGTGGGCTCGACATTCAGAATATATCTGCCATGTGCAAAGCTTGACGAAGCGAAGAATGAATCTGTTAAGGAATCGATTGAGATACCAAAAGGAAGAAAGGAAAGAATTCTTGTAGTCGAAGACAACGAGATAGTGAGGTCTCTTTTGGAGGCAGTTCTTTCAGAATTGGATTATACGATAACTGTGCTGTCAGATGCAGAGGATGCATTGAGATTAATAAATAGTGGTGAAAAATTCGATTTAGTGATAACTGACATTGTGATGCCAGGAATGAATGGTACCGAGCTTGTTCAGAAGATACGAGAAGTCATGGATGTCAAAGTGCTGTTTATCTCTGGTTATTCAGAGAATATCATCAAACATCACGGTCTGAAAAAGGAGGAGATCCTTTTAAAGCCATTTAATCAGAAGACTCTTGCTACAAAGGTGCGGGCTTTGCTTGATGAAAGAAAACAGGAGCTTGTATAGAAATTGTAAAGCAGGAGATTATTCTTTACTTTTTCTTGTCAGCCAGTGCAAAAGCTCCTGTCCGGTTTTAAATTTTCCCTGTGGGAATCTCTTCGCCTTCAGGCATAAAAGATGAGGCCATTTCATAATATTCTTTTGCCTCATTGATCATTCTTATCTTCAGATATAGACGTGCAAGTTCACAAG
>JALUAR010000109.1:0-4284 GCA_027050975.1 Thermodesulfovibrio sp.
AAACATCTACAATATCACTGATAGTTAAGACATTTTCAGCTTTGTACTCAAGTTTGTATATATATTCTCTTACCTTTTCGGCATCAGATACATTTGGAGCAAGCCAGAGATACTGTTTGAGATTTTCTATTGCTTTCTTGTATTTTCCCACCTTATCATATAACAAACCCAGATTGTAATAGACATCAGGCCAGTTGGGAGCAAGTGACTTGGCCTTTTCAAATTCCCTGATTGCATCGTTATAGTCAGCAGGTGTTCTTGCTATTTCAACAGCTGCTAATCCCCGGTTGAAATACCGTCTTGCTTCCTCAGAGATGTCCTGCTGACTCCATGATGGTATGGATGAGAAAAACAGGATAAAAAGAAGCAATTGAAGAAAAACTTTCTTTTTCATTCTATACCTCCAGAGCCTGGTTATGACCTTCTGTCTCCTCACGCCTGTTTTTCAATCTTCTTTCAACCTTCTGCAAGCGGTCTTTAGTGCTTTTGATCTTTTGCCAGGTTTCTAAAATCTCCGGGACCATCTTTCTGTTTGCTGAGTAATGTAAATACATAGCCGCAATCATTTTATCTCCCTTAGTTCTCATTTTCTGTTCCCTTCGGATTCATTACCCGACCCATGAATAAAATACTGTTTGTAGGCTTGTGACGGATCAGAAATAGAAAGGGGTGATCAGCCCTGAACGTGACCGGCTTCTCTATTTCCGGTTTTAAGCTTGAACGTATTCTTGTAATAACAGCAGTAGCCGCTGCAGCCTCGGTTCCTTTTTCGTTTACTTCGATGTCAGCCTGATGGATTACCCCACTCAAATACATATTTTTCTTTCCAGTCATACCGGAAAAGTCCGCCCGATCTCTATCAAAGGCATCATATATACCCATGGATTTCAATGTACCACTGAGGTTGTAATTAGACCTAAATTTGAATCTGGGCAGATAGACATCCACAACTCTGCTTGATAACAGGGAGAGCCATTTATCCAGGGTTTCTGAGTTTATGGCGTCAGTAAGATCATCAATCCTCTTTCTGGGAAGCAGAATGACCATTGATAAATCATGCCCTGCATAGTCCAATTCCAGCATCTGAAGATCATCATCAGGCTCAGCGTATAGAAATCTTTTCTGACGTCCGGACAATGGTATCATCTGTTCTTCTGACACACTATGAGGATTACTGTTAGTGATAGACATCATCTGGACCTCTACCACCTTACCTGGCTCAACATAAAACGGCATCTTTCTGGTAGATTCCTTTGCGAACACCGTGGCCCATTCTCCCTTGAAATATATCGCATTGGTAAGTACCAGCCTGGTGTCTTTGTCAATAGCCCCTTGCTTGAGAAGTTCCCTTATCTTTTCAGCAGTGTTTTTAGCCACCCAATGATTTATCGTCTCCCTGCTCCTTTCGGGTTCCTCTTTGAAATCAACCTGTTTAAATCCTCCGGCATAGTATCTTGCTATTAGATCCAGAAAATCCTTTCTCAATCTATAACCCTTCTGACCCCACAGAGCATTGGCCACAAATAGTTGACATCCTTCTTTTCTCGATTGCTGAATGTCCCTGCCAAGGATGTGAAATGCCCTGTGGACATCCTCCCCTGAATTGGTGAGGTGAAGAACAGCGGCTATCTCCTCGGCTGTGTTCTTCCTGGCCCCTGCGTAGGTCATGGTAAGGGCAGTGGATATGCTGTATGGAGATATAAATATGTTCTTGCCCCTTTCTTTTGTCACGATCACTCTAAAGAGATCAAGGGCAAATGCATTGTTAGTCACGGATGCGTCGGGAATTTCCATTGGAGCAGCCCAAATACCTTTTGCCGATCCAGCCAGGAACGAGACGATTAAACAGGTAATGACGGTCAACAATCGTTTCATATCAATGGCCTCCAGTATCATTGGATATTTTCAATGTATACATAATAGCTCGGAAAAGGGTAATCCCTCGGATAGACCGGGTATATCTTCATTCGATAAGTCTTATCTGGTTTCAGCAGCCTGTACTCTCCCCCTCTGCCCCCTGCTACATGGTAAAACGGGCCAGAACGGGTCATGCCCATAAGCTCAAGGAGTGAACCCTGTTTTACGGGACCAGTCACCTTTACCGTAACTGTTTCACCGTTTGGCACCACGTAATTGGCAGGATCCATCTTTCCATATTTCTCGTGTTCTGCATGGAGTCTTTCAATGCGCTTTTCAAAGACAGTCATATTCGCAGGATCTCCCGGGCCCTCTTTTGCAGCCCTGAGCTTTTGTTCAAATCGTTCTATCTCCATTTCTATGGCTGACAGGGTTGCCTTAAGCAAATCCTTTTTCAGCACAAGAGCAGAATCTTCTTTTTTATAAGCAGCACCCGATCTCTTCTGCCACTCTCGAAGAAGATAATCGTCTCGAAGATAATCGTTTTCAAGTGTCATAGCAAATTCTTCCTTTGGCGCCCGGGAAAGATCGACCAGAATATCCTCGCCAAAGAGGTACTCTCCTTGATAACGGATAAGCTGCATAAAAACTCGTTCATTATCCCGGAAAAAATCCTCAGCCTGACTGTAAATGGATTTCACATCCGCCATCGAAATCTCCGCTGACGTACTTGCCTTCACCTGGAATCGGCTTTTCCCTCCCAGGGCTTTCAGGCAGGGCTCCATCCCTCCCCTCACGTAAAGGGCTACATTGTATTCCGGGTCACACAGCGTGACTGGACTGATAACGATCAGGTCTATCCCTCCTTTTCCGCCAAAGGTGTTGGATGTCCTGAGCGGATAATAGAATTCCTTGCTCTTAAATCTGTACAGGAGGGGTTCCACAAAATGTGATTCATGCTGGACCTCAACTATGTCAAAAACAAAATATCTGAAGCCCCTCCTCACGTAATCGGAAGCAATCTCCTCTACTCCAGAGGAATCTATTTCCCGTGAAAAGCCCTTACTTGCGAGAAATTCCCCCACCCATCGTCTGAACTCCTCCATCCTGCCAATCTTCACCACGGTTACGTCGTGGGATCCGACCCGGGAGCTGAACCGTATCTCTACAGGAGCAGATGGCGTCCCCCCTTTTCCCTTCGTCATGGTGAGGAACACCAGGTTGTATTTCTTAATGAGTCCGGAAACACGGTCAAAGGGAGCACCCTGGGGAAGGCTCACCCTCGGCTCCGAGGGAAAGGGGATGAACCGAAGGATGTTCGTCTTCCGGTCGGATGCGAGATCAGTTCCCAGAATCAGGATTTCTTCGTCAAAATTGTGTATCACGATCGCCTTCTGGGAATCTTCGCGGACCTGTGTGTTTGAAGTTAGAATGCGGCCCATGTCACCATTGCCGGTTCCTGGCAGGAATAACAGGAACAACCCCGTGATCAGGAGCCAATAGCGAAACCACCGTCTATGCATCTCGTCCTCCTCGAAATATCACATCCTCACCACCTTCTATTGAGCACTGCTTTGCGTCTCAATACTATATTGCCATCAGCAAGGCATAGCATCTCTCCGGCTCTACTCTTCTAATATCCAACTGATAAGCAATCCCCTTTATCTTAATCGTCCCTTCAAGTGCAATGATCAGTCACACACACTACAGGTATAGCAGAACCCCCAGCCATCCCTCATACAATCACCTAAATCCTTATAACATTTACCATACTCACACTTATCGTCCCTGACATCTTTATAGACCGTATAATCTGGCTGGCAGTATCCTTTAGTTTCGCCCCTTGTATCCTGACAGCAAGAATAGCCAGAAGATTTAACATTGCTTGCACATACTGCCCTGGCATCATCTGCAGCAATAATGATATTTGCATTGATTCCTGACCTTTGCTGTGAAGTGTCGGCAGGCTGAGGTGGCGGCACATCGGGAATATCTGTCGGCTTGTCATAGCATCCCTCCAGACAATTATGCAGACAATTCTTATAAGCATCATCGTCTTTGATTAATCCTCCAGCTGAACACATCTCAACACACCTTGATGCACATTCCTGGCCTGTTTCGGCACCCACTGCCAAATAAGTTGATAACAGGAAGATAATAACAAAAGCAGAATAAAATACTTTTTTCATTTTATCACCTCGACACTTTTTAAAATCTCACCTGCACGCTGAGGGTTTCCTGTCAGGTTATCAAAAATATTTTGGAGATCAGCGACCTTCTTAGCCTGTTCATCGGATTTCTTTTTCAACTCCGATGCTTCTTTTTCAAGCTCCATTGCCAGTTTTGTTAATTCATCATCTTCTTTTTGAATTTTATCCTTTTTTGCCTGAAGAACTTTTTTCTCCCTATGTTTTTTAGTTGATGCAA
>JALUAR010000109.1:4294-17209 GCA_027050975.1 Thermodesulfovibrio sp.
TTTCAACCTTTTTCAGGCGGTCTACAGTACTTTTGATCTTTTGACGGGTTTTTAAAATTTCCGGGACCAACTTTTCTGTTTGCTGAACGATGTAATTGTATAGCCGCACCTGAGGGTTTACTTCAACAGGAGGTGGAACATCCGGCACACTCATCTTCACTTCCGGACAGCCTGAAATATCCCCCATGTTTTTTGCCCTGGCTGAATATTCACTGTATTGTCTTGCTCTTTCATATCCTCCCTCACCGCTTAAAGCAGCCTTAGCCGCTGCCAGCCCCCAATAAGCACTGCAGTGAAGCTGCTTGATTGCTTTTACTGTTTTTTCTCTGGCTTCCGAAGCTTGAGAATTGCTGTATCCTTTAAGTGATAGCATTTCTGGTTGAGATTTGATCACGGAGATACCTGATGATCCACCTTTCAGGTTCATCAAGAGTTTCTCCTTCTCTCGCTCAAAAGTTTTCTGTTTCTCCTTCTCTGACCGGTATATTTGTCGCCGCCCTTTTATCCTGGCTTTTAATGCTCTTCTTCTAGCCCTTACTAGTTCCTCTTCCTCTGGAGTTCGATTCGTAGGACCCGAGATAGACCAACTGGGATTTCCCTGGGAATCGCGCCCTAAATATGTAACTCCTGGCCTTGAACCAGTCGCCGGCGGTGATACTTTATGTTCATCATAGCCGACACATTCCGAATACTCATATAGCATGCTGTCTCCGGCTTGCTGCGCCATCTCCCGGCGCGCATTCTCGCATTCATCCTTTGTCGCAAAGTGTCCTCTTCGCATAGACCCATAATTATAGTTGACTCTACTTGCCCACTCCGATATATCTATCTGCCATTCCGCATATGCTGTTCCGCAGAAGAAAAGGAGTGCTGATGCAATGAAGAAAAAAGTCTTTATCTTCTTCATTTCTATCCCACCTTTCTAAGGTCTGCCGGCTTGTTCGCGTTTCCGGCATTCCTTCAGTTTATCCATCGTCCTTCTGATTTGTTTGCCAAGGGCATCAGTGGCTCTTATTTCCAAATCTGTCAGTTTTGAAAACTGGGAAATCCGTAAGGCGCTTGCTCCCCATTTCCATGCGTTATAAGTATAGTTCACGACAAAGGCACCAAAGGGGAGACCCTGCTCAACTATCGGGATTTTTTTGCCAAGCATTGCCATGTATTTCTTTGCATGAGAAGCCATTGTGTCAGAGAGCAATGCCCGGACCTCAGGGTCTGATAGAGCGTTAGTCAGTTCCGTGTCAGTGCTGTGTACCAGTTTAGTGGTGAGATCGTAATGATTCTTGCCAAATTCGTACAGTTCTTTTGCTGTGCCAATTTGTTCGATCCTCTTGCCGGTCACTCCCATGGCAAGCGCCTTGCGATAAGCAGACCTGGCTTTCTCCAGTTTATTGAGAAAATATAAGCTGGCTTCAGCCTGCTTCGAGTTTGCGACTTTCCCTTCCCATTTCTTGATCTCGCCCTGGATGTCATCCAGGACCTTTAGCTTCTTTTTGAGTAGTGGGGATATCGCTTCAGCGAAGCCCTCAATTGCTACCTTAAGGGCTTCCCTGGCTGCTTCATCGTTTGTACTTGCCCAGTTTTCAAGCTCTTCATTGGTCATCTTCAGGGTTTGCTGCCACCTCTTGATCGCATTCTTATCTCTTTCAAGTTGTGCCTCAATCTCTCTACATGGGTCTGTATCCTCTGTTCGGGTCTTTTCACCTTCCTGAATCAAGGCCTTTAGTGCGGTAATCTTCTTATTAATCATTTCCCTGTATAACTTAATCGCTTGCAGGGTTCTTAAATTCCTTCTCTTGGCCTCACGGGCTGTGATCAACGCCTGTCTGGCGA
Source organism: Thermodesulfovibrio sp. (assembly GCA_027050975.1). Taxonomy (GTDB): domain Bacteria; phylum Nitrospirota; class Thermodesulfovibrionia; order Thermodesulfovibrionales; family JdFR-85; genus JALUAR01. Next base: position 6,128 of record JALUAR010000109.1, read on the forward strand.
TCGTCTCGGCCTTTTTATTACCCTTTTCCATTGCCAGCCTTATGAGCTTCTCTGATCTACTGATTATACTCTCGCTCTTCTGTATGTCCCTATCCATCTCCTCTATACGGGCTGTCATTTCATTGCTTAATGCTTCCAGCTCAAGCAAGACACTTAATAGCTCATTAGATCTTTGGACATCGGTGATCTCCGCAAGCGAGGTGTTTATACACGAAAAGAAGGCGACAAACAGAGCAATTGATACCAGAAATGTTTTGATCATCTCTTATTTTCCCTTCTCCATCATAAACTCCCATTTATAGATCTGGTCTTTTGCAGCTCGTGCATTTGGAGCCTCAGGGGCAAGAAGAAGATAGGTCTTCATATAGCGAATCGCCATGGAATACTTTTTCAACTCTCCGTAAAGCATGGCTGTGTTGAAGTAGAGTTTTGGAATATAAGGTGCTGCTTGCACTGCCCTCTGATATTCCTTTACTGCATCTTCAAACTGACCTTCCTCGGTCAGCACATCTCCGCGTAGTGCATGTTTCCTCGCCTCCTCGGGAATGACAGATAAACCCGGATCTATTGCTATCATCCCTGCAATCTCCCTGCATAACGCTTCAAGTTCAGAGCCATCAGCTATCTTCATCACCTCAGCAAGTTCCTTGAGGGCTTCTTTATACCTGCCCTGGGTCCTGAGTCTTGAAGCATTCTCCTTTTTTGATGTGGCATAGGGTTTCAAGACTTCAAGCAGTGCATTTCTGTCGCTCCAGAGAGGGATATTTTGGGGAGAGAGCTTCTCTTCAGGGATGGATGCGTAGAGGTCAATCGCCTTCTGATAGTTCCCCTTTTTCGCATATACAGTAGCCTGAAGAATGCGAGCTTGAGTATTGGCTTCCACCTGTGAAAACAGTTCCATAGCGTTGTCATACCGTTCATGATCAAGATAGGCTGCACCAAGGGCAAGCCTTGCCCAACTGTTGGCTGGATTCAGCGAGTAAGCCTGCTCTGCGTCTTTAAAGGACTTGTCCAGTTGCCCTTTGTGGCGAAGAATAAGGCTTCTAAGTCCAAAACCTTCCGATGCAGTCTTATCTACAACCCTGTCTAAAACAACCTTTTTTTGAAGTAATTCATCCTTCAACTCATGCCTCTTTATCTTTAGAATAACAGAATCTCCTTTAGTGGCTGATATTTTCTGGATGAATGTTTTTGTGTCCATGCCTTTTGTTGATACTCCATTTATTTCTATAATCATGTCATCTTCTAAAAGACCAGCTGACCGGGCTGGCGAGTTTTCTAATATCTCGGATATTACAGGAACCTTTTCGACCTGATCTATGAAAAGGGATATTCCAATAGCCCTCTCTTTGATTCGGCGTGAAATACCTTTATCCAGAACAGTAAGTGCATCATCGTATTTACCGAGGGTATATTTTGCCCAGGCGAGGTAAAAAAGGGTACGGAAGGATGGATTAGACCTGGACTTTTCAAGAAAAGCCATGGATGCAGCATCATAGTCGCCGATCTTCATCGCAAGGAGTCCGAGTCTGAGTGAATCACCTGCCTGTTTGAAATAGCCAAGGGCCTGCCTTGACCTTCCAAGTTGATAATATGCATGCCCAAGTGTCACAAGCAGAGCAGAGTGTCCTGGCTGTAACTGCAGCCCTCTTTTTGCTGCTGTAATGGCGTCATCAGGCCTGCCAGCAAAAAGATAGGCGTTTGCAAGTCTGACGAAAGCATTTGCATTTTCAGGGTAAGACTCCACGATTTTTTCAGCTTCCTTTATAGCCTGCCGGGGATTCTTCAGTAAGAATGATACACGAAGAGCAATCTTTTGAAGAGCTGATAATGTGGCTTCTGTAATCATCTGTGCAAGTTCGTCATCACTTAATCCTGCAGCTCTTTTTGTTTTAGCCTGAGCAGTAATGTTTTCTGATAATATCCAGATGCCTCTTTTATCGTATAGTTTATAACCAATTGTTACCTCAATTTTGTGTGGGACCTCAATGAAACCACTACCAATATGATAGGAAAATTTTTTGAAAGAGATTTCAAGATCAGCATCATAGCTATACGGTAGCCATTCCTTAACCCTCTCTACCTTCTGGAAATAAAGAGGAAATACCCTGTTTGCAGCCTTCTTCATTATCTGTCCAGAAGGAAAAAGGATATCTATATAAACATCATTACCCACATCTACAAGTTGTTTATGATAAAGTGATGAATTCAGTTCCAGGCCAAGCTTAATTGGCATTTTTTCTGTCTGAGAATCTGCAGGTATACTGTAACCATACTTTGCAATGCCTGTTTCTAAATCATTCATTGAAATAGGGCGATTGATTGTGATTGCACATCCCGAGAGAAAGAGGGCTGATATGATAATAGTGATAATAGTTAAGAAAGATGATAAGATTCGTTCTTTCATTGTTTTTTTCCTCCAGAAAAACCTGATTATTATGTGAAAAGATTTTTAATAATTATCTTCTCTATAGTGGTCAGACGATATAACAGAGATATCATTCTCCATGTTCCTTAACTCCATCATTTCCTTCTTTTTAATCTCAGTATAGCCTTTCTCCGCCTGCTTTGCCTTTTCAACCTGTGCCTCTGCCTCATTCTGTAGAGCAAGTGCCTGCTGAAGGAGGTCATCAGCTTCGGCCTTCTCTTCCGGTGTTCTGGAGCTTTCGGCCTGTGCCTTTGCCTCCTCAACCTTTGTCCTGGCTTCCTTGAGTTTCGCCTCTGCCTCCTTTTTCTGTCTTTTTACTTCATTCAACTTTATCTCTATCTCCTGAAGATGCTTTATCTTTGCCTGAATCTTTGGTAGAAGTTTTACTATTTCCGTGAGCCTTTTGTTTTGTTTCAGATTCTGTCGTTGTATATTGGCAAGCTGCTGAAGGGCGGGGAGCTGGCATTCCACCTCAGTCATTTCACCGACTGTCACCCTGTCAGCCTGTCTGTTCATGAACACAGCAGCTTCAGCATCTCCGCCTCTTGACGCCTCAATCGCCTTGGTTGAAAAATATGTCGCACAGAGCATCCTCTGCCACGAGGTGTAGCCTGATGTGTCATATATACCTGCACCTATGGGTTGAACTTCAAGTCTTTGAGTTTTCCATCCAAAGGGTTCAAGCCTGCTGCCACTTATGTTCTCCATCTTTGAAAGAAGCTCCCTTGCCCGTTGTCTTTTCTTGGCCTCTTCCTGTGCCATCCTTTTTTCCTCTTCCTTTTTGAGCTTCTTCCATCGCTCCATTGCCTGCTTTTTAAGGGCCTCCTGTTTTTTCTTTTCCATCTGCTGTTTCCAGAGTTTATACTGATATGAGGTATCCTGCTGTGGAGGGGCAAATATACCCTGAAGCATACTACCAAGAAGAGCACCCATCATCTGTCGGGCAAAATCCTGTGAACTTCCATAGCCACCCATGGGCGGTGTTATACTACTGGAAGAAGAGGATTTAGGGGTGCATACAGGTTTCACATTTGATGAAGGACAGTAGCAATTATGACTGTTCATGAACCCTCTTAATGAAATATCACTTTGCCATGCCCTTAAGGTGCCGTAACAATCAGGGGTAGGTGACAGGGCAAAGGATGTTTGAGGGAAACAGAGTATAATGATAAAAAAGATTGATACAATATCTGGAGTTACATTTTTAGTTAACATTTTGATTAATTATAATAACTCTATTCCCACCTTGCACAGTCGGTTATGGTTTCCTTGCAATATTTCGGAACATCAGCGCATATCTCCTGTCCCCACTTATCTGTCCAGCATCTATACTCGGTACCGCACTGGTATGTTTGCACTACTACCTCTTTGAACTCTACACATTTCGCTCCAGGTGGAGGTGCAAAAGGATCCGGGTTAACTGGTGTTGGTGGAGGAACATCAGGTATTCCCTGCGCAAACAAAGGCACAGCAACTAAAAAAGCGATGGAAAGAGTTAATACAATCTTTTTCATGTTTAAACTCCCTTTTTATGCAAAGTCTTCAATTCAGAATTGAAGAATCTACACTGCCGTATGACACTTAAAATGCACAATGAAGACCGATCGAGTATCATCCCCGCACTCCCATTACAGCGGCTGGTGTTTTTACTTTGGGTTTTAATTTCTTTTCTATCTTCTCGTTTATCTCTTTTGCTTTGTCTTTTGTTCTCTTCAAGATCCCTTTATCCGAACCGGAATCAGGCTGCGCTGGTGGAGCTACTCCCTGGTCGTTTTTCCAGGTTCCATTGTTACCGACTTCATAATTGCCTGACGCTCCACTTTCTGACCAATTTGCAAACGGCATGACACAGACAAGCATTATAATCATGCCTCCCAACAGTATACTTTTCATTCTATGCCTCCTTAATTATAGTTCTATTCATATGAATTAAGTCCCTCTGTTTATTTATTTGGAATCAGGATGCATTGCCTGCCTATGAAATGGATCGTCCTTAGCCAATACCGGCAATAGCACTGATAGTGTTAAAAGAATGATTAAATCCTGTTATCAATCCTCCACAAAGCTATACTTAATTAAATAATAGAGTAAAATACCGATTTTCTAAAGTCGTCCAGTTGTCAACTTTATTTACTTTTTTGTCAACTATTATGTAAACTTCTCTTTGATGCTATTGATTATTGAAGCTTTGCCTCTTGCGGGTTTTGTATTCTGGCTCATCTCCTTTCCCATGAAAGGATTTTTAATGCCAGAGACATGGGGGAACTATCTCTTCTATTTCACCATGTCAAGCTCGATCTCCTATTTCTTAATCCCCCTTTTCCTGAAAGAAAAGAACTTTGATATTCTTTCCAGATTTGCCTCGCTCCTTGTCGCCTTTTTGACGGTCGTTTCCCCATTATCTCAGGTCTCTGGAAAGGTCATTCTCTCTGTGATGGGCATTGCAAGTGTGTTTGTAATGTTCAGGGCACTGGCTGTGCTGAGGACTTCTCGTGATCCAATTGTTTCCGCAGCCTTAGCGATAGCCATTGGGAATATCCTTGTTTTTGCACTTTCATATCTCAACCTGCCGGACATGTTCAAATTTTTCATTATAGCTACTTCTCTTTTCCCTGCAATCCTAATCAGAGCAGAGTACGCGCGGAAATCAAATTTCAAGGAACTAAAGAAGTATCTGGCATTTATATATATATTCTATCTTGTAGGGGGAATACTGTATACCTACATCATGCCTCAATATGAAGAAGTTGCAATCTTTAAGGGAGCCGAACTGTTTTTATATGTTTTTTCTGCACTTGCAGGTATATATCTTCTAAAGAAAAAGAGGGACCTTGCTCTGGCCCTGGGGATAATTCTTGGCACTCTATCCTTTTCTTTCCTGCTCGTGGGTGGTCCTTTTTTCACTACTCTCAGTATGTTCTCGAGCCAGGCGTCATTTGCCCTTGTAGATTTATACATTGTTTTTTTGTTAGTGGCCTGCGGTGGTTCTGCAAAGATCACAGGATTTGGTTTTGGCACAGTGTGCCTTGCAATAACGTGCGGGGAGGCGGTTAGTATGTACATTGGGATGGACACTGCTCACGTGATTGCTGCTGGCCACATTATCTTCGTAACATCCATACTCATCTTCTACTTTACAGTCATGAGAGAGAAAGGGGAGGCTACAAAGTCAGAGACCTTACCTGCAAAAAATCACGTTTCTCCCTTGAGTAAAGGGATTTCCAGAGGACAGTTGGAGGGAATTTTGGAAAAATCCTATGAACCCTTCCAGAAAAAACTTTCAGAAAAAGAAAAGAGCGTGCTTCTCTTGATCGTCCAGAACAAGACTTACAAAGAGGCTGCCAGGGACCTTGGCATATCTGAATCAACTGTGAAGACCTATATGAAGAGAATCTTTGGGAAAATGGGTGTCTACAGTAAAGACGAACTTATGGAAAAGCTTTCCCGCATCAATAAAGATCGTGGTTGCATGGACTGAGAGGGAAGCACACTATCTTTTTACATACCTTTATCCAAACCTCAATACGTTGAAAAAATTGCTGATGTCAAATCTGTAAAAATGGAATAGTCAGTAGTGCCAAAGAAATTAACTGATGACACGATTATTCAACTGCCCTGGTGTAGAGATGGTGGATATGGAATTCTTCAGTAACATTATGCAGATGGGAGCAGTTCTGAAAAGACCCGAACACCTTGAAAGGGCTTTCCTGAACTGTCCATAATCACTATCACTCTTTTACAAAGAATATTATCATTGATGCCACTGCAGCAAGCACTCCTCCGGCAACAAAGGCATACTCATAACCATACTGCTGCCATATGAGGCCAAACAGAAGGCTTGCAGGAAGTGAGGCAATGCCCACTGCTCCGTGATAAAATCCGAAGGCTCTTCCCCTTACATTTGGGGGTACAAGATGGGCAATCCATGCTCGTTCCACAGGCTCAGTAAATCCAAAGTAGATGCCATAAGAGAGAAATATAAAGATAAGAACCATCTTGCCACTTAAGAATCCAAATAAAAGATATATTACGCAATAGTAGAGCCAGCCGATTATGATCATCACCTTCCGGCCAGTCCAATCCGAAAGCCTGCCTCCAAAATATGTGGAAAGCATCTTAACCACATGAAAAGCTGACCAGAGCAAAGCGGTGCCTGATGCACTGACACCCTCAAGATTGAGCCTCAGTAGCAGGAAGGCATCGGTTGAGTTTCCAAGGGTAAAGACAGAGATAGATACAAGGAAAAGCCAGAAATCCTTTCTAAAAGAAGGCCCATTTTGAGAGGCATCCTCTCTGTGCAGATGACTTCTCTGTCCAGTATCTTTCTGTTCTTTAACAAAAAGGACAAGTGTTAAAACCACTAAGACCCCTGGCACAATGGCAAGAAGAAAGACCGTCCTGATATCCAGTCCAAATACTTTAAGAAGCATTACAGCCACCAGTGGACCGATCACTGCACCGGCATGGTCCATTGCCCTGTGGAATCCGTAAGCACGACCTGAGATGCTCCTGTCTGTCACATCCGCAATAAGAGCATCCCTTGGTGATGTCCTTAGCCCCTTACCTATCCTGTCCATGAATCTGAAAAATAGCACCTGCTGCCAGAGGGTGGCTATTCCAATAAGAGGCTTCGTCAGGGAAGAAAGCGTATAACCAGCTATCACAATTGGCTTTCTTCTACCTGTTCTGTCTGTAATATATCCGGAGACTATCTTCAGCAAAGAGGCTGTCATCTCTGCCACTCCCTCGATTGCACCAAGGGCAAAGGCACCAACTCCCAGCACCGATGATACAAACACTGGTAGCAGAGGGTATATCATCTCACTTGACAGGTCAGTAAGAAGACTTACAAAACCGAGTACCAGTACAGTAAATGGAATCTTCAGAGCTAACCTCCCTCTTCGTCTATAAGATCCGGGTCTTTGCCGTGCTATAATATTAGCAAATCAACAATTCACAAACAAAGTAGATTTTGTAAGCACCGTGAGACTATCAATCAAAGAGTAATTTAATTATTGCCAAACAGATGCCGGAAGAGGAGAGAATGACAGAATTCAATAAATCAAACTGGGCAATGGAACGACTGGAAGGATTTAAAAATATCCGTTTTACAAGGACAAGTTTTCAGGAGATACTTGAAAGAGATATCCTTGATGATGACTTTGATTTTATAGTCTCTTCTCTTGCAATTCATCATCTGTCTACGGATGAAAAAAGGGTCTTTTCAAGTTGATTTACGCACATCTAAAGACTGATGGATACTTTTTGAACATTGACGTCATGCTTGCACCAACAGAAGCCCTTGACGGGTGGTATATGAAACTATGGCAGGATGAGAGTTTCTCATTAAGTAGCATGGGCAGGAATGCGGCAGATATAATCCTGAAAGGAATAGAGAAGAAAAAGCACTGATGAGAATTTTACTCATACAACCACCTAAATCTCCCTCTACCATCGGCGGTGAGGATCTGTATATGCATGAACCACTCTCCCTTGAGTACATTGCTGCAGGAGTAGTCACAGACCACGATGTAGAAATCCTTGATATGAGGATTGAAAGGAACTTAAACAGGATTCTTGCAGATTTCAGGCCTGATGTCGTGGGAATAACTGCATATACGGTAAATGTTAATACAGTGAAGGGGCTTTTTCAAGAGATAAAGAGGTGGAATCCTGAGGTATTTACAGTGGTTGGAGGGCATCACGCCACTGTCTTGCCCGAAGATTTTCTTTCTTCGGATATTGATCTAATTATAATGGGAGAAGGCGTCTTCGTCTTCAGAGAGGTTATGAGAAGACTTGAAGGGAGAGAGGGGTTTGAAGGAATTAAGGGGATAGTTTACAGGAAGGATGGTAGGATCATTAAAAATCCACCTGAGCCTCTGGTAGACCTTGATGCCTTCCCTTTTCCAGAAAGGGGACTTACGAAAAGATACAGGAGACACTACTTTACCGAATGGATGAAGCCACTGGCATCCATAAGAACATCAAAAGGATGTCCTTTCAGGTGCAGTTTCTGTGCCCTCTGGAAACTCACAGGCGGAAGATACTTAAAAAGAAGACCTGAGATGATAGTCAAAGAACTTGCTGAGATAAAGGAAGAATTCGTCTTCTTTGCTGACGATGAATCCCTTATAGATGTTAAAAGGATGAAGGAGCTTGCAGGGCTTATAAAAGAGGCTGGGATAAAGAAGCGGTACTTTCTTTTTGGAAGGAGCGATACCATTGCAAAACATCCTGAACTCATAGAACTATGGAAAGAAATTGGTCTTGAAAGGGTATTTGTGGGGCTTGAGTTCTTCAGGGATGATGACCTCAGGTATATTAAAAAGGGTTCAACGATCAGGGACAATGAGAAGGCCATCAGGATATTACATGACCTGGGTATCGAGATTTATGCGTCATTTATTGTAAGGCCGGATTTCAGCAGAGAGGACTTCAGACAGTTCAGGCGATACTACAGGAGTATGAGATTGAACTTTGCCACCTTTTCCGTGCTTACTCCACTGCCAGGCACAGACCTCTATGAAGAGGTTAAAGACAGGCTGATCACCCATAACTATGACTACTTTGATTTCATTCACACCCTTCTCCCCACATCCCTTCCCCTCAAGGAATTTTATAAAGAGATGTGCTCTCTCTACAAAATGGCAATCCCCCTTGATAAAGGCTTATCCTTCCTGAAGAAGTTTCCTCTGAGAGAGATACCCATGATGCTCAGGAGATCCAACAAGATTCTCAGACAGATAAGAGATGCCTATAAGGATTTAAGTTTATAATTAATTACTTGACAAATGAACCATTTTGTGATACCGTAAGGTTAAGGATATTTCAGGGGGAACGTCAGGAGTTTTTTCACGTAAGAAGGAATACTGTCTCATCATTTTAACTACAGTTCAATAAGCTCTTTGAATCTACCTTGCACTGCATAAGCTCTCTATCAGATATACCGCTATATGGTTGCAAATAATAGGGAGTCATAAGAACAGTATCCAGAAGAAATTCCACACTCTTAAACTTCTCTATTACCGATAGAACATCTCTTCCAATGTTCCTTTTATCGTTTCTTGTCTTTATTATTTTCTTACAAGTAAAAATTAGGGGATTGGCCTGAAGAAAGGAGAAGAAAAACATGATGGTAAGACAAATAATGCAGAAAGGATTAGTTACTGTCCTGCCTACATCCTCTGTTCACGATGCTGCTCTCAAAATGAAGGAGCATAACGTTGGGTCTGCTCTTATCGTAGAAGAGGGTGGGAAGCTAAAAGGGATAGTAACAGACAGGGATATAGCTATGGCAGTGGCTGCAGATTCCAAAGACCCACAAACAACATGTACATGTGATATTATGACGAAAGATCCAATAACAATAAACTCTGATGCTGATATTGATTCTGCCATGAGAATAATGAATAGGGCAAATATCAGGAGACTTCCAGTTACTGAGAATGGAAAGTTAGTGGGTCTTTTATCTTCATCTGATGTGGCCATGGAGATGAAAGAGCAGTTTAATCAGTTCATTGGCCTCGAAGGGGCCTTTGCAAAACACTAATGAATTTAAACAAAAGGCCAATCCCCAGGTAAGTTTATCCTTAAAGGCCTTAACTTTCTTAAAAGGAGGTTCTCATGCCAGCAAAAAAACTAAAAGAATTTTTGGACAGCCATAACATCAAATACGTCACCATCAGTCATTCGCCGTCATACTCCGCTCAAGAGATTGCAGCGTCCGCGCATATTCCAGGAAAAGAATTGGCTAAAACAGTAATGGTTAAAATCAATGGCAAAATGGCAATGGCTGTTCTGCCTGCTTCTTACAAGGTAGAGTTCGATCTTTTAAAGGAAGCCGCTTCAGCGAGCAAGGTTGAACTCGCCAGTGAGCAAGAATTCAAAGACATGTTTCCGGACTGCGAGATCGGAGCTATGCCACCTTTTGGAAATCTTTATGGGATGGAAGTTTTTGTAGCTGAAAGTTTAATCGAAGACGAAGAGATTGTATTTAACGCAGGTTCTCATACAGAGCTGGTTAAATTGGCATACAAAGATTTTGAAAGTTTGGTAAAGCCAAAGGTGGTAAAATTTTCATCTAAATATTAGACTACAACTATTGTTTGATAAGCTTTATCTTATTACACAGGGCCCGTTTATTACCTAACCGTTGGCTGAAAAAAGCTAGCGCGCTCAAATCTGTTATTTATATAACTCTCTTTCCGTAAACATCAATCCTCCTTCCTATAATCCCCAGAAAAAGATTTTTCAAGACATCACAATTACACTGAAATACGCTCATCATTACCCTGAAAAGCGTTGAAATCTTAAACATCTGCTACAATTCTGCTACAGTTGAGGCTGAGAATGATTGACCCAGCCTCAAAAATTCCTTTAAAATGCATAGTGTAGCATTTGCGGAACGAATCAAATCAATAAGGCATTTCCTTACATTTGCATGATTCTGAGCATGAAAATCAACTAAGCGAGAGTGGCGGAATTGGCAGACGTAATTTTTCTTCTGTTTCCATATTTTCTGTCGATTTACCCCTTTTCTGTCACATTTTGGTCACATTTTTGCTACAACTATTTAGATGCTAATCTATATTCACATAATTATGTGATATCACTGCTGTCCAATTAAGGAAACAAAGAAGGAGGTCTGAACC
>JALUAR010000110.1 GCA_027050975.1 Thermodesulfovibrio sp.
TGATATCAGAGCTTCTTACTGTGGTTGACAATCTGGAGATGGCTCTGGAGCATGCCTCTAAGGAATCCAATCTGGAAAGTCTCCTTAAAGGGGTGGAGATCACCCTTAAGGAGTTCCGTAAAGTGCTTAACAAGTTCGGAGTAAAGGAGATCGAGGCTCTTGGAAAACCCTTTGACCCCTCTGTTCATCATGCAATGAGTCAGGTAGTTAGGGATGATGTAGCTGATAAGACTGTGGTGGAGGAGTACAGAAAGGGGTATAAACTGAATGACAGGGTCATTAGACCCTCACTTGTTGCTGTTTCCAAGAAACCTGATGAGGAAGAGATTCAGAAAGAAGACAGCTTAGAAGAAAGCAGGGACGGTGACGTCCCTGTTAAAAATAACGAAGAAAAGGAGGAGAGATAAAATGGGAAAGGCAATCGGTATAGACCTTGGAACAACCAACTCAGTCGTTGCTGTTGTTCAGGGTGGTGAGCCTGTTGTTATACCTAACCAGGAAGGTAACAGGACAACACCATCCGTTGTAGCCTTTACTGACAAAGGTGAGAGGCTTGTCGGTCAGGTAGCCAAAAGACAGGCAATTACAAACCCTGAGAATACAATATTTTCCATAAAGAGATTAATGGGAAGGAAGTATAACTCCCCGGAAGTAAAGGAGGCGATGAAGCGTCTTCCTTATAAAGTTGTTGAGGCACCGAATGGTGATGCCCATGTGGAGGTGATGGGCAAGAGATACTCACCTCCCGAGATTTCGGCAATGATACTTCAGAAGCTTAAGCAGGCTGCCGAGGACTACCTTGGTGAGCCTGTAACAGATGCGGTCATCACCGTTCCGGCATACTTTGATGACAGTCAGCGTCAGGCCACCAAGGATGCCGGAAGGATTGCAGGACTTAATGTTCTGAGAATAATCAACGAGCCTACAGCTGCAGCCCTTGCCTATGGTATGGACAAAAAGAAGGAGGAGAAGGTTGCTGTTTACGACCTCGGCGGCGGTACCTTTGATATCTCCATACTGGAGATAGGCGAGGGTGTTATAGAGGTTCACTCCACCAGTGGAGACACCTATCTTGGTGGAGATGACTTTGACCTGAAGATAATGGATTATTTAGTGGAGGAGTTCAAAAAGGAGCAGGGCATTGACCTCAGACAGGACAGAATGGCTCTGCAGAGGCTCAAAGAAGCTGCAGAAAAGGCCAAGATAGAGCTATCCACAGCAATGGAGACAGAGATCAATCTGCCCTTCATCACTGCTGATGCATCAGGTCCGAAGCACCTAGTGATGAAACTGACAAGGGCAAAGTTCGAACAGCTTGTCGAGGACCTTATTGAGCGTACCACCGGTCCATGTAAGAGGGCCCTGGATGATGCAAAGCTGACCTCCAATGATATAGACGAGGTTCTCCTGGTGGGTGGTCAGACAAGGACACCCAAGGTTCAGGAGACAGTAAAAAGGTTCTTCGGAAAGGACCCTCACAAGGGTATCAACCCCGATGAGGCTGTGGCCATAGGTGCTGCAATTCAGGCTGCGGTTCTCAAGGGTGAGGTTAAAGAGGTGCTTCTGCTTGATGTTACACCTCTGTCTCTCGGCATTGAGACACTTGGCGGTGTCTTCACCAAGATAATAGAGCGTAACACAACAATACCTACAAGGAAGAGCCAGATATTCTCCACAGCTACTGATAACCAGCCTGCTGTTACTATCAAGGTTTATCAGGGTGAGAGGGAGATGGCTGCTGACAACAAACTCCTTGGTGTTTTTGAGCTTGTCGGTATTCCGCCGGCTCCTCGTGGAGTGCCTCAGATTGAGGTGACCTTTGATATAGATGCAAACGGTATTTTGCATGTCTCGGCCAAGGATCTGGGTACAGGTAAGGAGCAGTCCATCAAGATTACAGCCTCAAGTGGTCTTACTGAAGAGGAGATCAAGAGGATGATGAAAGAGGCTGAGGAGCATGCCGAGGAAGACCGCAGGAAACGTCAGCTTGCCGAGGCCAGAAACGAGGCTGACAATCTCGTCTACACTGTGGAAAAGTCTCTTAAGGAGTACGGCGACAAGGTAACAGAGGCTGAGAGGAAGGAGATCGAAGAGGCTCTGGAAAACTGCAGGAAGGTAAAGGACACCAGTAACGATCCAGCGGAGATCAAGGCTGCCATAGAGAGACTGACTCAGGCATCTTACAAGCTTGCCGAACATCTGTACAAAGGTGCACAGGCAGGACAGACAGCCGGTGCAACAGATTCAACTGCAACAGGTACTGACGGAAGCAAACCCTCTGATGAGGAAGAGGTCGTAGAGGCTGAGTTCGAGGATGTTGACAAGGATAAATAATAATGAAGGACTACTACAGGATCCTTGGTGTAAGCAGGGATGCTACTGATGAGGAGATTAAAAAGGCCTACAGAAGGCTGGCGCTGAAGTATCATCCTGACAGAAACCCTGATAATAAAGAGGCTGAGGAGAAGTTCAAAGAGATAAACGAAGCCTATGCCTGTCTGAGTGATCCCGAAAAGAGGGCAAACTACGACAGATTCGGCACACCGGATGGTATGGGGGCCACAGCTGATGCAGGCTTTGGCCCCTTTACATCCACATTCTCAGACATCTTCGAGGATATCTTCGGAGATTTCTTCGGAGCCTTTACAGGTCAGCGCAGAAGAACGCGACCTACCAGGGGTGCTGACCTCAGATATGATCTCACCATTACCCTTGAGGAGGCAGTAAAGGGAACTGAAAAGGAACTGAGGATACCGCGCTGGGTTTCCTGTGATGTCTGCAATGGCACAGGAGCCAAACCAGGGTTTGGTCCTGTCACCTGCCCTGACTGTAATGGCTCGGGACAGCAGAGGTTCCAGCAGGGATTCTTTACAGTCTCCAGAACATGTGGCCGCTGCGGTGGTACAGGACAGTTCATATCCACACCATGTACGAAGTGTCGGGGTGAAGGCAAGGTAAGGCGATACAGGAATGTCTCTGTAAGAATTCCCCCTGGTGTGGACACAGGCTCCAGACTCCGTATGACAGGTGAAGGAGAACTGGGTGAACACGGTGGTCCTCCAGGAGATCTTTATATCGTTATAAATGTAAAGCCCCATAAATTTTTCAAAAGGGAAGGGCTGAATCTCTATTGCGAGGTTCCCATATCTTATCCTCAGGCTGTGCTTGGAGGAGAGATTGAGGTACCGACCCTGTTCGGAACGGAAAAGATCAAGATACCTTCAGGCACCCCTTCCGGCAAGGAGTTTGTGCTGAAAGGGCTCGGAGTGCCCCGCCTTGGCGGTCATTCAAGGGGGGATCAGATAGTAAGGATTTATATCGATGTCCCAAAAAAGCTGACACCGAAGCAGAAGGAACTGCTTCAGGAGTATGCACGCCTCAGTGGCGACGAGGTTCAGAAGAGCTTCATGGAGAGGATAAAGGAGTTCTTCTCTGTTAATGAATAAATATCAGTCCAGCGATAACAATAACGAACAATTGTTTGATGGAACCCCATGCCAAGGATTATCCTGCCCAATTTAAGAGGTGACGAAAAAGAGATCACCCTCAGTGACAAAAAAATCCTGAATTATCTCAAGAATGTGCTTCGATGTAAAGAGGGTGAGATGCTTCATCTTCTGGACGGCAAAGGCCTGGTTATTAGTTGTTCTGTCAAGGAAATCCTTAAGAACAGTATAATTCTTGATGTTATTGATAAGATTCAGTCCTCGGAGACCGAGCCAAGGTGCAGACTCATGCTGATACAGCCCCTTCTTAAAGGCGAGAAAATGGATCTTGTAATCCAGAAGACAACAGAGCTCGGCGTGAAGGAGATATTTCCCGTGGTGACTGAAAGAACCGTTCCCAGACATTCAAGAAGGCTTGCTCACTGGAGGAAGGTGGCTGAAGAGGCAACAAGGCAGTCAGGCAGAACCGTGGTGCCGAGTATTCACGAGATATGGGAGCTTCGGGAATGTATTGAGAAGCTTCCCCTGGACGAACATGCTCAGA
>JALUAR010000111.1:0-15053 GCA_027050975.1 Thermodesulfovibrio sp.
GCCATAACAGAGACCACTATATGGGATGCCGAACAGATGGAGCATATCCTGGAGACTATTGTGGGAACCTCTGAGAAGTGTCTGCCAACAATCAGTTTCTCAAACAACCTTGGTGGGGTAAGGATATCCAGTCTGATTGACTGGAGTTCACGGCTCTTTATCTTTACCTCAATCCTTCCGTGACCTTCCACCCTTGATATAAGTGCTTCCTTCATCTGTGCCTCTCCCAGAAGAGATCGAGTCTCTTTTTGATTTCCCTTTCACTTAACCCCAGCCTTCTGAATATCTCCATAAGGGACTCCAGATTTGCATCATCATAGGGGCCGAAGCATCCGTCGCAGGGTCTGCCGAGGGAGGGTTGACGAGCTCCGCATCCGGCCCTTGTAATCGGACCGAGGCAGGGCAGCCCTCTGTACCTCAGCAGGCACTCGTTTTCCCTCATCTTGCACTCCATACAGACAGGATAGTTAGGCACCTCGGGCATTACTCCCTTAAGCAGGTAGCCTACGCAGTGAAGGAAATACCTCTTCTCAATTGGACAGCCGGGTATCTCCAGGTCCACCTGTACCACATCCTTGAGCGGACGGGGAAATCCTATCTTAAAGCCCTCTCCGCTTTCTGGATAGACATCCTTTAGCCATCCCCTTCTCTGTTTCGGTCCCCTTGCCACCACTCCACCTGTACATGCGCAGCTTCCTATGGCCACAAGGTATTTCACCTGTTTTCTCAGCTGCCTGACAAACCTGGCCTCATCTGCCTGTGTTATCGCACCCTCTACAAAGGCGATATCAGGCTTTTTCCCTGTCGATGGCATTGCCACATTAAGGTCAACAACATCGACTATCTCTAACAGTTTCAGCAGGTCCTCTTCCAGGTTCGTTATCTCAAGGATATCACCTGAGCATGATGTCAATGAATAAAATCCGACTTTTGGCTTCTCCATCTTTCGCCTGCCTAAAAGATCTCGGGTAGATTTATTGCATCCCAGTAGGTAAATATAGGACCGTCCACACAGGTATACTTATGTCCTACCACGCAGTGTCCACACTTGCCCATGCCGCACTCCATCCTTCTTTCCAGAGACATATATATTTTGCCCTTTGAATATCCAAGGGAAAGGAGCTTGTTAAGAACAAATCTGTAAAAAACTGGTGGACCGCAAACAGCAACTGAGGTATCTTTCAAAGGCATTCTTACCCTCTCAAGGAGATCCGTTACTCTTCCTACATGGGCATTCCATGGCTGCCCATAGGTGCTGTCAACCGTCAGCAGACAGTTTATGTCATTCCTGAGCACCAGATTCTCCATCTCTCCCCTGAAAAGGATGTTTTCGGGAGATCTTGCTCCGTAGATAATATATATCTCTTTAAAGGCATCCCTCCTCCACAGGGCATAACGGATGAGCGACCTCAGTGGTGCTATTCCAAGGCCACCGGCAATAATCAACAGATTTCCGCCTAACATCTGTTCAACAGGGTATCCGTTACCATAAGGGCCTCTGATTCCCACCTTGCTGTTTTCCTCCAGATTATGCAGCACCGTTGTCACTCTGCCGGCCTTTCTGACACAGAGCTCTATAAAACCCTTCTCGTCTGGGCCTGATGTAATCGATATGGGAGCCTCGCCCACTCCGAAGATGCTTAGCATAACAAACTGGCCTGGCCTGAAACCGAACCCCTCCCTCTTCAGTTCATTGTCAAAAATAAACCTGAAAAGGCTATGGTGGGGGTCAAGGTATCTCTTCTCAACAAGTGTTGCCATCTCAGGGACAAGACTCATTCCCTTATCCTCCTCACCACCTCAACCATATCTATACCAGCAGGACATGTCTCGCTACAACGGCCGCATCCGGTGCATGTGGCCCTGCCCTGCATCTCGGCAAAGCCTATCTCTTTATGCAGATATCTGAACCTGAATCTTGCAGCCCTGTCTTCACGGAAATTATGGCCTCCTGCAACAAGGGCATAATCCTTCCTCATGCATGCATCCCACCGCCTTATCCTGTAAGATATCCCTTTTGTCAGATCTGTTGTATCATAGACATCAAAACACTGACATGTGGGGCAGACCATTATGCAGCTTCCGCAGAAGAGGCACCTCCTGCTGTACTCCTCCCACACCTCACTTTTATACTCAAGGGTCAGAAGATCGGCAAGATTGGTAATATCCATTATCCTGGTAAACATGGAATCCCTTTCCATGATCCTCTTCTTGTACTCCACAACCTCCCTCTTTGTGGGGCTTTTGAAAAGATCGGATTTAAGGCGGATCAGGTCATCACCAAAGGCGGTGCGTACACTTACCATATAGACATCGTCAAGGGTGTAAAGGAAGATGTCATACACATCCTCTATAAAATCGGTATGCATTGATTTGCAAAGGCAGTACTTATCAGGCAGACAACTGAGTCCAATAAATCCAACCTTCTCTCTCTTTCTCCAGTAGAAGCTGTCTCTGCCTCCGTAGGAGAATGCCTTATCCAGGATATTGATTCCATGCAGATCGCAAGGGTGAACTCCGAAGATTACTGTAAAGGATTCACTTTCTGAAGAAACAGAGAGTCCTTCTGTTTTTGTGTAAGAGAAAAGCGTCTCGGAAGGTGGGAAAAAGAAACGCTTCGGAGGTATGATGGTTCGGACAAACTCCAGGGCAACCTTCGAGAAATCGGTATATTCCCTGAAGATGTATGTGCTTTTCCCCTTTTTCTCGGGAACAATCAACCTGCACTCATCACTAACAGCCTCTAAAAATTCCTTCAGTCTACTCTTTTCGATAGTGAGAAAAATCATTTTGCCTTTCACAGGAAGGTGCGAATATGTCATTTAGCATTTTACATTTACCATTTCTCATTTAATATCTGATAACATCTGATTTTGATTTTAGCATACCAGAAATCGAAAGAATTTACAATTATCCAACTCCAGATATGACTATAACGAACAACTGAATTTGGGGATTCTTTAGTTTCCCATCATATACCAGGGACGTTCCGTGGGATTGTTAAGTCCGGTAAGTCTGCTAATGTTATCTATTAACTGCTGAATGGTTATCGGCCTGACAATAACTCCGTGAACCGTTTTGTCTTTGATAAAACCGATTATATCATCCTTTTTTGCTCCCGAAGAGACTATCAGAATAATCTTTGCGTTCGGAGCAGACTGACGAAACTCTTTCAATGTTTCCAGATTGGACCGTCCATTCAGCATCGAGTCAATAATGATAATGTCAGGTTGCTCATTCGTCAGGGCCTTCTTCATGTCGTCCAGCTTATCGAACTGTCTTCTCACGACTCCTGTGCTAAACTCTAAAAGGGCCATTGTTACGGGATTCTGAATGTCTCGCTGAACACATACAAAGACAGACCTGCTCAACTCAATCCCTCCTGTTAAGCATATTGGTGGTTCGGAATCTTTCCAGCCCTGTTATTACTTATCGACAGATACTCTGAAATCTTTAGCCCGGAATTCCATTTTCTACGGTTTTGTTCTTCTGAAAAAATCGTGCTAAAATAAATGCAAAGGGTACAAAAGTCTATACCACCGCCTTATTCAGCCTGACTGAATGAATCGGTGATTTCGGCTCCTTGACTTTGTGTTGCACATTTGTTTATTAATATAACCTGACATTACTGTCCGGTAAAAATTTAATAAAACCCCAATAGAGGGCAGTGGGTATTAATTTTGATATGAGATATCTGTTTTATATAATTGGAATTATTGCCGCTGTAACAATTGTGGTGTTTGGCTATACCTTAAAGAAGCCAAAAGCCCCTCCCGAGGATGCCGCCATAATAATCAATAACAGGGTTATCACAAAGAAGGAACTCGAAAAGATCCAGCAGTACAGCCTTCCTTATATTGAGAATCAACAGGAGCTAATCAATTCCGTTATCACCAGGGAGCTTCTTATCCAGGAAGCAAAAAAGGCAGGGATAGACAGGGAGGAGGCATTCAGAAGGTCAATCCAGAACTTTTACGAACAGTCTCTGATTAAAAACCTGCTGGACAGGAAATTCTCATCAATTAATATAGAGATTACCGAGGATGAGATAAAGGCTATGATAGAAGCACAGAACAAGAGACTATTGTTAAGGATTGGCAGATATCCGACCCTCAGGGAGGCGGAACAGGCTGATATCGACAGCATCACACCAAAGACTGTCTCATTCAGGAAGCTGGCAGAACCTGTGCAGTACAGACTCATACCTCTTAAAGAAGGTAAAAGGATTGGACCTTTCCGGCTGGACAGTGATTTTGTGGTAATAAAGATAGAAAGGATAGAGGAGATTCCAGGGCTAAGGATTTCGGAAAAAAAGGCGGAAGAGATCAGAGATCGGCTTAGAGACATAAAAAGAAACATAATGATCGAGGAGTGGATAGACAGGTTGAGGTCAGAGGCCAGGGTGATTGTCAACCCAGGGAGGTGAGGATGCAGAGAAAGTGGCGGAGAAGAAACTATTTCATAAAGAAGGATATGCAGGGAAGATACATGTTTTTATTCTTCCTCTTTGTGCTTTTAGGCAGTATTATATTCACAGCCATATTCAGCCTCCTTGCATATAACACACTCACCATTGTTTATGATGATTATACCCTTCGTATAGATAACACTCCCATGGCACTTATAAAGGAAATCCTCAAGGCACACTGGCTCTTCATTCTTACCGGTGGTGTTGTGGTGGTTGTTATCTCAATGTTTCTGACTCACCGGGTTGCGGGGCCGATGTACAGGTTTGAAAAGACCATTGATGATTTGTGCAGGGGAAATCTAAACTTCAGCGTGAGGCTTCGCAAACATGACGAGGGCAAGGAACTTGCGGAAAAACTCAATGCCCTCCTTGAAATCTACTCATCCAGACTAAAGGAGATCAAGGCCCTGTCCGATAATATTTATCAGAGGCTGAGAAAGGCTGCCGAAGAGGAGGATGATTCAAAAAGAAAGGCTCTTATAGAGGAAGCTGTCAGGTTGCACGAGGAACTGAAAGAGAGGCTTAGCTTCTTCAGGACTGAAGATCAATAAAGATCGCTTTCCATTACTTTGCTGTGATGAAATATTCCTTCCTTATAATTTTAATGATCTTGGTGTTTCCCCTGCCACTGTGGGCACTGGAGATGTCAACCCGGTATGTTACCATCCAGTATGAGTACGAGGAGCAGCTGCTCAGATTCAATGACGAAATCATCCTTGGTAGTCTTTCCTATCTTATGCAAGGCAGAAAGGCTCTCACCATTGATGAGGAGGTAAGGAATAAGGTTGATGTAATTGTTGAGAGGGTCGAGTCCATACTGGAGATGTATCCCCGGAAACTCCGGTTCAGGATAGTTCTCCTGGACAATGCAAAGGAGGTTCAGAGAGTCTACAGAGAGATGTATGGCAGAGATTCTATGTTCATTGCCTTTTACTCCCCAAAGAAAAAGACCGTCTATCTTTCGGTTCGGGATATTGAGTTAACAGTGCTGGCCCATGAACTGGCCCATGTTATAATAGACTCCTATTATAATGCCGTTACCCCTGTAAAGATACACGAGGTGCTGGCACAGTATGTAACGGAACATCTTGAGGACTGATCACTCCAGTGCACCGAGCCGTCTGAGTCCCTCCAGGGCCTTTCTGTTTCCCGGATCCATCATGAGCACCCTTTTGTACTCCTCTGTAGCCCTGAAAGTGATACCTGTCCGTTCATACAGGGAGGCCAGGGTTAGGCGAATCCTGATCTCTTCAGGGAAGTGCTTTACCGCCTCTTTCATAACCTTCAGAGCCTCTTCATATCTGTTCTTCAGAACGTAGAACCTGTAGATCTTAAAAAAGTGCCAGGGACGGAGCTCTCTAACTGATGAGGCATAAAGCATCGCCCTTTCGTATGCCTTCTCAGCCAGGGAGTCCTTGCCTGTGTCAGCAAGGTACTGTGCGAATTGCAAATATGGTCTTACCATATGAGGCAGTGATTCCATTATCTGGGTATCAGTGAATCTGTAGAGAATCATAAGGGTGATGTATCTGGCTGTATTTTCAGGTTCAAGCTCTATGGCTTTGCCTATATACTTCAAAGCCTCGTCTTTTCTTCCGGAGTGTATCAACCAGAGCGCATAGGTGGTATAACGGTCAGGGTTCATCCTGTCGAATCTGATACCCGCTTTAAGGAACTCTTCTGCAGTATTTTCATTCCCCTTTTCGGACAGCAAAAGCCCCACCCTCTGAAGATACTGACCGTTTGTGGGCTCAAGGAGCAGTGAAGTGGTAATATTTTGGAATGCTCTTTCCCTGATGCCAAGAATCAACTCTGCCATGCCTGCCATATAGTGGTGCCTGCTTTCCAGGGGATCAAATCCTGATGCAAGGACTGCCCTGCTCTCAATCAGCCTGAGTTTTTCGGATGTCAGCAGTCTGAGATCTGTATCCTTCAGTTCTGGAGAGACCAGTCCGGCATAAAGTACCGAGAGGTTAAAAAATAGATTAAGTATCAGCATAACAGCGGTAATCACCGTTAGAAGTCTCATGGGTGCCGCATCTGTCTTGAGAAGGCTTCTCTTTTCAGAGCCGTTATTCCTTGTATTGGCAAAGGAGACAAGAAGGGCCAGAAGCAGAAAGAGGTACAATCCGTTGGCGCCAATGTGGAGATTGAAATCCGTAAAGCTATGTATTGTTATGGCTAACATGCCCGAAAGGGCTCCGATGTAGAGATACTTGCAGTATTTGTCCTTTCTCTGTCTGAATCTTCCGTATGAGTGGACAATTACAGAAAGGATAAAAAACAGAAACAGTGCTGTACCCACTACACCTCCTTCGGCAACAGCCTCGATATAATCATTGTGGGCATGATCAACTATCTTCATGGTTTTGAGACTCTTGTATGCAGGATAAATATTAACAAAGGTACCGTAGCCCGTACCTGTTACGGGAAAATCCCTTGCGATTTCAAGACTGTCTCTCCATATGTCAGGCCTGAGATCGGCGATACCGCCGGAGGGTGACTTTAACCGTTCGAAACGTTCTATTATCGGTTCCCAGCCAAACCAGCCAACTGCAATCACAATAAATGCGGAGATAACCATTATCAGCCAGCCGGTCCTCCTCCTCTCTGTAACGGCAAAGAGGATTCCGAAAAAGACCATTGAGAGGCTGAGGCTTATTATTCCTCCCCGTGACAGGCTCAAAAAGACAGATGTAGCAATAATAATGCAGGAAAAGCCTATGAGAATATGGAGATTTGTCCTGTTCTGGCTGAACAGTTCAACGATCCTCTCCTTAAGTGTGGAGTAGGTTACGGAGGGTTTGTAATAAAGAAAAAGGCTGACCAGAAGGGGAAAAACCATTGCCACTATTGATGCATAATGGTTTCTGTTCACATATGGACCAAAGGGTGTGCCTCCCTCGGTCAACTCCCTTATCCAGTAGATCTTTCCGTTGAAAAGGATATACTGAAGGATTGCAAACACAGCCAGAAGAGGGAAAAACAGAGTCAGAACAGAGACGATCCGCTTGAGACGTTCCTTATGTGTAAAGATCTCCACTGCAGCAATATAAAAAACTGCATAGGCTGTGAACCTGAACAGTTCAATCAAAGTCGCCTTTTTATTTATGCTCAGAGAGAACCAGTCAGAGCCGGTTAAAAGTCCCGATGTGCTGGAATACAACTGGGCTGTTGACGGTGACAGCACCTTGATAATCCAGAGAGGCATTGGCACGGTTTGTATCAACATATAAAACCAGATCAGCAAAAGGGGAATTGTACCGGGCACTCTGTAGATATACCCTCTTTTCTTTTTCAGGGCATCAAGAAAGACTAGCGGTAGCATCAGGAGGCATCCCCCTTCCATTACGGTGTAAGACCACTGCTCAACGGTACCAAAAGCAAGGGGACAGAAGATCAATAAAAAGACCAGTACAGAAAATGCTGCCTTCTTCATGACAGAGGCATTCCCCGGATGATTGCCTCGGGATTGTACAAAACAAGCCGGAGGGCCTTCTCACGTCCAATGATTCTCTCTGCTATCTTGAATGCCCTGGAAAGAACCGGTCTTCTTCTCTTTGTTCCATGGGCATCGGAGGCAATCAGGTGCACATATCCCTTCTTCAGCAGATAGATGGAAAAGCTCCTTGCATCCTCACCAAAGGCTCCTGTAAGGCTCTCTGCAGTAATCTGAACAAGGCAGCCGCTGTCCACAATCTCCTTCACCGTCAGAGAGCCCTTAAGTAGCGAAGGGGTTCTTTCGGGATGTGAGATAATCGGTGTGACATCCTTCATAACAAGGTCAAAGAGGTTCTGTCTCACCGGTCTGGATAGATGCTCCGGAAGCTCCACAAGGATGTATCTGGTTTCGTTCAGTCTGTACTGCATTATGAAATCGAGGGTGTTCATCAATGAGACATCAGCTCCAGGCAAGATCTCTATACCGATCCCTTTCTTTCTTAAAAAGGTGTTCAGTAACTCAACCCTCTCTTTTATCAGGTCAAAGGTGAGCGCTTTTGAAATAATATGCGGTGTGGCCACTATTGTCTTTATTCCGTCTGCCTCGGCAATTCTGGCCATCTCAACGGATTCCTGGATATCCGAGGGGCCGTCATCGATTCCTGGCAGGATGTGGCAGTGGATGTCTGTCATCTGGTCTTTATCTGTGCTTTTTCCGGAGTTGTTGAAAGCCTGTCGGAGGGAATATCCTCCTTATGGAAGAATGACCACAGAAGAATTATCAGTAGCAGGGCAACACCGGCTGTAACAGGCAGGAATATCCACCATCTCTTTTTTGCAGGTCTTCCGGAATCTCCCTCTTTATCCTCATAGTAATAGCCATAGTATCTGTAGTAATAATAGTAATCAGCCTTCTTTATATCCACGGCATTAATCACCAGCCCTAAAATATTGACATTTATATCCTTGAGGGACTTTATACACCTTGAAACCATCTCATAGGTTGTGGATGCGGATTTTGTTACTATTATCGTACCTTCGGAAAGCTTACTGAGAATCATACTGTCGGAAACAGTCATCAATGGCGGTGAGTCCAGAATTATGACATCATAACGGTCTTTCAATGCCTCAAGAAGCTTTTGCATCCTGTTTGAGCTCAACAGCTCTGACGGATTGGGTGGTATGGGGCCGGAGGTGATAACGCTCATATTCGGCAGTGGCCCCTCCTGTATTATATTCATATCAGATGCGCCGGCAAGATAAGTGGTGAGCCCCTTGCTGTTTTCCAGACCGAAGATTTTGTGCAGCCGCGGCTTTCTAAGGTCTGCATCAATCAGCAGTACGGTGTACTCTGACTGGGCAATTGCCGTGGCAAGATTTGTTGCAGTAGAGGTTTTTCCCTCGTCAGGTCCTGCACTGGTTATAAGAATCGTCTTTGGCGGTCTTTCAGCAGCAGAAAGGAGGATAGAGGTTCTGAGCACCTTGTAGTTTTCCGCAAAGGTGGATTTAGGGTCGTTGAGTACAACCTTCTCAATCCCTTCACCGTTTTCCTTGAGACAGGAGACCATTCCAAGCACAGGCATGCCCAGCCTGGACTCAGCCTCGTCAGGGGTTTTTATTGTGTTGTCAAGATACTCTACAAAGAAGGCAAGCCCCACTCCTCCGAAAAGCCCCACTATGATGCCAAGGGCAATATTGAGCATCTTTCTGGGTTTGACAGGAAACTCGGGCCGCTTGGCCTCCTCCACAATCCAGACATTGACGGTCTGGACCTTCTCGGTAATGCTCTCCTCTTTTATCTTCTTTATCAGGGCATCATAGAGTTGTCTGTTTGTCTCAACCTCTCTTTTCAGGACACCGTACTGGATAAACTTCTCATTAAGCCACAGGGCCTCATCTTTGGTCTTCTTCAGCAGAGTTCTGAGATTGTTCTCGTTTGCCCTGGCAAGCTCGTACTCTGTCTTGATTGACTCTATTACCCTCCTGATCTCCTGTGCCTTTTTCTCTTTCAGGATATTCAGTTCACTTACAGCCCTGATCATCTTGGGATGTTTTCTTCCAAACTTCTTTGAAAGCTCCATTACATTCTGCTCTGCCTTGAGAATCTCCTCACGCAGGGCCTGAACAGTGGGATCAGAGGAGATGGCAGGTATTGTTTCTGCCTTTTCAATGTTCTTTGCCGTCAGTCTTTTTATCCTGTTGTAAAGGGATTCCAGTTCCTTCCTCTTTGCCTCGGCCTTTGTAAGCTGGGTGCTTAGCTCTGTCAGCCTCTGAGGGATTATGGTGATCCTGTTTTCCAGTGTCACTATGTCATTGTCCTTCATATATCTTTGCAGTGCCTCTTCTGCCTTCTGAAGTTTCTTTCTCTCCTCTTCGGCCTTTTCAGTAAGCCACTGGAGTTTGTAACGGGAGGACCGCATCTTCAACTCTAGGATCTCATTCATATATGCCTTTGCCACGGTGTTGGCCACAGCAGTGGCGAATTCGGGATTGGTGGAAAGGTAGCTAATCTCCACTATCTTACTGTTCTTAACAGGCCTGACGGTTATTCCGCTGCTTATCATCTTGATGAGAGCTTCCTTTTCAATGCCTTTGTTTTCTGCTCCTGACTCTGCCTCATCACTTTTCAGCCAGCCAAACAGCTTTGATATCAGTCCGGATGAGTCGTCCTGATCAGGAAAGTACTGTTTGTAACGCTGCTGAAGGGAGAGCATATCCACTACCTTCTCTGCTACAGATGCGCTTTTTATTAGCTGATATTGTGTTTCATAGAACTCCGGGTCATAGGGCATGTAGTAGTAGTTTCTTGTCAATCCCGTGGGCTCGCCTCTCTCGATAAGCACCTTTGTGGATGCCTTGTAAACAGGGGTTGTGGAGAGCGTACCGATAAGTACTATGGTGAAAACAATAATAAAGAAGGTATATACCGTAAACCTTCTCTTTTTTATTACCCTGATATAATCCCGTAAATGTATCTCTCTTTCCTGCATATCAGAAGAAACTCTCCGGCACAACTATTACGTCATCGGGAAGAACCACCTCATCCATCTTTACCTTCTCTAAAACTATCTCTTTGCCATCTATCTTCCTGATAATCTTAACCCTGCCGGCTGCTGCCTTGTCTGTGAACCCTCCTGCCATTGTTATGGCCTTTATCACAGTTGTGCCCTTTTCGTATTTATAGGCATCGGGCTTTTTTACCTCTCCGGTAACGTAAAAAACACCTGTTTTTGGTATGTATATGCTGTCTCCATCCACAATGTTTATGTCCAGGGAGGTGTCACCCTCCTCAACAAGCCTTTTCAGGTCGATTGTGATCACACTGGTTTCATTTCCCTTCTTTCTTTTTATAATTGCCTTGTCTCCTGCCTCTTTTGTAAGTCCTCCTGCCTTTGAAATCAACTCTAAAAAGGAGGTATCACCCTGCAGTTCATACAGTCCAGGTTCATTCACCTCACCCATTATAATAGCCTTCTGGCTTCTGTACTCCTGAATAAAGACCGTAACCTGAGGGTTTACGATATATCCGTCTGCAAGGAGGGAGGCTATCTTTTTCGCTATCTCTGAGGTGGTTAAACCCTCTACCTTTACCTCTCCTATAAGAGGAAAGAGGATCTTTCCGTCTCCGCTTACCCTTGCAACCGTTGTAAGATCCTGATGTTCGTATACTGTTATTTTAAGTACATCTCCCTCTCCTACCCTGTAGTCCTGGGAATGGGCAAAATTCAGACAGGTAAGTACTATAAGAATCGAATAGATTATTTTTTTCATAGTTAATATATTTTAAATTAACCCCTCCCGTATTGAAAAGAGTTACATCGAGCCTGTAAGTCTCAGAAAAACGGTATTGTTTGTAAAGTCAAAATCTGAGAAATTGGAGTCCCTCTTCGTATAGATATATCCTGCCTCTGCCTTCAGCCACTCCTTGAATTCATAGGCAAAGGCAATACTTGCACCGTATATATCATCCTTCCTCTCTTTTGTCTCGCCACCAAGGGTGAGTTCTCCCCTGTATTTGTCTCTCTGATATGACAGTCCCACGGAGCCGGTGATCTTTGAGGTTAATCTCTGCAGATACTCGCCCCGCAGAGCGTTGGATATTATGAAATCTGTTGCTGAAATATTCGTCTCATTTGTCCTTCTTGTTGCAATCAGTTTTAATGATGTCTTTGGAGTGAATTTATGATCCACCTGAGCCTCAAGAATTAACTCCTTGTTTGTATCCAGTGAGGAGTCTTTAAAGTCCTTGGCACCATAGCCTACCTTTATTCTACCCTTTGATTTTGCCGTTATGTTCCATTGCACTCCGCCATAAAGGTGATGCTCCTCACTTTCTGGCAGAACAGCCTGTTTGTATTCCACCTTTATAAAGTCATACTCCACAAATGCGGATGTCTTGGGCAGGAATTTGTAGAATACATACCCTGAGACGGAATGGTCTGTTCTGTCACGGAAATCATTTCTGTCCTGAGTGTAGTTAACAAGATAATTTTTGTATTCGAGCCTGAATTGCAGTCTGTTGGCTGTATCGTATGTAAGGGTTATGCCCAGAAGATTCGTGTGAAACTTGTCCAGTTCCCTTGACAGGCCGGTACCCCTTGTATCATGAGACCTCAGGAACTGTTCCAGAAGATCAATGGAGAGGCCGCCTCTCATGTTATACTGAAGCATACCCTCCAGTTTGTGGTTGATAAAATTCTCTGAGGAGTACTTTTTGAACTGTTCGATATCTGCCTGATAGAGCAGATAGGTCTGGTACCTTCTCGGATATCTCTGGATGAGTCTTCCCACGGTCATTCCACCAGGAACGATACTTAAGGTCTCCACCTCAGGCATCTGCTCCTTTACCCTTGGCACCGTAAACCATATACCAGGTGTAATTACAGCCACATAGTCGCTCTTTTTATCATCATTTGTATTGTATACATTATCAGTCCAGTATCCGGACAGTGAGAGAAAGGGATGAATATAACCTCCCTTTCTTTCAAAAACTCCTGCGGTAACCTCTCCCTTCTCCACGCCCATGGGCTGAGCTTCCGGTCCAGTAGAACTCAGTGCCACCAGGAAGGCATCTCTGTATCCGGCACTTTCCAGCTTCTTCTTCAGAGAGAGGGCCTCCCTGTTGTCCTTTGCCCTGCAGAAGACCTTGTAGTACTCATCACTGTTTGCATAAGAACAGTCGTATCCCCTGTTATTCAGTTCAAATACAGTGGATACGGCATTTTTCAGATCCTCGAAACTTCCCACCTGTACACCTAAGGTGGCTGCAAAACCACTCTTAAAGAAGATAAACAAGGATATCAATATAAAGACAAAGTTTCTTTTCATTGTCTATTTCCTCCCCAAAATGGTAAGAGATCTCCCTCCTGTAAGAAATTGAATCAAATGCTACGGTCTTGACGGGCTAATGTGGCCTCCGCCATGACCTCTTCCAGGCATACCCACTGTTATGGTAGCAGGAGCCGGTCCTCCAGCAGGTGTGAAACCAAGCCCGGGAAGCTTTTCTCTTTCAAGGATTTTTGCCACTGTCTCTTCATCGACTCCTGCCTCTATGCAACATCTGCTCACAACCTCAGCAGTAGCTCCGGCCTCAATCGCACCCTTGATAACCAACTCCGGACTGGCGCCACTGTCAATGGCGCACTTTATCACAATGCAGGCGCTGTAGCCCATTTTGATTGCAGTCATGGTTATCTCTTTGGGATTGTAACCCTCCTTAATGACACCCTTTACAGCAGTGCAAATATCATTTGTCTGTTTGTAGTTTTCCGCAATCAGTCTCTTCAGATTGTTCTCAGCCCCGGATATGCCTGGCAAGGAAAGCAGCAGTATGCCTGTGATTAAAAACAGCACAAATTTGCTTTTCATAATACCCTCCATTTCGAAAATTAACCTACACAAATGCCCCCATTTGGTAGGAATTTTATAGAATATATCAGATTACCATGCCTTTGTCAAGTTTTATATGGAACAGGAGTTTAAGAGGGAGAGGGCTTCCGAAACTTTCAGCAATTTGATTTAAAAACAGGTAAGTTCTGGTAAAATTAATTTAAATCCTTGATCAACGGGATTACGAATAATAACAAAATGGAAAATTCAACAGAAGGCAAAACCGGCACCTTCTCGCATCTGGCCTTTCTTTTAAGAATAATAAGGCCCCTGTGGAGGGCCGGGCTCATTGGTACAGCAGCATCCCTTCTGGCTACTGTTCTGAGCGCTCTTTTACCCTTAAGCGGCAAGATACTGATAGACTTTGTGATCATGAAGAAGGACCCCTCCTCTGTGGAACGTTTCCTTGGCAGTATTGGACTGTCCTCTCTTGTCCCGACGGTTTTATATTTATTCACCTCAGTAGAGGCCCTTATTCTGGCAATTCTTGTTTTAGGAGCAGTGATTGCCATTGCAGGAGGGCTGCAGCAGTACTTCATGCTCAGGTTTCAGCAAAGGGCGCTTTTTCATATCCAGAGGCAGCTTTTTGACCGTATCCTCAGGTTTCCCCTTTCATTCTTTAAAAAATCCCAGGTGGGATATCTTATGTCCAGGATTTCCGAGGATGTCAGCATGCTTCAGGTCTTCTTCTCAGAGAGTATTCCCCAGGTGCTGGGAAGGGCGTTCTATCTTACGGCAAGCATGTTTATTCTGAGCATGCTTAATCTGAAGCTTACCATTGTAATACTTTGTCTGTTGCCGGTATATTTTATCCTGGTCAGATACTTCTCCGGCAGGCTCCGAAGTGTTAGTTATCAGGAGCGCGAAAGATATGCCCAGGTATCCAGGGAGATTCAGGAGGTGCTGACAGGTGTTGAGACCGTAAAATCCCACTCCGCAGAGGACCGTGAACTGACAAGGCTAAGCAAGGGGCTTGACAGGGCAATCCGGACAAGAATGAAACGTTTTCTCATAAGCACCGTTGCATCCCATTCCATGAGGGGGCTTCAGCTGATTATTACCATCCTTATCATGTGGATCGGAGTTCACGAGATACAGAGAGGTACGATGACCATAGGTGATTATGTTGCCTTCTCATCCTATGCCTTTTATATCTCAGGTTCTGTAACCCAACTGGCCTCATTTCACCTGATGTTACAGCCTGTTGCAGCCTCTGCCTCAAGGGTCAGGGAGCTTTTTGATACCCTTCCAGAGG
>JALUAR010000111.1:15063-16837 GCA_027050975.1 Thermodesulfovibrio sp.
GGCTTACTGATATGAAAGGGGAAATCCTCTTTAAAGACATCTCATTCTCATACAACGGTAACACCAGAGTTCTGGACAACCTTAACCTCAGCATAGAAAGCGGCGAGACCATTGCAATAGTCGGTTCCACAGGAGCCGGAAAGACAACCCTTGTAAACCTCCTTCTTAAGTTTTACACTCCCGAGAGCGGTGGTATCTATATTGACGGACATAACATAAAGGCTCTCAACACAAGATGGCTCAGGGAGCAGATAGGCATAGTCTCACAGGATATCTTTCTCTTTAACGACACAATTGAAAATAACATCCGGTACGGAAGGCCTGACGCCTCCTCTTCGGAGATAAGAGATGCAGCCCTCAGGGCCGGCATCCATGAGGAGATAGAGGGGATGCCCCTGGGGTATGAAACCGTTGTTGGCGAAAGAGGGGTACTGCTTTCTGCAGGACAGCGTCAGAGAATAGCCCTGGCAAGGGCCTTTCTCAGGGGGTCGAAAATTCTGATCCTTGACGAGCCAACCTCTTCTGTGGATACAAAGACAGAGGCACTACTGAAGCAATCACTGAAGGAGCTATGCAAAGGAAGAACCGTTATACTGATTACCCACCGTCCTGCCCTCTGTGATATAGCCCACAGGGTGTACGAGATGAGAGATGGAAGACTGATTGAAATGATATAATTATCACTGATATGGATACACGATTCTTTTCTATAGGCAGGATAACCATTGCCCTCAGGTATAATTCCGAACTTTACGACATATTCCTTGACCGTGCTATGGAGCAGTTCGAAGCAGAGCCTTTTGATTCTCCCGATATTACCTTCCTCACTGACGCAGAGTCACCCTTTCCCTCTCTTGAAAACTATCATCTGCTTTTTTCAACTCATCCCGGTGGTCTCTGGAGCATTTACGAGCAACCTGACAGTCAGGGATATGCAATACTTCTTCAGAATGTTCAGAGAGACAGGGAGCCTTACAAAATAGTACTGACAGACAGATCCTTTTCCAATTTCCATATTCACTGCCGACTTGAGGATAGAGACTGGATTCCTCCTCTTGAGTATCCCCTTGATGAGCTTGCCATCTCAGGCCATCTGAACCTGAACAGAATAGGAATCATTCTCCACTCAGCCTGTGTCTCCTGTAACGGGAAGGGATATCTCTTTGCAGGAGTCTCAGGCTCGGGCAAATCTACCATTTCCGAGATATGGCAGAAAGACCCCGAAACCATGGTTCTTACGGATGAAAGGGTGATTATAAGAGATATCAATGGCAGACTCTGGGCCTTTGGTACCCCCTGGCACGGAACAGCAGACATTCACCGAAATGCCGGCACACCGATAGACAGGATATTCTTTATCAGGCATGGAAAGAAAAACAGGGCAGTTCCCCTGTCAAGAACCGAAGCGGTTAACAGACTGATGGTCCGCTGCTTCCCTACCTTCTGGAACCGTTCGGGTATGCAGTTTGTTCTGGACTTCTGCGTAAGGATTGCATCGGAGATAGAGTGTTACGAACTGGAATTTGTTCCCGACCCCTCAGTGGTTGAATACGTCAAAACCCTGTAACCCCTCACCCTTAGCCCTTCGCCTATTGCCTATAGCCTATCGACTAGCCCATCAAACCCAATTAACACAACAAACCCGACAAACTCAATCAACGCAACAAACCCGACAAACCCAATTAACACAACAAACCCGACAAACCCAATTAACGCAACAAACCCGACAAACCCAATTAACGCAACAAACCCGACAAACCCAACTAACGCAACA
>JALUAR010000112.1:0-1005 GCA_027050975.1 Thermodesulfovibrio sp.
GTATATTAAGCTTTGACAGCGAACTATGATAATAAACAATTTACTGTTCTCATGCTCTGTATTGGACCCGTTCTGACCAAGACAATTTCTCTGTAAGAGGGCATAAAAGTACAATCGTGGAAAAGCAAGAAAAGGGAATAAACCTTGCGTTTATGTATTCGGGATAATTGCTGAAGACAAATTCTCCTAACAATGATAAAATTAAAATAACTTAACAACCCTTTTGCTGGCAACGACTTACGCTGTGCTAGAAATGAGTATTAATTATAAAAATGGAGGGGTTAATTGAACACACGTGACTATTTCAATTTAGGTTGGAAGTTATTCGGTATTTATTGAAAAGTGGCAAGTTTATAGTAAATTTAGGTTTAAAAACGGTTTCATCAGCTAACAAAGAAGCTGGTAACTAACAAAGTAATCGAGAGGGATACGAAATACGCTAATGCCTTTTTGCATCTCTCATTTAATCGTTAGATATCAGAGAATCTAACCGGAGGACATGAGACATGCGCATCTTTGCAGATAAACAGAAGACAACTCAGCAGACGAAGTCGGTTAACTCTACGATGCAGGGACGAGCATTCATCGGACAAAACAATGCAGTACACTCCATCTTGTACCTACAGTGCATAATCGGGAATCAAGCCGTACAGCGATTGCTACAGACTAATGTTGGAGAGCACGAAAACGGTTTACCTGCCAGTGCATCGTCTCGCCGTGCCCACGACTTCAGTGGCATACCTGTCCATGCTAACCAGCGGACTAACATACAGCCGAAGCTGAAGGTTAATGCCCCCGGAGACATATACGAGCAGGGGGTAGATCGGATAGCCGACCAAGTGTTGCGGCAAGAAATCCCAGAGGGAGAAAAGGCTCAGAACTTGGAGAGGCAGGCAAAACGTTTGCCCCTGGGTGCAAGAGGCGATCTTGACATTAACGAAGACTTGGTAAACAGGCTGAACCGCAGCAAGGGCGGCGGGAGTCCGCTCCCTCATGCGACAAGAA
>JALUAR010000112.1:1015-3287 GCA_027050975.1 Thermodesulfovibrio sp.
AAGAACCTTTTTTGAGTTGCGCATGCTTCATGATTTCAGTGATGTTAGAGTTCATACGGACAACGAAGCGGCTCAGATGAACGAAGAGTTGGGTGCCCGTGCTTTTACGCATGGTCGAGACTTGTACTTTGGAGCTGGTCAGTATAACCCTCAAACTATTGAAGGTAAGCGATTGATAGCCCATGAACTGACCCATGTAGTGCAACAGCGTTCGCCATCATTGCGCATGATACAGCGGGATCTGAAAGCCTACAACAAGTCCAAAACGGAAGTGATTCCCAATTACAGTCCCTATAGTATGGTCATGCATATGATCACAATGTCTGCAGAAGCACCGGGAATTCGCAACGCACTGAAAGAGCTAATCGCTTCGGGCAAGATCAAAGAGGTGAAGTCGACCGATGGAAGCACAAGCTGGTTCGCGGCTCAACACCATAAAAACGTTCAGCTAGGAGAAATCCTGCTGGCACTAAAGAAAGCGGGCTATGCCAAAGCTGACAGACTTGCACGTGCGATTTACGACATTCATGGTGAGTATCTGTACGTGAACGAAAAACTGACAACGATTGCGCCTTTATATAACCGAACTACCAGTCTGGGCGAGAAAATCAGAATCCAAACCCACCGCTCCATGACAGAGTGGGAGATCCGCCAAGCCAAGCGGGTATTCGGTAATGCGATCGACTACTCTAAGGTGACCATTGCCGAGGGCTCGATCTCGGCCAAGCTTTGGTCAATTGGTGGCTACGCTCGCACAGTTGGTAATACGATCTTCTTTCCTCCCGGCGGTTCCCGGAATATGGCCTTTATGATTCATGAACTGACCCACGTGTGGCAGTATCAGACAACTGGCTGGACCTATGCACCCAAGGCGCTGTGGGCGCAGATGACCGAAGGCTATAACTATGTGGAGAGCGGTAAGACGCCTGAACAAACACTTAAAGATGCCCGAAAGGCGGGCAAGACGCTATACGATTACAATAAAGAGCAGCAGGCGGACATACTACGGGATTACTACCGCCGGCTGCAACAGGGTAAAGATACATCCGCATGGCAGCCGTTCGTCAACGACATCAAGAACAGATGATCTACTGTTTCGGTGAACGGTTCTTACTCGATTGGACCTAGAGCAAATAAACACCTTGGCTATCATGTGGCAGTAGTGAAAGTTCCATTTTCCCGCGGGAATCAGTTTGGTCCCGAACCGCTAATTACCAGATTTGAACTGGCAACGCTACCACTCCAGTACCCACTGTTTACCCATATGAAGAAACTTATATAACCTACAATATTTTTCGCACAATTGGAGTCATGATACCTTTGAATCTGGGAAGACAGTCTATTGGAAAACCAGATAAGATCACCAGAGAAATGTACGAAAAATTCTTTACACTATAGAGTTCTTGCCCCACCTATTATGGTGTCATGTCTGTACTTGTTGACAAGGGATTTAGCTCTTCATTATAATCAACCGACCATCCGGTATATTTAGGAGTCAATCATATGGGCACAAAAGGAAATATTACAAGAGAAAGAATTATCAAAGAGGCAACAATATTATTTAACAAAAAAGGGATTGGTGATACCAGTATCAGTGACATTCAGGCAGTTACAGGATTAACAAAGGGCAGTCTGTATTTCTACTTTTCCAGTAAGGACGAATTAACAATAGCTGTTTTGAAGAAGGCACGACAGGATTTTCTCAAATTCCTGGATTCATCCCTAAAAGGAAAAACCCCAGGCGAATGCCTTGACAACTTTTTACGTGAGGTTCTTGAAAAACATCGGAGAACGGGGTTTGTGGGAGGATGTATATTTGGAAACACCGCCCTTGAGATGAGTGATAAAGACAGGAGAGTCTCATCTCTAATCAAAGAGATATTCGATGAATGGAGGGATAGGTTGGAGAAGATTGTTGAAGATGCTCAGTCCGCTGGACAGATAAGAAATGATCTTCCTGCCCGTAATATATCTAATCATATTGTGACGACCATTGAGGGAGGTATTATGCTTTCTCGTCTGGAAAAGAAAGAGGATGCTCTGAGAGATTGTCTGGACTCATTACGGTCGCTGCTGGATTTAAAGACATAATTTTTTTGTGTGGTAATATACCAAACGTTCGGTATACATTGTTTTAGAATCCAATATCTTGTTGTAAGAATGTTCAATAAAAATGTTGGAAAAAAAGGGGATGCCCCTGAAATCCTGTCATCAAGGAGGTAAAAATGTCCGCACTAATCTCAGAAGAAGATGCAAAGGGAAAGGTAAAAGA
>JALUAR010000112.1:3297-16793 GCA_027050975.1 Thermodesulfovibrio sp.
ACCCTGACTGGCTGCAGCTGAACTGGCAGAGATGGAAAATGATAATGGGGAGGGAGAGGTCTCTTGATCGAAAGACCAAGGAGTTGATTGCAGTGGCAGTATCGCTGGTTAATCATTGTGAATACTGCAGTCTTGCTCATGAGACAATGGCATTAATGATTGGTGCCTCTAAGGAAGAAATTACGGAATTAAAAGAGGTGGTTGAACTGTTTCAGAGTTTTAATTCAATTGCCGATTCTCTTCAGGTTCCCTGTGATGTCACTCCTGAGATGGTGGAAAGGAGGAGTTCATGAACTTTGCAGAAATTGAGAGGAATTTTATCAGAAGACATTATAGAAATGGATGGGGCATAAATCCATGGAAACAAACATAGTGCCTACAGATGATTATGAAAATGAAGCTATAAAGAGAGATTAGAAGGTATCCCTATTGGGACATAAAATAAAAAGGCTCTCTTAACGAGAGCCGAAAATTCTTTAAATGCTGGCGCGCCCGGGAGGATTCGAACCCCCGACCCACTGATTAGAAGTCAGTTGCTCTATCCTGCTGAGCTACGGGCGCACATGGTCGGGGCGAGTGGATTCGAACCACCGACCCCCTGCTCCCAAGGCAGGTGCGCTAACCAGACTGCGCTACGCCCCGCAACTTATTAGAATAATACAAAATTGGAATAATTGTCAAATTTTGAGAGTGAATTTCGGGCTGGAAATGAGGCGTATACTATCTTATATAAGTGCCGTAAAGGGAATATATAAAGTGTCCTTTTATGGTAATTGCATCCACACCCCAGCTTTCAGG
Source organism: Thermodesulfovibrio sp. (assembly GCA_027050975.1). Classification (GTDB taxonomy): domain Bacteria; phylum Nitrospirota; class Thermodesulfovibrionia; order Thermodesulfovibrionales; family JdFR-85; genus JALUAR01. The sequence goes on from JALUAR010000112.1 coordinate 4,096, forward strand.
CAATGGCCAGTAAGGCTCTCCATCTTTTAGTGCTCTGATGGCTGCTTCATCCAGTTCACGATAACCTGATGTGCGGAGCAACTCAATTGCGCCAAGATGTCCGTCCTTTTTTATGGTAAACTGAATATAAAGGTCACCAAATATGCCTCTTCTTGCAGCCTCTTCCGGATATATCCAGATACTTTCGATACGGTCTTTTAGCTTCAACATGTAACTGTAGTATTTCAATTCTTTCGTGTCGAAGGTGATGGCATTATCCTTTTCCGTCTCCTTGAGTTCTTTTTTAGCCAGTTCTTGGATTATCTCTCTGCCCATGAGTTCTCTTCCAGAGGGTAAGGTTTTCCTGGCAGTTGTGCCCTCTGTGATTGCCCTGTCCCTGGAAGCAGGTTTTTCTGCCAGGGGCTTCTTTTCCTTTAAAAGCCCGCTCTTTTTTGTAGGCTTAGAGGCTGTGCCGGGAGGGCTGCTTTTCTCTTTTAGGGGGAGTTTCGTTTTCGGTTTTTTCCGAGCAGATGATATCGGGGGCGGGGACGGCCTCTTTTTCAGTTCGGGAGGCTTGGTTTCAGGCTTTTTTTTCTTGGGTACGGGTGGCTTTTTAAGCTCTTTTTTTAATGGCTTTTTTTCTGCTTCCGGAACTATAATGCGTGCTATAATCGGCTCTTCCTTCTTTGTGGGAGGCTTGATAAATTCTGTCCTGATCAGAATCAGGATAGCTGCAATATGAAAAAGTAGTGATAGTAAAAGGGCCTTTCGGAAAGTCAATTTAGAAACTTCCTGAAGAAATTGATGTATCGGATCAGACTTCCTCTGTTGCTGTCTTTTACAAGCCATAACTTCATAGATGCCTCTTGAACCTCTTCTCTCCGGAAAATATCAAATAGTTGTTCCATCCTTCTATCGTCAGAAAGGAAAAACCTCTCTATGGTTTTCATGAATCGGAACCGAGAATGAAACCTCCTCTTCCAGAGTTTTTTATACAGTCCCGGTTTTCCTTCCAGGATTGCCCTGGCAGCAAATTCACCTGATTTCATGGCGTAGTAGATTCCCTCGTATGTAAAGGGCATCACCTGGCCGGCAGCATCTCCTACAAACAGCACTCGTCCCTTTACGTATAAGTTGCCCTGCCAGTAAGGAATTCTGTATCCTCGCAAGGAATGAGCTTCATTAAGAGACAGTTCGTTATTGAATCGTCTGTCAATAAATCTTTTCAGAAACGTACGAGTCTCTTTCGGAGTCAGGCTGCCGGTGCCTATGGAGACTCCTTTCAGCTTTGGGAACACCCATGAGTAAAGACCGGGAGCATGATCGCTTCTGAACCAGAACTCACAGGCCTGGGTGCTAATCCGTTCGGTCCTGCATGATAAAGTATATACAGATTCACAAGGGGCTATGGATAGAGCCCTGCGTACTGTAGAGTTAACTCCGTCTGCAGCAATAAGATAGTCAGCCAGGATCTTTTCCAGGCGGCCGTCTCTGTTGACAAGTGCCTCTACGTAACTGCCGTGAGTCTTTACAGAGTCCAATCTAGCCTTAAGTATTTCTGTGCCAGCCTCTGCCGCAAGACCTCTCAACAGAGAATCAAAATCCTTCCGCTCGACGATTATTATGCTTCCACCCTTTAAATCAATATCCAACCTTCTGTCAGAGGGAGAAACAAGACTAATAGTGCCAATTGATTTGTAAGGGATCGAAAGAGGTATCTCCAGTTCATCGAATGCTGTTGATGGAATGCCACCTCCGCATGGTTTAGCCTGCTCAGGATCCCTTTCCAGAAGCATCACACTCCGCCCCTCCCTTGATAGAACGCGTGCGGCAGTTGCTCCGGCTGGGCCTCCACCAACTACCAGAACTTCTACTCTCATAGGGCCAAATTATATCATGATGCCGACTCGCTGGCTCTGACGGTCAACACTGGACATTTTGCATTTTTCACCACCTTTTCGGCGGTGCTTCCGAAGAAGAGCCTGTCAAGACCCTTTCTACCGTGTGTTGCCATTATGATAAGGTCTATGCCTTTGTCATCAGCAAACTTTATTATCTCTTCATAAGGGATACCCCTGAGGACAGCGTATTCAAGATCCTCGAGCCCTCTTAATTCCTCAAGATAGACACGCTTAATCTCCTTTTCTGCCTCTTCGTGCATGCTCTTAAAGAGTTCGTCAACTGCCACATGGGGGACATAAAGTCCTGTTGCTTTGGTTACATCGTGGATGACATGAACAATATAAAGCCTGGCATTATACTTCTTTGCGAGGTCTACTGCATAAGGAATCGCCTCTGCACAACCTTCCATAAAATCCGTTGGAAAGAGAATCTTCTTAATCTCCATCTGACACCTCCTTTAGATATTTAGTTGCATCCTCAGGGGATGTACTTAGTATATACATGCCTGAGCCAAGTTCAAATCCTGTTAATCGTCTTATCCTGGGCATCACCTCGATATGCCAGTGAAAGTCCTCTCCCAGGGTGTGCCACTGAGCCCTTCTGGGAATCCGACTCGGAGCGGTATGAAGAATGTAGTTATAGGGAGGATTATTCAAGAGTTTTCTTAGCTTTCTGAACATTACAGTCATAACATCCGCAAGGTCTCTCTTTTCTTCCTCATTTATGTCTCTGAAGGAGCAGTTGTGCTTTCTGGGAAGTATCCAGAACTCGAAGGGAAATCTGGCTGCAAAGGGACAGAAGACAAAAAAGTGTTCGGTATTAAGTATTACCCTTTCTCCCAACCGCTCCTCCTCCCTCAGTATATCGCAGAATATGCATCTTTCTTTGTATTCGTAATAGTGTTTTGCACCGTCAAGTTCTTCCTTTATTCTTTTTGGAATAACAGGGATAGCGGTAATTAAAGAATGGGGATGGCCGCAGAGATCACCAGAGGGAATACCACAATTTTTGTGGATCATTACATATCTGATTCTGTCATCCTTTTCAAGCTCAATCATTCTCTGGTGAAAGATGTTAATAATGTTCCTCATCTGCTCCCTTCCCAAATCTTCTGGAGCCAGATCATGATTGGGGGACTCTATTACCACCTCTGTCTGTCCAAAGGAGTTCATTATGTCATACATTCCCACCCCCCTCCTTCCCAAGTCACCTTCGGGAGTGAAAACAGACTCGCTGTTTCTCAGAACCTTCGCAATCCAGTTTCCGGACTCATCGTAAAGGGCCTGAATCTCCTCTGCATCTTCCTCGCCGGAACAGAGCATACACGTACTACCCGTAGGAGACTCGGAAGGTAGGATGTACTCCTCAGGAAGAAGTGATTTTTCAAGTACCGCTACCCAACGTCCCAGTAAAGGCTCCCTTCGTAGTTGATTCATCAGCAGTTCCTTTCGTAAATTAAATTTAGTCCCCTCAAGGTAAGATGAGGGTCATAACTGTATTCTACCCTGAGAAAGTCTTTCACCAAGGATGCATATCCGCCTGTAAGGATCGGTCTGAATCCGCCCCTCTGCCTTTGCATCTCTTCTATAAGTCGTTCTATTGCTCCTGCGGTACCATATACTACACCAGAAATTATACTATTTTTTGTATTATTCCCTAAAGGGGAAAGGGGTTTTGCCGGGATGACATGAGGCAGCCTGCCGGTCTTCTCCTTTAAACAAATCATCATCATTCCGATACCTGGCAGAATTGTTCCTCCAATGAGATTTCCCTTATCGTCCACCACCGTGGTGGTTGTTGTAGTGCCAAGGTCAATCACAATGGCTGCTCCTTTGGCTTCTTCGTATGCTGCTACGGCATTTGAGATTCTGTCACTGCCGAGGCTTTCCGGATTGTCCACTGCTATTGTGATGCCTGTTTTGCTTCTGTAGTTTATAACAAGAGGGGCAGAACCTGTAAGGTCCTGTATTGCTGATGCAAATACATTAGTGTGTGATGGAACTACAGAGGAGAGAATACCTCCTTTTATTTCATGTCCTGCTATAAAGGATTGTATTGTATCTATATAATGTTCCTTTGTTTTTAATGGATGGGTCTCGAGTCTAGTGACTTTGAGAAGCTTATCCTTCTCAAAGATGGCAATCTTTGTTGAGGTGTTCCCTATGTCAAGTGCTAGGATGGCGGACATTATCTCAGATGTATTACATCTGCCGAAGAAAAGGTGTCAATTCCTCTGTCTGTCTGAACCTGTAAAAAACCCTGCTCGTTGACTCCGATTGCCTTTCCCACGACCTCTTTCTTGGAGGTGATCACCTTTACATAAGAGCCGATTGTTTTGCAGCTTCCGGTCCAGGCAGTAAGAAGCCCCTCTCTATCTTTATATAGCATATCATAAAATGTACCGAACCTTCTCAAAATATCACTGATGAGCCTGCCTCTGTCCAACCTCAAACCTGTCTCCTTATATATGCTAGTTGCATGTTCTGCAATTTCAGGTGGAAAATCCTCAGGGGGCATGTTCACATTCACACCGATTCCGACAACAAGATGCTCTACTGCATTTCCTATTATCTTTGCCTCCGTAAGAACTCCCGAAATCTTCTTTTCTCCGATGTGAACATCATTGGGCCACTTGCACCATATTTCAACGGTCGAGTCCCTTCCGTATGCCTGAAGCACACTCTTAATGGCCTTGAGCACACTTAAGGATGTGGCAATCGTAATTAATGTGTGGGGAATGTTTCTCATTCCGGGGCGCAGAATTATGCTCATGTAGATGTTTTTATCCGGAGGTGATATCCAGTGCCTTCCGTGTCTGCCACGGCCTTTTTGCTGGGCATTGGCCAGCACTACCGTGCCTTCCTGGTATCCGTCCCTGGCATAGGATAGAGCAATCTCGTTAGTAGAGATTACATTGTCATAATACATAAGGACAAATCTGTCAGTTTCTTCCTGAAAGGCTACCAGGGATTGTAAATCTTTCGGTAATGATTCTTTTAAATCTTGGTGCATAAATGAGTTCAAAAACATTGTCTTTGCCCGGAAAGAGTGCAAGTACTGCTCTTTTTGTATTCTCAACCAGGGTATAAGCCTCTTGCAGAGAGAGTGATGACTGCATAAGAATTGCCTCGGTAAGGTCAACCAGAAATCTGAGTCTTTTCATTCTTTTCTCTTCTTCTTTTATTAGATGTTCCAGTCCCATATTTTATTATACCGTATTTAGGGTGTTAGATGGTTTGAGGCTGTTCCCATCCTTGCTTCTCGTTAAAAAATAAAGGGCAGCCAGGGGGAGGGCTGGCTGCCCTTGAGGAGGTAAGGAGGCGCTACAGATTCTATCTCCAGCAGTTGTAGTAATAACCGCCAAATCCGCCTCTGTAAGCGGTTCTGGGTGCCTTCTCATAGAGTTTCTGCTGGAGTTCAAAGATCTCCTTTTCAAGTTTTGTGATGGTCTCGGGCTTTGTTTCAGGATTTCTCAGGGCTTCAAAGTACTCAAACCTCTTCTCATGCAGTTTCTTCCTCAGGTCTCTGGTCTCATCAAGGAACTTCTGGTCATAAACAGTGGTGCCAAAGCATGTTCCCGGACCATATCCACCTGTCCATCCCATCATTGCTGGACCCATCATATAGCCGCCATACCCAGGTCCCATCATATGTCCGCCCACAAACCAGTCAGGACCATGGGCAAAGGCCACTGCACCAAGGGCAAGTACACCTACTACCATCAGGGTTACCAATACCTTCTTCATCTTAAATAACCTCCTTGAATCTTTTTTTCAGGCTGCTACGCAGCCTCATTCTCTGGTTATATGGTAATCATAATTTTTGAAGATCTGATGAAGAGATTATGAATTAGTTGTGAAGACTGCTCTTTGAAGCTTCAAGAGGCCTTTTAGTCTCATGATCTGTCAAAAGAGAGCTTTTGATTTTTCTCTTTATTTCAAAAAAAGCTTGACATAATATATTAACATATGTTTATATATAAATATGAAATCGATGGCAAGCATATTTAAAGTATTGGGTGATGAGAACAGGTTAAGGATTCTGATGGTTCTTGACAGGAAAGAGCTCTGCGTATGTCAGCTGATGGCAATAATCGGACAATCGCAGCCTCTGATATCCAGGAACCTGTCAATACTTAACAACGCTGGTTTTCTGGATGAGCGTAAGGAAGGCAAGTTGAGGTTTTACAGAATCAAGAAAAACCTTGGCAATACCCAGGCTGAGCTCATGGCGATGTTGAGGAGACTTCTGAAGGATGATGATATGCTTCTTAAGGATTTGGAGACATTAAAGGAGTGCAACGAGTTTCAAAAAAAGACAGGTAGATGTGACATGAAGACCTTTAGGGAATTTCAAAGGTGGAGACAGAGAAAACATGCAGAAGCTACACCAAATTAAAAACTTATTGGAGGAGCGATGAAAAGATCAGGACTGACATACCTTTTAATAATACTTGCTTTTATAGTCTTCGCACCATCTTATGTATATTCCGAGGTGCTGTCACTCAAGCAGGCTGTGAATACAGCCCTTAAGGAGAATCCGTTGCTGAAGGCTTATGTATGGTCAGTAGAGTCACAGAGAAACGAGCTTCGTACGGCAAAGGCATACTGGTATCCGAAGCTGACGTTGGAAGAGAGGTTTATGAGAACGGACAACCCCACCTATGCCTTTATGGCAAAGCTTAACCAGGAGAGGTTTCAGCAGACCGATTTTGCCATCGATTCACTTAACAATCCTGATTCCATATCCGATTTTCAGACATCTCTGAGCATTGAACAGCCGGTTTTTGTGCCCAGACTGTGGATCGGAACAGACCTTGCCGAAAGTGGGCTTGAAGCTAAAAAGAGGGAGTTTGAGAGGAAAAAGGAGGAGGTTGTCCTTAAGGTAATCAAGGCATATCTGATGGTGCAGACTGCCAGAGAGTATGTTGATGTTGCCAGGAAGTCCCTTGAGGATGCGGCAGAGCACAAGAGACTGGCTGAGTTGAGATACAGTAGCGGAGTTGGACTCTACTCGGATGTCCTGAGGGCCGAAGTGTCCCTTAAGGAAGCGGAGAAACGACTTGCCAATGCCCGGAGCAACTACGAGATAGCCAGAAGAAGCCTTGGGCTCCTTCTCGGAAAAACCGAACCTGTGGATGTTGATGAAGAACGACCACTCTTTGACCTGGACAAAATAGATGTCTATATAAATGCCTCGGTTGGGCGCAAGGATCTGCTCTCCCTGGCCGAGAAGTATAAAATTACCAGGAGGGCTGTAGATCTGGAGAAGGCAACCTGGTTGCCGGAGTTAGGGGTCCGTGGCACTTATCAGTTTAATGACCACAATAGTCCCTTTGGCACGGAGGGCGACAGTTACATTGTTATGGCATTCCTCAGATGGAACTTTCTTGATCCCACGATATTTTCCAGGATAAAGAAGGCCCAGGCAAGGGCCAGAGAACTTGAGGAATATTTGGATGGCCTGAAAAAAGAGATTCGGTTCAGGGTACACGAGGCATATATAAGAGTAAAGGAAAAGGAAACAAATCTTTCACTTTCCAGGGCATCGGTGAAGGAGGCGGAGGAGGCCAGAAGACTTGTTCGTACCAGGTATGAAAACTCCCTTGCACCCATGGTTGACCTGCTTGATACCCAGCTAATGCTCGATATGGCAAGAGCACGGCTTGTGGAGGCAGAGAATGATTATTTCTCTTCAATTGCAGAGTTGTATTACCAGAGCGGCATTCTACTTCAGAAAATTAAGGTTATGCCTGATAAATAGATAAATTCATAAAGAATAAAAAAATCAGGAGGATATAGATATGAAAAAAGGATTTCTTACTTTACTTGTGACAGCCTTGTTGATACTTACTGCCTGTGGTCAGAAGGAGGAGGGGCGGCACGGAAAGCTGGAAAGACCGCAGGTTAAGGGAGTTAAGATTGCTGCTGTTGAGAAGGTCACTGTTAAGGAGTATTACGATGCAAGCGGTACCGTAAAGGCGAAGAACACTGCCCTGGTCTCCTCCAAGGTGATGGGTGAGGTTAAGGAAATCCTTGTCAAAGAGGGCCAGAGGGTTAAAAAGGGAGACATACTGTTACGGATAAGCTCTCCAGATATTGATGCCAAGGTCAACCAGGCACTGGAGGCACTTGAGGAGGCGAAAAGAGGTGTCAGGATGGCAGAGGAGAATCTTGCCCTCATGGAAAAAACCTTTCAGCGCTACAGCAAACTCTACGAAGGAAAGGCAATTACGGAACAGGAGTTTGACGAGATAAAGACAAAAAGAGAGATTACCATCCTAAGGCTGGAACAGGCCAGGAAGACATTGAAAAGGGCTGAAGCATCTGTTAAGGAGGCAGAGGCATTCAGGGATTATACAGTGATAAAGTCTCCTGTCAGCGGTGTGGTGGCTGATAAGATGATAGATGTGGGGAGCATGGCTGCTCCTGGCGTGCCTCTTTTCATAATAGAAGAGCCATACTACAGAGTGGAGGTTCCTGTGGATGAAACCCTTCAGGGTATTGTAAAACCAGGCATGGAGGTTGATGTCTTCATTGATTCCATAGGTTATGGAACAAAGGGCAGAGTTAGCGAGATAGTTCACAGAATAGATCCCGCAACAAGGTCATTTATAGTCAAAGTAGATATTAACAAGACAGTATCCGGACTGAGAGGCGGGCTGTACTCAACTGTGAAGATTCCCGTGTCCGAAACCAGGAGGCTATTGATTCCTCTGTCAGCCCTGATAGAAAGGGGAGAGGTAAGAGGTGTTTATGTGGTTGACCAGAAGGGAATAATCAAGATGAGACTGATAAGGACAGGCAAAGAGCGTAACGGCATGATCGAGGTTCTTTCCGGATTGAATGAGGGTGAACGGATTATCGTTGACGGACTGGAGTATGCTGTCGACGGAGGCATAGTTGTCTCCAAGGGTTAAGGCTTTCATTATCCCCAAGAGAGGAGGTTTCTGACAGATGGAGGTACTTGGAATAGCAGGTAGGGTAGCAAAGGCGTTTCTGAGGTCGAAACTTACACCTCTGATCGTGATAACAGCGCTTTGCCTCGGTCTGTTTGCAATAATAAAGACTCCCAGAGAGGAGGAGCCTCAGATTGTGGTTCCCATGCTGGATGTATTTGTCCAGTATCCCGGGGCTTCGGCAGAAGAGGTTGAGGCAAGGGTTATAAAACCCATGGAGAAGTTTCTGTGGGAGATTAAGGGAGTGGAGTATATCTACTCCATGTCAAAACCGGGAATGGGAATGGCCATTGTCCGCTTTTATGTAAACGAGGACATGGAGGAGAGCATTGTCAAGCTTTACAATAAACTGATGTCTAATTTTGATAAGATTCCTCCGGGAGTGTCCAAGCCCCTTGTAAAGCCGAAATCAATAGATGATGTTCCCATTCTCACGTTGACCCTTTGGAGCGACCGTTACAGTGGTTACGACCTCAGAAGAGTAGCCCTTGAGGTGGCAGACCAGATTAAAGAGGACCCTGATGTCTCCGAGGTCAATGTTATAGGCGGGCAGAAAAGAAAGGTTCGAGTTATCCTCGATCCTTCGAGGCTTAAGGCATACAATGTCTCGGCACTCCAGATATACGGAATGCTTGAGAGTGCAAACGTCTCTCTACACTCGGGTGCCTTTCCCTCTGACAACAAGGAGATTATTGTTGAAACAGGTGGATTCTTCACAAAGGTAGAGGATGTGGAGAATTTAGTTGTTGGTGTTTACGGAGGCAGACCCGTCTATCTAAAGAATGTAGCCCGGATAGTGGATGGGCCGGAGGAGCCCTCCAATTATGTGCTGATGGGATTCGGGCCTGCTGCAAAGGATGCAAAAACAGGAGTGTACAATGCCGTAACCATCGCCCTTGCCAAGAAAAAGGGCACCAATGCAACTTATGTGGCAGATAGAACCATCAGGAAGGTGGAGGTTCTTAAAGGCAATATCATCCCCGAGGGTGTGGAGGTTACTGTTACCAGGAATTACGGTGACACGGCAAAGGAGAAATCGGACGAACTCCTTGAGCATATGATGATAGCAGCCCTTTCGGTTACGCTTCTGATAGCTCTAGCCCTTGGCTGGAGAGAGTCAATCGTTGTGGCTGTTGCGGTGCCTGTAACACTTGCTCTGACGATACTGGTCAATTATATGTACGGCTATACCCTGAACAGGGTTACCCTCTTTGCCCTTATTTTCTCGATAGGTATACTTGTGGATGATGCCATTGTGGTGGTGGAGAATATCCACAGGCACTTTAAGCTCGGAGGGGTTAGTCCCGAAAGGGCGGTGCTCGCTGTGGATGAGGTTGGCAATCCCACCATACTCGCCACATTTACCGTTATTGCGGCACTGTTGCCAATGGCCTTTGTGAGCGGACTTATGGGACCTTATATGCGCCCCATACCCATTGGTGCCTCGGCAGCAATGCTTATCTCGCTGCTAATTGCATTCATTATCAGCCCCTGGCTGAGTTACATTGTGCTCAGAAAAACCAAAAAGGGTACCAGTGAGGCGAAAGAGAGTCGGGTCATGGGGGCTCTCAACAGGCTCTATGAGAGGAATCTCAGAGGGCTTCTCGATAGTAAGATTAAAAGGTCAGTGGCCTTCATTGTTGTGCTCCTGCTTCTTGGCGCTGCAATGGCTCTGGTGCCTATGAAACTGGTCACAATGAAGATGCTTCCCTTTGACAACAAGAGTGAACTACAGCTGATTATCGATATGCCCGAAGGAGCAACCCTTGAGGAGACGGCAAAGGTTGCAAGGGAGATAGGCGAGTATCTTGAGACAGTACCGGAGGTGACCAACTATCAACTGTATGTGGGAACAGCAGCACCTTTCAATTTTAACGGACTTGTGAGACATTACTTCCTCCGTTCCGGCAGTAATGTTGCCGACATTCAGGTTAACTTTGTTCCGAAGGATGAAAGAAAGGCGCAGAGTCATGATATAGCAAAGAGGATAAGACCCTATGTTCAGGATATCGGAAGAAAATACAATGCCAATGTGAAGGTTGTAGAGGTTCCGCCGGGGCCTCCGGTGCTCAGCACTCTGGTGGCAGAGGTTTACGGGCCTGAACTTAAAGGACAGGTTGAGATTGCCAGGAAGATTAAGGAGATATTCGAGAACACTGACGGTGTGGTGGATGTGGACTGGTACTATGAGGATGATCAGGAGAAGGTTACCTTTGAGGTGGACAGGGTGAAGGCAGCCTATCACGGCATAAGTGCCGAGCAGGTGGCTCAGGCCCTGAGGATTGCCTTAAACGGTGCTACAGCCGGGCTGCTGCACCTGCCTGATGCCAAAGAGCCGGTGGAAATTTATGTAAGGGCATCTCTGCCTGAGAGGGCGGGAATAAAGGAACTGAAAGAGATCTCTCTCATGTCAAAGAACGGAAAACCGGTCTCCCTTTCGGAACTCGTAAAAATTAAAAGAGGAGTTGAGGACAAAACCATATACCACAAAAATCTAAAGAGAGTGATTTATGTCACCGGCGATGTGGCAGGCACAGAGGAGAGCCCTGTGTACGCCATACTGAAAATGAAGGAGAAGATAAAGGAGATCAAACTGCCGCCAGGATATGAACTGAAGCAGTACTACACAAAGCAGCCATGGATTACGGATAAGTACTCAATGAAATGGGACGGAGAGTGGCATATCACTTATGAAGTATTCCGTGACCTTGGACTTGCCTTTGCCGCTGTTATGATTCTCATCTATGTAATGGTTGTAGGATGGTTCAGGTCTTTCCTCGTACCAATTGTTATCATGGCTCCCATACCTCTTTCACTGGTGGGAATACTGCCGGCTCATGCCCTTATGGGTGCCTTCTTTACGGCAACCTCCATGATAGGGTTTATTGCAGGTGCGGGTATTGTGGTGAGAAACTCCATTATCCTTGTGGACTTTATCGAACTGAAGTTAAAAGAGGGTATGCCGCTCAAGGAGGCTGTTGTGGAGGCAGGAATTATCAGGTTCAGGCCAATGCTCCTGACGGCAGCAGCAGTTGTTGTGGGTTCCTCTGTCATTCTCTTTGACCCCATATTCCAGGGCATGGCCATCTCTCTGATGGCGGGTGAGGTAGCTTCGACACTGCTTTCCAGGACTCTTGTACCTGTATTCTACTACATGTACAAAAGCCTTGTTGACAGGTTCAAAAAGGATGAAGCCAATGAGGCTAACACCTGTGAGGTGAACTTAAATGAGTAGGGTATCATCTGAGAGATCCGAACAAACAATAAACTACTAAGGAGTCAACTATAAAGAATTCTCCTTAACGAGGAATTTAGATTTATGAGAAAGCATAGCGAAAAGAGTTCTCAGGAGTTTATGAGCAGTGGCCATGATGGCTTTTTTATAAGGCAGGCCGTCACATCTTCTTTTAAGGAAGTAAGATTTAAAAGTGGCATTGAATCTAACAACACTTGTGGTCATAAGATAAATGACTCTTCTGAGGTGACGGTTACCTCGTTTAGATATTCTGCTTGTGCCTTCAAACTTACCCGACTGATAGACAGCAGGGTCAATGCCTGCAAAGGCAATAAGGCTCTTATGGGAGGAGAAGTTTTCAATACTACCAATTTCAGCCAGGAAAGTGGCACCTGTAGTGGAATCGATGCCATCTATGGAAGTAATGATTTCGAGTTCATCAATGGCGATGCTCTGGCAGTGCTCCCTGAGTGCCCTGGTGAAGGTTTCGAGTCTTTTAAAGAGGTGAAGGAGTGTGGAGATTTTCTCACTGAGGATGAGTTCTTTAGCAGGGCTTATGGAGGCGATAGAGTTTTTGGCGGCATGGATGAGCTTTTTAGGAGATACAGAGGGTCTTCTGCCTCT
>JALUAR010000113.1 GCA_027050975.1 Thermodesulfovibrio sp.
AAATTCAGGCAGATGGGGGACTTTTGTAATGTTTGTAAGTTCTATGATCTCCTGAACACTCAATGCCTCAATCGCGTATATCTCATCATTCAGATAAAAGGTCACAAACTGCTGTCTCTCTTTTACCTGGCCTTCAGATTCTTTAACCATTAATGTCTCCGTCACAACGGAATCCTCCTTTCTTAATTCATCATGGCCTTTGTCGCCATCTCAACAATCCCTGGCACATCAAGGACAAGGGCAACCTTCCCATCGCCAAGGATTGTACCGCCCGCAATGTCTCGGACCTTTGGCATGGCGTTGCCAAGGTTCTTTATCACTATCTGCTGTTGCCCTATCAAATCATCAACAAGAAGACAGTACTTTTTCCCCTCGTACGATGTTACAACCACTATTGCCTCCCATGGCTCCATCTTCTGAGCTGGTATATCGAGTATCTCGTGAAGTCGCAGCAGGGGGATGTATTCATCCCTCACATTTATGACCTCTCCCTTCTCATTAAGGGTTTTAACATTGCTCCTGTCCGGGCGCAGGGATTCTATAACTGAAGATATGGGGATGACAAAGACCTCATCGCCAATGCTTACAGTTAGTCCATCTATGATTGCAAGGGTCAGAGGGAGCTTGATGGATATGGTTGTTCCTGCATCTGGTTTTGTGCGTATAAATACCTTGCCATTGAGGGACTCTATATTCTTCTTCACCACATCCATGCCAACACCCCGTCCCGAGATATCTGTCACCTTCTCAGCTGTTGAAAATCCCGGCTGAAATATCAGATTGAATATCTGTTCATCAGTAAGGCCTGCTGCACTGTTAATCAGCCCGGCAGAAAGTGCCTTTTTGAGAATCCTCTCCTTATCAAGCCCCCTGCCATCATCCTCCACTTCTATATAAACAGAGTCTCCCAGCTGGAAGGCGCTAAGATGGATCCTTCCCTTGGCAGGTTTTCCTTTAGATACCCTCTCCTCAGGTGGCTCAATCCCGTGGTCTATGGCGTTACGGATGAGATGCACGAGCGGATCAGTTATCTTTTCAAGGACACCCTTGTCAAGCTCTGTCTCCTCACCAGTTATGATTAATTCAATGCTTTTGTTCCTGGTTTCAGACAACTCTCTTACAAGCCTGGTAAACCTGTGAAATACCTCTCCAACAGGCAACATCCTCAGGGACATAACACTCTCCTGAATATCCTTTCCAATCCTCTGCAGCTGATTGAAGATAACATCCAGTCTCTCTGACATCCCGTTGCCATTGTTATGTATCGTCTGTTGAAACATTGAGTGAATAATCACCATCTCACCAACGATATTTATAAGGTGATCAAGTTTCTTGAGATCAACCCTGATAGTTGATGATATGGACTTCTTGAAGGATTCCATCTTCTTGTTCCGCTGCTTTGCAATCACCCTTTCAATATCCTCGGAGGTGACCTTACCCTCTTCAACCAGTATCTCACCAAGCCTCTTCTGTGTCTTCAATGCAGCATCCACGTCCTCAGGATCTACGACTCCCTCTTTGATGAGCATCTGGCCCAGAAAGGGGACATCTTTTTCAGCATCAGATACAGGAAATATCTTAATCTTGCTTCCTTCCTCCACGAACTCGAAAACCTCTTTTATATCTGCCTCATCCCTGTCTGTTTTGAGCAGGATGTCCCATCTCAGATACAGTTCCTCAGGGTTGAATTCAGACAGTGTTGGAACTTCGTCGGAATATGCCTGTATATCCACAATCTCACCAACATTCTTGAGATCCTCTATTATGATTGCCGGCTCTATTCCCCTCTTGAAGAGATCAGGGGATGGAATGAAGATAATCTTGAACTGCTTTAGTTCTCTTCTGCTCTTCAGATTCTCCATCGTATTGATCAAATCTTCACATCTTGAAAAATCAAAGGATTTACCTGATGCCAGGGCCTCGATCATCTCCTTCAGGATATCAGTAGACTCAAGCAGGGCATTGATTATCTCCTTCTCAGGAGCGAGTTTATCGTGGCGCATAAGATCAAGGATCTCTTCCATGCAGTGCGTGAACCTGGATATATCTGTTAATCCGAAAGTCCCGCTGGAGCCTTTAATTGTGTGGGCAGCTCTGAAGATGGCATTAATTAGTTCCCTGTCCTGAGGAGACTTTTCAATCTCCAACAGACCATCCTCAATCTCTGCTATCCGTTCTATCGCCTCATCAATAAAGACATTTAATAGCTTCTCTATATCCACCAGCCTACCTCACAAACTTTTTTACTACTGCAATCAACTGTTCCGGAGTGAAGGGTTTTACTATCCAACCGCTTGCTCCAGCCCTTTTACCTTCCTGTTTTTTGGACTCCTGAGACTCGGTTGTAAGCATCACTATTGGTGTAAATCTGAAACCTGAGTTGTTTCTTAACTGCCTTATAAGCTCGATCCCGTCCATCTCGGGCATGTTCAGGTCTGTTATCACCATCTCGATCTTTTTGCCGTTAAGCTTATTCAATGCATCCCTTCCATTAACCGCTTCCACTATCTCATAGCCTGCATCTTTTAATGTAAAGGATACTAGCTGTCTCATAGATGTCGAATCATCAACTATCAGAACCGTTTTTGCCATTATTCCTACCTCCTTTATCTAAGCTATTAACTGATTTTAAGGTGTTCCTCATTACATCCCTTTCTGCTTCCATTGTGTAGAACTGCTCTAGCCACTCCTCACCCTTGGTACCTTCCCACCAGTGAATCTTTTTACGCATGTTTCTCAAGTTTGTTATTATTTCTTCCAATTCAGCTTTAAATGACATTAGTGGCTCTATCACATGTTCTATCCTCTGACGTGTTATGTCCTGAAATTGCATGGATATAACAATGCCGCTTATATCCTTTGCAAGAGATTCGGTCTCCTCAGCAAGTTCGTCAAGGTGTCTGTTGGCATCACTCATTGCACTGTCAATTCTTTTCAATGTCTCTTCCACAATCTGTTCTGCCTCTGAAGACTTCTTGTTGCTCTCGGAAGTGCTTTTTTCTGTTCTTAAATAGATACCTTTAATATCCTGTACCACCTTTAAAATGAGCTTACGTATCTTATCTGCTGCTGCATTTGATCTGTCCGAGAGTTTTCTCACTTCATCGGCAACTATGGCAAAGCCCTTTCCATGCTCTCCCGCCCTTGCTGCCTCAATTGCTGCATTCAGGGCAAGAAGATTCGTCTGTTCGGCAATGTATTCGATCTCAGTGACTATATTCTTTATATTGTCTGCATCCTTTATTATCAGTTCTATATCTCTGAGGGTCTGATGTGTAACATCTGCAATGTCCTTCAAACTCACTATTACGTCTGAAAGTGCCTTTTTGCTTATGTCAAGCAGGGCATTGCTGCTGTCTTTACTATCACCTGCAAATCTGCTGAAGGTTCCAGATGCCTTTTTTGCCTGATTTCTTGCCCTTTCAACAATGTTCATAAATTTATCACCAATATTAAGGGCTGCTGACTCTGTCTGTTGTATTACATCTGTAAGCTGATTTGTAAATACCGGAATGAGCTGTGCCTTGTCATGTAATAACTTTGCAAGAGGCTCTATTACTGTCTCTATCTCGGAGAGATGCTCCTTCTGTGTCTGAGCCTGCTTGGTTTTGTAAAGCTCAAGGTGTTGCTTAATCAGTAAATAGACAAAGGTGGCGGCACTTATATAGATGGCAATAGCCACTGAGATCCTTAAAGCAGTGTTGTTTATAAGGGTGGGCAATGCAACCAATAACATAATCAGGATGATCTTTCCAGTCAGCCTCCGATCCGGCATCATAGCTGTACTCCAATCAAAGACAGAAAGTCTGCCACCTCGTCGGATTTCATGAGAATAAGCCTATTGCCCCTGTTGTCACACTCCTTTTGTGCCGCAACAAGCATCTGGATGCCTGCAACATCAATCTTTTTAACACCACTAATATCAACTGTTACCTCATCCCATTTCATTAATGCCTCCTTCAGTTTATTAAGGACCTCTGCTATCCGATTTATTGTCAGTTCGCTGTCCAGTGTTATGGTTCCAGACATGTCACACCTCCTGATTAGGTTTTAATATTTCGAAGCAAATCGAATGCCAGAATCTAATTCCTTGATTTTTAAGGGATATCCATTGAGGCTACTCAGGAAAGTTATGGAACCCGTTCCATAGCTATGGAATGGATTCCATAGTTAAATGCTGATGCCGAACTCCTTTATCTTTGTAAGGAGGGTTTTATAGTCTATCTGCAGTATTGAGGCTGCCTTTGATTTATTACCCCTTGTCATGTCCAGTGCCTTCTTTATAGCACATTTTTCAGCATTCTTTGCAGCAATGGCAGAGAGTTCTTTAAGTGGCAACAGGGGAAATCTGGCAACCTCTTCACATCTATCTCCAAACAGAAACTCTATATGCTCTGGTCTGATTACACCATTGTCAGAAAGGAGCGATGCCCTTCTGAGTACATTTTTCAGTTCCCTCACATTACCAGGCCATGGATATCTCATCAAAAGATTAAGTGCCTCGTCGGAGACCTCTCTCATCTGTTTGTTTAACTCTTCTCCGGCCTCCATAAGAAACCTCTGAGCAAGGAAGGGTATATCTTCGACCCTCTCTCTGAGAGGAGGCAGGGTGATTATGAACTCACCAAGGCGAAAGAAGAGATCTTCCCTGAACTTTTTCTCCATTATATTCTTTTTTATGTCTGAGTTGGTTGCAGCAATAATGCGGACATCTACATCTATTGGATGGGTACCTCCAAGGGGATAAACCCTCCTTTCTTCAACAACATTCAGGAGCTTACTCTGGACATAGGGAGACATATTCTGCAACTCGTCTATAAAGATGGTACCACCATGAGCAAGCTCAAAAAATCCTTTCTTCTTCTTTTCAGCTCCGGTAAAAGCCCCTTTTTCATAACCAAAGAGTTCACTCTCTACAAGTGTTTCAGGTATTGCACTGATGTCCACCTTTACAAAGGGCTTTTCTGATCTTTTGCTCAGGTTGTGAATTACACTGGCAATCAGGGTCTTTCCTGTACCTGTCTCTCCCTGAATGATCAAGGAGAAATTACTCCACGCAATCTGATGTATCTGTTTTATAACCTTCTTTATAACAGCGCTTTTACCCATTAGCCACTCAAGGGATGTCTCTACTTCTGTATTGAGCCTCTTTACCATCCTTTCCAGCTCCAGCTTCTCAATGGCCCTTTTCAGGGTAATGATGAGTCTTTCAATCTTTATTGGTTTGACTATAAAGTCGTATGCCCCGAGCTTCATGGCATCCACTGCAGTAGGGATATCACCGTATGCGGTTATAATAATGATAGGGATATCAGGGTCGATCCTTTTTAGTTCCTCCATAGTCTTAATCCCATCCATTTCGGGCATTATAAGATCTAGGAGTACTCCAACAGGCCTCTCCTTCTCAAAGACCTCTATAGCATTTCTGCCATCTGTAGCCTCTATTGGGCAGAAACTGTTCTTTTCCAGAACTTCAATCAGGAAATGTCTTATTACCGGTTCGTCATCTACAATCAATACCTTATTCATAGCTTCAATATCCATTGAGAAAATATTCGTTATCCGGGCCGTCGATAAATTGCGGCTCCGGGATTTTACAAGTTATTGCGAGCACCCAACGGTGCGTAACGAACTTATTAAGCGAATATAGATTCTTCGCCTTTGATTCAGAATGCCAAGAAGCACCCAACTTCACCGATGACCCCGCTTATTGATAGAAAGGTTAGGGTATTTCTAATATTATCGGCCAATTTTTTATCAACTTTAAATCCTACAAAAATGTCGATATGGTAAAGGATAAACTGTAAAGAGACATGCTGGTATTACCTTTGAGTGGTCTCAATATGCATTAAAGCCACTTCTGTATGGAGTGGAGTGTAAGCTGCCCTGGAGACAGAGAGGATGGATATAAAGAATGAGTGGTAAGACAATATCGCTAACTCTCAAAGCTAAACAGAATTAACGAGGATATTGGGTGGGTGATTCAGTATTTACCAGAACCGATCGATTTAGGTATTATTTATAGGTTCTTTATTTTACAAAAATAAAAGATGAGGAGGATTTGTTCAATGCACAGAAGTAACAGAATAAAAAAAGGTCTGGAACGGGTTCCCCACAGGGCACTCCTGTATGCAACAGGCATCCCGAAGTCAGAGATGGACAAACCCTTCATAGGAGTGGCAACCAGCTTTACAGATATTATTCCAGGCCATATAGGAATGAGAGATCTTGAGAGATTTATTGAGAAGGGAATACATGCCGGTGGCGGATATCCCTTCTTTTTCGGGATTCCGGGCATCTGTGACGGTATAGCCATGGGCCACAGCGGTATGCACTACTCCTTACCTTCCAGGGAATTAATTGCTGATATGGTGGAAACAATTGCTGAAGCTCACCAGTTTGATGGTCTTGTGCTTCTGACAAACTGCGACAAGATCACTCCCGGCATGCTCATGGCCGCCGGCAGAATTAACATTCCTACCATAATCGTTACTGCAGGGCCGATGCATTCGGGGCATCTGAGGGGTAAGAGACTCTCTCTTGTTAACGATACCTTCGAGGCTGTCGGAAAATACAAGAAAGGTCTTATTGACGACAGAGAGCTTGAGGCACTTGAGATGTGTGCCTGTCCCGGGGCTGGTTCTTGCCAGGGTATGTATACGGCTAATACCATGGCCTGTGTAACAGAGGCATTAGGGATGAGTCTTCCCTACTGTGCCACTGCCCTGGCAACAGACGCGGAAAAAAGGAGAATCGCCTTTGCCAGTGGAAAACGGATTGTAGAGCTTGTAAAGAAACAGATTACCCCTAAAAAGATTATGACAAGGAAGGCATTTGAAAATGCCATTATGATTGATATGGCTTTGGGAGGGTCCACTAATACGGTGCTTCACATTCCTGCCATTGCCCGTGAGGCAGGAGTCAGACTGCCTCTTGAGATATTTGACGAACTCAGTCGTACAACACCACATATTGCAGATATGCTTCCCGGAGGCAAATACTATCTTGAGGATCTTCATTTTGCAGGTGGAATACCGGCTGTGCTGAAAAGGCTGAGGAATCATATTCACAACACCTCAACAGTCAGTGGTATGAGGCTACATAGAATTGCCGACATGGCCGAGATAGTTGATCCTGAGATAATAAGACCATTAGACAGGGCACATCATCCCGAAGGTGGTATAGCCATCCTCAGGGGTAATCTTGCACCTGACGGCGCTGTAGTAAAGCAGTCTGCAGTAAGTCCGAAGATGATGCGTTTTGAAGGAACAGCCAAGGTGTTCGATTCTGAAGATGAAGGGATGAAGGCTATTATTAATGGAAAAATAGGCCCCGGTGATGTGGTGGTAATCAGATATGAAGGGCCTAAGGGAGGTCCGGGTATGAGAGAGATGCTCTCTCCTACAGCCACAATTGCAGGTATGGGGCTCAGTGAGTCGGTGGCTTTGATAACCGATGGAAGATTTTCTGGCGGAACAAGGGGGCCGTGTATAGGTCATATCTCCCCCGAGGCAATGGAGGGCGGTCCTATTGCCATAATCAGGGATGGTGATAAAATAAAGATAGATATTCCAAACAGGACTCTGGAGCTTCTTGTGCCTGAGGAGGAGATCAAAAGGAGACTTTCCCAGTGGAAGGCGCCTGAGCCCAAGATCAAGAAGGGATATCTCGCCCGTTACGCAAGAATGGTCAGTTCTGCTGCCTTCGGAGCTGTGATGCTGTGAGCACAAAAGCAGGAAACATAAAGGTTGTACTTGGTGCAGACCACGGTGGTTATCACCTTAAGAATGCTCTTTTGGATTATATGCTGCGCTTCGGTTATGATGTGATAGATGTGGGAGCTTTCAATGACGAACCCACTGATTATCCTGACTATGCCAAGCTGGTTGCAGAAAAGATACGTTCTGCTGAGGCAGAAAAGGGAGTGCTAATTTGCGGAAGCGGTGTTGGTGCATCAATTGCAGCCAATAAGTTTAAAGGGATAAGGGCCTCTGTCTGTCATGACACTTACTCTGCCCGTCAGGGAGTAGAGGATGATGATATGAATGTCCTCTGCCTTGGAGCCAGGGTGGTGGGTGAGGAGCTTGCAAAAGAGATTGTGAAGGCATTTCTTTGTGCCAGGTTCAAGGGGCTTGAAAGATATAAAAGGAGACTAAAAAAGATAAAGGAGTTTGAAGAGAATGGATGAGGAAAAACTGATACATGACTGGCTGGTTCAAAATCTTAAAAAAAGGCTTTCAAGGGAGTACAAGGAGATAAAGGATAATCTTGAGGGCAACAATCACGAGATTAACGGAGTATTTCCTGATCTGATCCTTGGTAATCACGGCATGGTGCTTGCAGCCTTAGAAGTGGAGACAGAGACGAGCATCGGTCCTGATGCTGCAAAGCGGTGGAAGAGCATTATAGATTCCGGTACAAAGCTGTTTCTTATGATTCCAGGACATAAGGTGAAGGATGTAACCTCTCTGCTCTGGGAAAATGCCATTGCAGACAAGGCATCGATCGGTACCTATGAAATAAGCATCAGGATGCCATGAGGTATCACTGGGTTCTTATTTTTCTGGCTTTTTTGTTTGCTTTTTCACTTGCCTTTACGCAGGCTATACAGAGGGTTGTGATAATTGATGACTTTGAGAAGGGGCTCAGGCCCGGGTGGGAGATAAAGAGGTTTGAGGGTGAGACAGACTACAGGGTTGTGAAAGAGGGAGATAATTACGTCCTTCGCGCTGAAAGCACGGGGACGGCTTCGGGGCTTATCTATAAATTTAGATACAGCCTGAAAGAATATCCCATATTGACATGGAGATGGAAGGTTGAGAACATTCTGCTTAAAGGAGATGCCAGCAAAAAAGAGGGGGATGATTATCCTGCCAGGATTTATGTAATATTTCCCCACTGGTTTCCACCGCTGACAAAGAGCATTAATTATATCTGGGCAAACAGGCTTCCAAAGGACAGCCACGTTCCGAATACCTACTACTCCAAGGCAATAATGATTGCCGTGGAAAGCGGACCTTTTAGAGTGGGACAGTGGATTACCGAAAGAAGAGATGTGTATGAGGATTACAGGAGGGTTTTCGGGGAAGAGCCTCCCGAGGCGGGGGCAATAGCAATCATGACAGATACTGACCAGACCGGTGAGCACGCCATAGCCTATTATGACGATATAAGAATTGAAAGATACAGGCCCGAGATGACCAATTGACATAAAATGCCCGATTGTTTTATTTTATATATCTACAGTGGGCGGATAGCTCAGTCGGGAGAGCGCAGCCCTTACAAGGCTGAGGTCGCAGGTTCGATTCCTGCTCCGCCTACCATACCTTCCGAATAGGCTCCGCCATATAATATTTTTCTTGACTTTTAGTGTATCCCGGGTTATAATACAGTTGCCTGCAATTTTTCAGGCGTAGCATCAGAAAGGAGGCTTTTGCAGTATGTCGTTTGAAGGAACAGTGAAGTGGTTTAATGAGACGAAGGGGTACGGCTTCATCCAGAGAGATGATGGTCAGGATGTGTTTGTCCATTATACCTCTATCCAGAGCGATGGCTTTAAGACCCTGTCAGAGGGTCAGAGGGTGTCATTTGAGGTGGTAGAAGGAGAAAAAGGCCCTAAGGCTACGAATGTTGTAAAACTTGACTAAGGACCCTCAGAGGTGCCTGCTGTAGGGCAGGCACCTTTTTCATACAAATCCTGCCCATGAGACTACCTCACTGGTTAAAGACAAAGGAAATAATCGGAAGTCATAACACAAAACAGATTCTTAGAAACCACAGGCTTTCTACAGTCTGTGAAGAGGCAAGATGTCCGAACAGAGGGCACTGCTTCTCCAAGCCAACAGCTACGTTCATGATTCTTGGTGACAGGTGTACAAGGAACTGTGGTTTCTGTTCTGTAAATTCCGCCTCACCAATGCCACCAGACCCTGAAGAGCCTGAAAGGGTTGCAAGGGCTGCCAGGGATATGGGACTGAGATATGTAGTGATCACCTCTGTTACGAGGGATGACCTTCCAGACGGTGGTGCCTCACAGTTTGCAGCCACTATCAGGGCATTAAGAGAGTATCTTCCAGAGGCAAAGGTTGAGGTCCTTACCCCGGATTTTGGTGGCGACCCTGATGCACTTAAGACAGTTCTTGATGCCGAACCTGATGTCTTTAATCATAATGTGGAGACGGTTCCAAGGCTTTACCAGACAGTGAGGCCACAGGCGAATTATGAGAGGTCATTAATGGTTCTGAAGAATGCGAAGGTCCTATCTCCTTTGCAGACAACAAAGTCCGGTCTGATGGTTGGTCTTGGAGAAACCTTTGATGAGGTTGTTATGGTTATGAAGGATCTCAGAAGGGTAGGGTGCGACATTATAACCATCGGACAGTACTTAAGACCCAGAAGAGAAAATCTTCCTGTGTATGAATATATCCATCCCGAGGTTTTTGAAGAGTATAGCAGGATAGCCAGAGAATTGGGTTTTTCCTTTGTTGCATCAGGCCCTCTCGTCAGAAGTTCCATGAACGCTGAGGAGATGTACTCCCTCAGCAGGTAATATGACGTGGAATGTTGCTCCTTTGCCCTCCTGTGATTCTACTGTTATTTCGCCATTATGCTCTTTAACTATTCCATAACTAACCGAGAGGCCGAGCCCTGTTCCCTCTCCCGGTTGTTTGGTTGTAAAGAAAGGTTCAAAAACCCTTTTTATCATATCCTTCGGTATTCCAGGTCCAGTATCGCTTATGGATATCTTAACCTTTTTTGTCTTTTCATTGAATTCGGTATTAATAGTGATTGTACCGCCAACATCCACCGCCTGAATGGCATTCATCAGGATGTTCATTATAACCTGTCGCATCTTCTCCGTATCGATCATTATTTCGGGAATGTTTTGTTGAAGTAGTTTTTTAAGAGTTATGGATTTTTCTTCAAATTTATAGGAGATCATATCCACAACCTCTTCAATAATGCTGTTTATGCTGTAAAGTTCAGGTCGAGTTTCTGTTTTTCGAGAGAATTTCAGCAGGTCCTCGACGATTCTTTTACACACCTCTGCATTTCTGTATATTTTTTCTATATCTTCTCTGAGGGGGGTAGTGCTGTCAAGTTCTTTCAATAGTATGCCTGCATATCCCATAATGATACCCAGGGGATTGTTTATCTCATGGGCTATTCCTGCGGCCAGTTGTCCTATGGAGGCAAGGCGATCGGTCTGTTGAAGCTGTGATTGTATCTTCTTCCATTCCGTTATATCCTTGATAATTGCCTCATAACCACAGATTCTTCCGTCCTCCTCTCTACGGAAATTAGCCGTAATCAGTACCTCCAGTTCCCTGTCATCAACACTCCTGAGGGTTGTCTCATAGTCTCTTATGTATCCCTGTCTTTCCATCTCGTTTAGAAACCTTGCATAGTCCTCCTTTCTAACAAACAGGTCATAGAGGGTTCTCTCCTTTATCAACTTCATCTTGTCTTTGCATCCGAACATCTCAAGCCCTGAGGGGTTTATATCCTGGATAAAACCGTCGCAGTCGGCAATAAGGATTGTATCCTTGGAACCCTCAAATATACGTCGGTATTTCCGCTCTGAAGCTCTCAGTTGTTCCTGGGAATTTTTCAGATACTGCATCATCTGATTAAATGATGAAGCCAGTGCCCCGATTTCGTCACCGCTGCGGACCCTTAATCTGGTGTCCAGATCCTCCTCTCCCTCTACAACTGATTTGAAAAAGCGGCTTACACTTTTAATGGGTCTGACGGCTATCCGGTTTATCAAATAATTAAGAGAAACAAAGAGAAAGGCTACTCCTATCAAGCCCATCATGAAGATTGAGATAACAAGGTCATTGATTTGTGCAAAGGTCTGACCAAGGGGGATAGCAATGGATTCAACGCCAATGACATCTCCTACCTTTTTGTTGAATCCGCCTTTTGTACCGTATATCTTGATCAAACCGGGAGGTGCATCTGCTGGATTACCATGGCAGTGAAGACACTCTTGCTCCATTATTATTGGTCGGGCATGAAGAAAATATCTGTCACCGTTTTTGTTTACAATCCCCTTCCATTCGTCCATGCCTTTTTCCTTGAACAGTCTTATGTACTGGAGTTCGTGGTAGTCAGGTGTGTTGGAGGGGTTCATAGGATCTATTGCCACTCTTCTGTAAATAAAATTGGGAAACTCCTTACCAAACTCAGACATGATCTGTTTATTGATGAAGGAGACAGACATAGCCTCTACCACAAATGACTTTTCCGGCAAGAGCTTGAAGAGCTTTGGTCGAAGTTTCTGTCGCGTATATTTTATAGTGGCCTGGATGTGAGAGAAGAGGATCTCTGTCTTTTCATGTGTCTCCCTAAGGATGGTATCTTTAAGGGTTACATATATGATAAGACTGAACATACACCAGAAAAGGACGACTATGAGGCCTATGCCCAGGAGGAACTTTTTGTTTAAGGTTAGATCCCTTAAGGGTTTCATATTGTTCTATATTTAGCCGGCAGAAAGCGCCTCTTTTCTATTAATTGCCGACTCTTGTTAAAACTGACTTAAAAACCTTACATCATTTTCATAAAAGAGCCTGATATCATCGATTCTGTACTTGAGCATGGTTAGCCTTTCCACTCCCATCCCAAAGGCAAAGCCGGTATATCTTTCCGTATCATACCCTACGGCTTCGAACACCTTCGGATGGACCATGCCGGCACCCAGCACCTCAAGCCATCCAGTGCCTTTACATACCCTGCAACCTTCTCCGC
Source organism: Thermodesulfovibrio sp. (assembly GCA_027050975.1). Taxonomy (GTDB): domain Bacteria; phylum Nitrospirota; class Thermodesulfovibrionia; order Thermodesulfovibrionales; family JdFR-85; genus JALUAR01. The sequence continues at coordinate 12,754 of JALUAR010000113.1, forward strand.
CACAGAGGATGCAACCTATATCCACCTCGGCTGAGGGTTCAGTAAAGGGAAAATAACTTGGTCTGAACCTTACAGGAGTAGATGGACCGAACATCCGGTGAATGAATACCTCAAGCACACCCTTTAAGTCCGAGAATGTGATATCCTCACCAACCATAAGCCCCTCAACCTGGTGAAACATCGGAGTATGTGATACATCGGCATCGCACCTGTAGACCTTTCCGGGTGCTATAAACTTCAACGGTGGTTTTCTTTTTTTCATTCCCCTTATTTGAACTGGGGAGGTATGTGTTCTCAGGACGATATCGCTATCAATATGAGATGATGACGATGGTTTGTTCGGTGCCTTTACATAAAATGTGTCCTGCATCTCCCTTGCCGGATGGTCTTTTGGGATGTTGAGGGCCTCGAAATTATAATAATCATGTTCCACCTCAGGACCCTCCTCAACTGCAAAACCCATCGACACGAATATGTCTACTATTTCTGAAAGAACCCTGTTTACAGGATGTACTTTGCCTGGTGGGATAAATCTGCCGGGTAGGGTGATATCTATTGCTTCGGACTGAATCTTTTTCTTTGTCTCTTCGGCAGAGACCTTTTCATGAAGTCTCTTTATCTCTTTTTCGATATACTTTTTTATTTCGTTTAACTGTCTGCCACGGTCGGGTCTTTGCTCCCTGGGAATTTTGGAGAGCCCTTTCAGAAGTTCGGTAATAATCCCTTTTTTACCAAGATACTTTACCCTCAGGTCATTTAGAGACCTGAGGGTATCTATTTTGCCTGCTTCCAAGTCGAACTCATCTTTTAATCTCTTCAGGTCTTCCATAATTTTATGCTGCCACTGCCTGACGGGCCTTTTCAACAAGTTCATTGAAGGTTGCCGGGTCATTGTAAGCAATATCTGCCAGCACCTTCCTGTCAAGCCCTATGCCCGCCTTTTTAAGTCCGTATATAAACTGTCCGTAAGTGAGACCTGCTGCTCTGGCAGCTGCGTTGATTCTTACTATCCAGAGTTTTCTGAACTCACGTTTCTTTGCACGCCTGTCACGATAGGCATACTGCAGGGCATGCTCTACAGCCTGTTTTGCTACTTTGTAGCACCTGCTGCGTGCCCCGTAGTAACCCTTGGCCATCTTGAGAATCTTTTTTCTTCTTCTTCTGGTCTTGAAACCGCCTTTTGCTCTTGGCATATCTAAAATCCTCCTTTATCAGTTGAAAAAAGTTTTAGCCATACGGTAGCATCCTTTTTATGGTACGTTCCTGAGTCTTGTCAACAGTTCCACCGGCTCTGAGTCTTCTGGTTCTTTTTGCCGGCTTGCCTGTCAAGAGATGACTTTTATTGGCTTTCCATCTCTTTATCTTGCCGCTGCCGGTGATCTTGAATCGCTTTGCTGCTCCTCTGTGAGTCTTTAACTTTGGCATTTCTCCTCCTGTCTAAATGGGTTATTTATTTACTGTTAATAGTGGTAACTTTAGTTCTTCGTGGTTTCGTTTACTTGGGAGCGATGATCATCGTCATACTTTTACCCTGTAGTTTGGGTTTGGTCTCAATATTATATTTGCCCTCAAGCCGTTCTATAATCTTATCAAAGACCTGCATCCCAAGCTCGGGTCTGACAATCTCTCTGCCTCTAAAGAACATCGTTACCTTTGCCTTGTTACCGTTTTCCAAGAATCTGATGATGTTTCTTATCTTAAGATCGAGATCATGGGGATCAATATTCGGCCTTACCTTTACCTCTTTAACCTCTATTGTTTTCTTTTGTGTATGTTTCTTGCTCTGCTGGTACTTGAACTTTCCATAATCCATTATCTTGCAGACAGGTGGATTTGCATTCGGTGCCACCTCCACAAGATCAAGCCCCCTGTCGTCAGCTATTCGCAGTGCCTCCCTTATCGAGACAATGCCGAGTTGCTTTCCGTCTGAGTCAATCAGTCTTACCTCTCTTGCACGGATACGTTCGTTTACTCTGTAATTCTGTGCTATAGCTACACCTCCCTTGGATATTTTAAGTATTCACGGTATATATTATAAGGTAATTTAACCTAAATTGTTAACTCTAAAGATTTTGATTCAATCTCTCTCTTTATTTTGTTTATCAATTCATCCAACTCATAAGGTCCGGATTGCTGCCCCCCACGTTTTCTGACGGACAGAGAGCCGCTTTCAACCTCTTTGTCCCCTATTATAACCAAATAGGGAATCTTTCTTACAGTGCCCTGCCGTACCTTATAGCCTACCTTTTCGTTACTGAAAAAGGGTTCCGTTCTGATTCCGGCTGCCGTCATTTTCTCAACAACGGTTTGGGCATATTCAATGTGTCTGTCAGCCACTGTGATTACACCCATCTGTACCGGTGACAGCCAGAGGGGAAAAGCTCCGGCATAGTGTTCTATCAGTATTCCGAAAAATCTCTCAAGTGAGCCCATCAACGCCCTGTGAATCATTATCGGCTGATGCTCTTTACCGTCCTGCCCTCTGTAGGTTACATCGAACCTCTCGGGGTTGTTAAAGTCAACCTGAATGGTGCTACACTGCCAAGGTCTACCTAATGAGTCCTTCACCTTAATATCTATCTTTGGCCCGTAGAATACACCTTCTCCAGGATCTATCTCGTAATCAAGCCCCTTGTGCTCCAGAGCAAGTTTGAGGGCATTTGTGGAACGTTCCCAGTTTTCTTCTGAGCCCACAAATTTCTCGGGTCTGGTAGAGAGATATATGTCATACTTTTCAAATCCAAATGTCCTCAGTATAAAAAGTGTAAAGTCCAGGACACGAAGGATCTCATCCTCTATCTGGTCTTCTCTACAGAATATATGGGCGTCATCCTGTGTAAAGCCCCTGACCCTTAAAAGTCCATGTAGTACTCCGGAGCGCTCATATCGATAAACAGTGCCGAGTTCGGCATACCTGAGAGGAAACTCTCTGTAACTTCTCAGTGCACTCTTGTATACTGCAATATGAAAGGGACAGTTCATCGGTTTTACCTCATACTGAATACCTTCGATATCCATGGGAGAGTACATGTTCTCGCGGTAGAAATCCCAATGGCCACTCTGTTTCCATAGATCAAGTTTGGCAATATGAGGAGTGTAAAGCAGTTTATACCCAGCTTTAAGATGTTCGTCCCTCCAGAAGTCCTCAATGGTCTTTCTGATTAATGCTCCGTTTGGATGCCACAGTATCAGTCCAGGCCCTATCTCTTCGTTTATACTAAACAGGTCCAGTTCTTTGCCCAGTCTTCTATGGTCTCTCTTTTTTACCTCTTCGAGGAAGTCAAGATAAGCCTTCAGGCTTTTCCTGTCGGGAAAGGCGGTGCCATAAATCCTCTGGAGCATCTTGTTTTTCTCATCGCCCCTCCAATAGGCACCTGCAACTTTCAGTATCTTGAATGCCTTGACATACCCGGTAGAGGGCAGATGAGGGCCCCTGCAGAGATCAACAAAATCGCCCTCTTCATAAAGGGAGACCTTCTCATCCTCTATCTCTTCAAGTAATTCGACCTTGTAAGTTTCGCCTCGCTCTTTAAAGAAACTCATTGCCTCTTCTTTGGACATCTCTTTTCTTACGAAGGGGGTATTGCTCTTTATGATCTTTTCCATCTCCTTTTCTATCTTCTCTATGTCCTCTGGAGTAAAAGGTCTGTCAATATCAAAGTCGTAATAGAACCCTTCATCCGTGGCAGGCCCGATGGCAACCTTTGCCTCAGGGAATAATCTCTTTACCGCGTGAGCCATTATATGTGATGTGCTGTGTCTGTAGATCTCCAGACCCTCCACCGTATCAGGTGTGATAATTTCTATGGTGCTGTTTTCAGGAAGCTCACGATACCTACTTACATCCATGACAGAGGAGTTCACCTTTATGGCAATGGCGGACCTCTCCTTCAGGAATGCCTCTATGGCATCCTTTTCCATCTCTTTGATCTTCTGTCCTGTTTTTACCTTGATAGTCATGTCAGCTTCTTACCGAAAAGCCCTTGAAAATTATAGAATTACATTATAACTTAATACTGTAG
>JALUAR010000114.1 GCA_027050975.1 Thermodesulfovibrio sp.
CTTATAAACTTTTGCTGGCATGAGGGGAGACAAATTACCAGTTCATGTAGCTATAATAATGGATGGTAACGGCAGGTGGGCTATTAGAAGAAACTTACCACGAACAGAGGGACATAAAAGGGGTGCAGAAAGAGTAGATGAAGTTATAAATCTTTGCCTTGATTTAGGTATACCTTACCTTACATTATTTACGTTTTCTATGGAAAATTGGCAGAGACCCAAGGAAGAAGTCTCTACCCTGATGGAGCTCCTTTATCAGGCGATAAGGAATTATGCTCATCGTGCTCATGAACAACAGATAAGGGTGTACATCCTTGGAGATAAAAACAAGTTGCCGGCTAACATTAGGGATAGTCTTGATAGACTTGAGGCAGAGACAACCATGTATTCAAGGTTGTTTTTAACTCTTGCCATAAGCTATAGTGGCAGATGGGAAATTGTGGAGACAACACGTAAAATACTATCCAGAGGCGAGAAGATATCACCTGAGGTGGTAAATGAAGAGTTCTGGCAAGCCTGTATGCCTTCAGCACATTTGCCCCCGGTGGATCTTTTAATAAGGACGGGTGGAGAACTGAGAATCAGCAATTTCATGTTATGGCAATGTGCGTATGCTGAGTTTTATTTTACGCGGGTACTTTGGCCCGATTTTGGTAAAGCTGAATTTTTGAAAGCTATTGAGAGTTGGAGAAAAAGAGAACGAAGATTTGGCAGGATATGAAGAGGCTGCTTGGTATACTTTTGTTTGGGTTCCTGGTTTGTAATTCTTTAGCGCAAGTTACACCCATAGTCCCCCAGACATATATACTTGGTGGGATAAGGATAGAGGGGGCTGAAGGTGTAGAGGAGTTTACTGTTAGAGCTATTTTGGGTTTGAGGAAAGGAGATACAATCAAGATTCCTGGAGATGAAATTAAAGAGGCGGTAAAACGTATTTGGGCACAGGGTATATTTGCTACCGTTAAGCTTGCTGTAGATACTATTGTGGGGGATTCTGTCTTTTTGGTTCTGTATGTTGAGTCAAAGCCTAGGGTTTCTAGGTATACAATAAAAGGTGTCAGAAAGTCAGAGGCAGAAGAGCTTGCTAACGTGATCGGCAAGTTGAAGGGTAAGGCAGTTACCTCTTCTTTCTTGCGTTCACTTGAGGCTAGGGTTAAACGGTACTACGTAAATGAGGGCTACTTATTTGCAAGAGTTGACATTGAAGTTTTACCTGACACTATAGACGGGTGGAGGATTCTTGTTTTCAAAATACGTAAAGGACCCAGGGCGCGCATTTACAGAATTGAGTTTGAGGGTAATAAAGCATTTTCTGACAGACAGCTTAAAAAGCGAATGAAAGAAACGAAAGAACAGCCAAGGGTGGAATTGCTTAAGGATCCTTCTTTCAGGGAATTAATATGTGGATCTGATAAGATTTGTGAGTTTACTGAGCTTACCGATCCATGGTTGTTATTCCTGAATGTGTATGATTATATTGCTTCGAGGGTTAATGTGAACATATTTGCTAGTTCTCGGTTTGATGAGGACAAGTTCCGGGCTGATTTAAACAGGATAATTGAGTTCTATAATGAGCATGGATTTAGAGATGCACGCATAGTAAGAGATAGTGTTATTGTTTTGCCTGATTCAAACTTACTGATTAGCATTGTAATCAATGAGGGTAGCAGGTACTATTTTGGCAATATATTCTGGAGTGGAAATGTGATATATTCTGACTCATTGTTGAACGGTATTCTTGGTATAAAAAAAGGAGATTTGTACAGCAGGAAAAAATTAATGAGCAGATTAACGGCTGATCCGGCTGGTAATGATGTTGCATCACTGTATATGGATCAGGGCTATTTATTCTTCAATGTCTCAGCCAGGGAAGTCAGGGTGTACGATGACACCATAGATGTTGAGATCAGGGTTTACGAGGGTCCGAAAGCCACGATAGACCGTGTGCTTATCTCAGGCAACTACAAAACGCATGATCATGTAATAAGAAGGGAGTTATGGACAGATCCTGGTAATGTCTTTTCCAGGAGAGACCTTATTAGGTCGCAGCAGCAACTGGCTGCTTTGGGCTTGTTTGACCCTGAAAATTTAAATGTCAGGCCGGAACCTGATCCTGTACGTGGCACTGTAGATTTGCACTATGAGGTTTCTGAGAGACCTTCCGATCAGGTTGAGTTAAGTGCCGGCTATGGTGGCGGCATATTGATAGGCAGTCTAGGGTTGATACTGAACAATTTTTCATTTCGTGAGTTGTTTACTAAGGAGGGGTGGGATCCCATTCCTTCAGGAGATGCACAGAGGTTAACAATAAGGGCTCAGTCAAGTTATGGTGGTTACAGGGCTATAACCTTTTCTGTGAGTGATCCATGGTTTGGGGGCAGGAAGCCAAATTCGTTTTCTTTTACTGCTTATTATAATGTGTTTTATTCGTCGTTTTATTCGCTTTATACTACGGATCCGTCGGCTGTTGTACGTGCTAATAAGCAGGAGACCTGGGGTGGCAGTGTTTCCTGGGGCTTCAGATTGAAGTTTCCTGATGATTATTTCATGCTGTTTAGCAGTGTTGAGTATCAGCGGATTGCGCTTTCTCAGGTTAGCCAGGAGCTTGAGGGTATGTCGTCGGGTCGTGCTATTAATCTGTTTGGCGAACTTAAACTGACAAGGAATTCTCTGGATCAGTTGTTGTATCCCAGGCGTGGTGCCTCTACAAGTGTTACTCTTAGGCTTACTCCTCCATACACGTTGTTCAGGAGGTGGTCAGGTGATAGTGTTGAGTGGGACGACCGTTACTCCTTGCTTGAGTATTACAAGGTTAAGTTTGATGCAGAGTGGTATATACCGTTGACGAATAATCGTAAGCTTGTGGCAAAGTTCAGGTATAGTTTTGGTCTGATGGGTCCTTATAATGCGGTTATTGGTACGCCACCACTGGAGCGTTTTGAGCTGGGTGGGGATGGATTCAGCAATTTTGCGATTTATGGCAGGGAGGTGGTTTCTCTGAGGGGTTATGATCCATTCATATTTGGTGCGCGTGCTTTTCAGAAAGTTACTTTTGAGTTGAGGTATCCACTTTCACTTAGTCCCATGTCAACTATTTATGTTTTTATGTTTCTGGAGGGTGGTAATGCCTGGCATGAGATTAAGGATATTCAGCCTTTTGATCTTTACAGGTCTGCGGGTATTGGAGTTAGGTTTATACTACCCATGGTTGGTTTGATGGGTTTCGACTTTGGCATAGGTTTTGATTCTGAATATCTTTACGGGGTCAAACCCGGGCACTGGAGTGATTATTTACGTAGACCCTTTAGCAGGGTGAACATTGTGCTCGGGTTTGAGCCTTACTGAAAATCCAGTGAGTCATGAGGGGGTGTAGGTTAATGGCTGGGTTGTTTAGAGGTGTTGTGCTGGTTGTGTTTTGTGTGGGGTTAATTCATGCTCAGCGTGTTGCGGTTGTTGATGTTAAGGAGATCATGGAGGCAATGCCGGAATACAAGCAAGCACAGAAGACGCTTGATTCGCTCTCCAAGGAATGGCGCAGTGAAATAGAGGCTCTTTACAGGGAGATAGATCAATTGTGGAGGAGGTATCGTGAGGAGCGTCATTTATTGCCAGAACAGATGAGGAGGGAGAGGGAGCAGGAGATTATTGATAAAGAGAAGAAGGTACGGGAGTTGCAACGCAAGTACTTTGGTCCGGATGGTAAACTGGCGAAGACTCAGGAGCAGCTGATGAAGCCTATTTATGAGAGGATATATTCAGCTATTAGGGAGGTGGCGAGAGAAAAAAGGTACGGTATTGTTTTGGATAAATCGGCTGGTGCGGGTGTGGTGTTTGTAGAGTCCAGGTATGATATTACGGATGCGGTTAAGAAGAGGTT
>JALUAR010000115.1:0-458 GCA_027050975.1 Thermodesulfovibrio sp.
AATAAGATCCTAAATTTGCCAATTGACTCTTCCGTCAGGCAATACCCACTACCTCGTTTGAAAAAGCCCCCCTATTTCCTATCGGCATTTTGGTGGATATTGCCTGGGATTGCCCTTTTTGATCTTCTCCTGCAATAGCCTTTCTGATGGTCCCTTAAGATTCAAGGGTTAATTTTTGCATTCCTGCAAATGGATTTGCCCCTATGCAATGGTATGGAGCAATTTTTTCTTTATTTTTCAATGCATTAAAAGTTGGCACAGCATATGCTTTATATAGGACAAGATGAAAGGAAAGGAGGTAAACAAAATGAAAGGCAAAATGGCAAATAAGCTTGGTTATTTGGGGGCAGGGATCGGGCTTGCATTGTTTGCTATATTCGGGTTACTTCCGGGCTCATTTATTGGTGGAGTCCTTGGACTTAATATAGCAGGTGCAATTTTCGGGATGCCTGTAGAGC
>JALUAR010000115.1:468-16557 GCA_027050975.1 Thermodesulfovibrio sp.
GCCGTCAATAATGGCAAGGTTAATAATCGTTGTCGGTATGCTTATCGGTGTGATGGTAACAGGCACAATCTTTCTTATTGCCGGAACAGTTCTTGGTTGGCTTACAGGCTCTGTAGTTGATGCAATTGCAAAAACAAAGGAAGAGACAAAGGAACAAAAGGTGGCTAATGCCTAAGGGCATTATATTTTTAATACTAAATCAAGAGGAGGTGGCAAAATGAAAGAAGAAAGGAAAAGAACACTCGCAATCGGCAGGAAGATGGGAGCATTGGTTGGAGGCATTCTCTTTGCAATCTTCGGAATAGTTCCAGGCTTTTACTTCGGTAGCTATGCAACAATTGTACTTCTTTCACATCTGACAGGTGGTCCCCTGGAGCCAAGTATCATTGTCAGGATGCTGGTGGTAATAGGCACACTTATGGGACTGTTCTGCACAGCAGCAGTGAGCATAGTGGTTGGAGCGGTCAGTGGAACCCTTCTGGCATATGCAGTGGATGTTATTTCTGAGGCTGTAAAGGCGAAACCCAAGGAAGCAGAATCAACTGTTTATAACAAATAACTCTATTAACACAATTTGAATGTGAGGTGGAGAGATGAAGAAACTATTAGCCTTGACCTGTTTGCTTGTGCTGCTGATTCCCATATGGGCAGAAGGTGAAAACAAAGCAAGCTGCATAGTTTGTCACAACAGCATGGCCGGAACTATTGAACTGAACGGCAAGGTTATAGAGCTGAATGTTGATGCAAAGCGGTATGAGGCATCGGTGCATGGAGCATTTCCATGCACTGAGTGCCATGAAAGATTCAGTGAAAATCCTCATGTTAAACCCAGTGGTGAAGTATTGGAAGAGGTAAAGGTCGTATCAGAGAAGGTTGCTATCAAGGCAAAGGCGGATCCCGTGGCTGTGGCTGCCTGTTATAAATGTCATCCGCAGGTTTATGATCTTGTACTGAACAGTGTTCACGGTAAGAATATAACTGAAAAAGGCAGTGCTGACGGAGCTCTTTGTCTGGATTGTCACGGCTCTCCCCATTACATTACTACAGCAAAGGATGAGTCCTCTCCGGTGAATCAGTGGCATGTGGTGGAAACATGTGGAAACTGTCATGAAAACAAGGAGCTTGCAAAGAAGTACGGAATTGAGGCAAAAGTGATGGAGAGCTATCGGGAGAGCTTCCATGGCAAGAAACATATACTGGGTCACAAGCGGGCACCCACCTGTGTAAGCTGTCATGGCTACCATGCCATCAAATCAAAGGATGATCCCGTATCTCCTGTTTTCGGTACGAATAAGATTAAGACCTGTGGCGGATGTCACAAAGGTGCAAACAAGAAGTTCGTGGCAGCCATTACCCATCAGGATGCAGGACCTATTCCTCATTATGCGGAGAAGGGGCTTATTATTCTCACAATTTTCACAATAGCCTTCACAGTGCTACATGTAATACTGGAGGCTTATGCAGATATAAGGGATACATTTTTCAGAAGGAGAAAGGAGGAGGAGCATGCAGAATCAGAAGAATACACTTGCTAATGAACAGGAAATAGAAAGATTCGATGTTATCTTCAGGATCCAGCATGTAATCATGTTTACCACCTTCCTGCTCCTGGCCTTTACCGGGTGGGGTCTGAAGTATGCGGAGATAGACGTCTCCAGTTGGTGGATAAGGATCTGGGGCGGACCAAAGACTGCCGGTATAATTCACAGGATAGCCGGTGTAACCATGATCTGTGATTTTGTCTTCCATATTGTCTACGTAGGATACCAGCTGCTGACCGGTAAGATGAAAATACGGAAGGAGACAACCATTCTGCCGCTACCAAAGGATGTGAAAGATGTAATTCACAACTTCATGTATTTCATTGGTATTGCCAAGACAAAACCCAAATTCGGACGCTTCAGTTATGCACAGAAATTCGACTACTGGGCTGTGTTCTGGGGCATGTTCGTTATAGGTCTGTCTGGTCTCTGCCTGGCGTTTCCGATACAGGCAAGTTATTTCATTCCGGAATGGACCACAGGCTGGATCTGGCAACTGCTGGCCATTATGCATAGTGACGAGGCTCTGCTGGCGGTAGTCTTTATCCTCTTCTGGCACTTTTACAATGAGCATCTCAAGCCCGAGGTCTTCCCCATGAGCTGGGTCTGGCTGACAGGTAAGATCTCCCTGAAAGAGTTGAAACACAAGCACCCCCTGGAGTATGAACTGTTAATGAAGGAAAAGGGTGAATAAGGAGTGGGAACGATGAAGAGAACCGTGCTGTTTCATTTGCTGATCATTCTCATTGGCACCATCCTCCTATCCGGATGTAACATGATGCCAAGTAATGCTGATGGAAAGTCCGTATCGAATGTGGGAAAGAAAATGGAGATAAAAAAGGACATAAGCGGGCTTACATGTTTTCAGTGTCATCCCTATGAGAGGTTCAAATCGGTATTTCCCCATGACAACCACAGGGCCATGGGGCTGCACTGTACCCAGTGCCATATTGTTGAGGGACACAAGATGGCTACTTTGAATGCGGAAACCTGCAATCACTGTCACAATCTCAGAGTGATGGAGCTCAGCACAACGGTAATGCCTGTTAAATTCAACCACGAGGGACATTCTGCGATGTTCGAGTGCAAGAAGTGTCATAAGGGGCTTTTTCCGATGAAGGTGAATGCTCGCAAGATCAGCATGGATGCGCTCCAGCAGGGCAAGTACTGCGGTAAGTGTCACGATGGCAAGATGGCCTTCTCATCAACGGAATGCCAGAGATGTCATGAGATGTAGAGAGGGGTGGAGAGATGGTGGGAGAGGGGAGGCTGTTTCAGTGTCCCCTCTCTGTCTCTATTCCGAGACGCTTCATTTTTCTATAAAGTGTTGCCAGATCAATACCTAAACTCTTTGCTGTTTCTTCCTTGTTCCAGTTGTATTGAGAGAGCCTCTCAAGGATGATCTTCTTTTCGTAATAACCAAGGGTGTCCTTCAGGGTGGAGCCGCCTATATGTTTGCCTGCCTTTATCTTGTCAGGCAGATCTTTTAGAGTGATCCACTCGTCGTTACATAGGATTACCGCCCTTTCTATAACATTGCGAAGCTCCCTCACATTGCCGTACCAGGGGTATTCCATTATTGCTTTCATAGCCTCTTCATCCATGCCCCGGACATTGCGGTTGTTCTCTTTATTGCAGAGATCAATAAAATGCTGAACAAGCAGAGGTATATCCTCTTTTCTCTCACGAAGAGGCGGAATGTATATCTCAATCACATTAAGGCGATAGTAGAGATCCTCTCTGAACCTGCCCTCCTGGATCATCTCTTCGAGGTTTTTGTTTGTAGCAGAAATAATACGGATATCCACAAACTTCGGCTTTGTATCTCCAAGGGGAAGGACTTCGCCTGTCTCTATTACCTTGAGTAGCTTCGACTGTAGAGAGAGGGGCATATCTCCGATCTCATCCAGAAATAGGGTGCCACCATCAGCCATAACAATAAGACCTGTCTTGTCAGAGGTGGCTCCGGTGAAAGCCCCCTTTCTGTAGCCAAAGAGTTCGCTCTCCAGCAGGTTTTCCGGAATGGCCGAGCAGTTAATGGACATAAAGGGTTTGTCCCGACGGGGGCTGTTACAATGGACAATCTCGGCTATCATTCCCTTTCCTGTGCCGCTTTCACCTAAGATCAAAATGTTGCTCTTTGTGGGAATCACCTTTTCAAGAAGATCAAAAATTATCCTTATCTGGGTTGAGTCACCAACAAAGTCCTTACATCCGAAATGCTGACTCAGTTGCTGTCGCAGGGCCTGATTCTCCAGCTGCAGCTGTCTGTGCTCAAGAAGCCTTTTTATCGTAAGCTTTACGTCATCATTTACAAAGGGTTTTACAATATAGTCAGAGGCACCCTTTTTCATTGCCTCCACAGCGCTATCCACTGAGGCATAAGCGGTCATGATTATAACAATTGTGGAGGGAGAGATTTCCTTTACCTTCTCCAGTAGCTTGATACCATCCATTCCTTCCATCTTCAAATCCGTTAGAACCAGATCGTAGCGCTTGTCCTTTAACTTTTTCAGTGCCTCTTCGCCACTGAGGGCGGTATCCACCTTATAGCCCTCTCTGCTCAGGAGAAACTCAAGAGCCCTGCAGATGTCCCGCTCGTCATCAACGACGAGTATGCTATATGCGTTATCCTTCATATGCAGGCAGTCTTATTATAAAGGTTGAGCCCTTGCCTGGGGTGCTCTCTACGGTGATGTCGCCGCCAAAACTCTTTACTATACTGTAGCTTACGGCAAGCCCAAGACCTGAGCCCTTCTCCTTTGTAGTAAAGAAGGGATCAAAGATCCGGTCCAGATGCTCCTTTTCTATTCCGTGGCCCGTGTCTCTGAAGCTGATCTCCACATGGGAGTCTTTTCTTTCAGCCTTTATATAGAGACTTCCGCCCCCGGGCATGGCATCAGCTGCATTGAGGACCAGATTCATAAAGACCTGGATCATCTGGTTACCATCCACGTATATATCCGGCAAATCCTCGGGAATATCCACCTCTATGTTGATATTCTTTGTACGCTTGTCATATTTTACCAGTTCAAGGGTGGAGTTTAGCAATTCCCTGATCTTAACATTCTTTATCTCCTCTGCCTGGGTTTTTGCAAATCTTGACATCTGCCTGACTATGGTGGCAATCCTGTTGATATGTCTTGATATGGTCTCAAGGGCATCCTTTGTAAACTCATCAAAGTCCATATCCTTCAGTATCTGGACATAAGAGGATATGGATGTAAGGGGATTACCAATCTCATGGGCTACACCGGCAGAAAGCCTTGCCAGGGCTGTCAGCTTTTCTGACTGCATTAATTGCTCCTGGGCCTTCTTCAGTTCTGTAATATCCTGCAGAAGTACCAGCACCTGAGTACGTCCGTCTGGTGTATGCAGGGGGGTTGCTGTGATCTGAAAATATCCCTTTCTGTTCCCCAGATCCAGAAAGGAGACCTCCTGAATCAGGCTGTTATCAACAATGGCTCCGTAAAGGGTATCCTTGATTCTTTCTCCTCCGTGGAGATTGCCAAGGGTAAAGTTTGCCTTCCTCTCATCAGAAAGCCAGTCATTAATTACCCTGTTCATCCAGACTGCCTTCTGGTCTTCATCAAATATGCAGATACCCGCCTCAATGGAACTGACTATGGCATCGAGCTTTTCCTTTTCCGCCTTTAGCTCTCTGGTCCGCTCCTGTACAATGTTTTCCAGCTCAGTTGCATACTGCCTTATCTTTTCGGTATATCTTGCCTTCTCTTCTGCCTTAACCCTCTCTTTGTTAATGATAATGATTGTAAAGGCTACCAGTGCAGTGGCAATGAAAATGGTCAGCACCAGGAGGGAGTGAAAGCGCATACTGTTCTTGATGCTCTGCGTTACCTCCGAGTAAGGTATGGAGACACATACAATCCAGTTGCCCCTTGGAAGACGGACCTTGGAAAAGGCCACCAGCTTGTCCTCTCCATGAGGGGCGATATAGGAGCTAAAGCCGATGTCCTGAGCACTCAGGATCTGAATCTCTGTTTTGAAGGATTTATGGCAGGTATAGCAGGACTTGTCAGCATTAAAGATGTTTCTACCTATCATCTGTGGCTGTGTTGGGTGATAAAGCAGGGTGCCGGAGGCATCCATCATCCATGCGTATCCTCGCTGTCCGGCCTGTACTGGTGATAGAAAGGTGTTGCAGATATCGTCAGTACTTATTGTGAGTATGATTGCGCCAAAAAAGTTGTCTTCTTTCCTGATCGGAAGGGCAAACTTCAATCGTCTTTCGCGGATGTCATCAAAAAAGTAATATTTCTCCTTCCGGACATGTGCAACCCTGTTAAATAGTTCTGTTATCTCTTTCGAAGACAGAACATCTTTGCTTGTGCTGAACAGGAGAGTGCCTTTCCTGTCAAGAAGGATCATCTCTATGCCTATCGCCTCCTGTAGTTCTGCAAGCCCGTAAGTGACAAAGTCCTCCAGCCCTTCTCTCTGAAGCCCCCGGGAAGAGAGAAGCTTTGAAAGGGCCTCTGCCTCTTCCACAATATGTTCAATAGAGGTTTGAATGGAATTGGCAATGGTCTTGGCTATTATGAGCTGCTGCTGATTGAACTGGGAGGCCATTTCTGCTTCGTAGTTTTGCTGGAAGAAGATGTTCAGTGTGACAATTACACTGATAATTACAAGTAAAAGAATAATGAGGGTTACTTTAATCTTCATAAAAACAGAATCCGAAAGAGGTTAAAAATACCTTAACTTTCAATTAGTAGAATAGCATATTTTTCCATAAAGGGCAACAGGAGTTCAGACAAAAGCAGAGGAGTTGCCAAAATTCTCTCACTATGGCATAATTAATTATGCCAAACGCAAGGGCTCATCTTTACATAGAGGGGCTTGTACAGGGTGTTTTTTACAGGGCCTTTACCAGGGATGTGGCCGCAAGGCTGGGACTTAAGGGCTGGGTAAGAAATCTGCCTGACGGAAGGGTTGAAGCTGTTTTTGAGGGAGAGAAGGCGGATATTGAGAAGGTTATTGCTGAATGCTACAAGGGCCCTCCGGCAGCAAAGGTCACAAATATAGATATCACCTGGGAGCCGTACAAGGCCGAGTTTAACGGCTTTGATATCAGATACTAAAAAAACATCCATGCTCCTGCCTTACAGAGAAAAAAATGCCTTTATATGAGACTTTCACATCCGTTGTTGATAGCTTAAGGGACCGTGTGTTAAAAGCGGAGAGGCTTTCTGCGCAGGAATGCCTGAGCCTTATTGAGGCTCCTGTTCATACCCTGTTTGAGGCTTCTACAGCCATAAGGGAGCATTACAGAGGCAACAGGGTGGACCTCTGCTCCATAATAAATGCCAAATCCGGTGGCTGCTCAGAGGATTGCGCCTTCTGTGCCCAGTCCTCCCGACATGAGACAGATGTTCAGTACTATCCTCTCCTTGACAGCGAGAGAATACTCCAGAGGGCCAGGGAGGCAGTAACATGGGGAGCCAGAAGGTTCTGCATAGTTACAAGCGGACGAAAGGTGACCCCGAAGGAGATTGACCGCATAGCCGAGACTATAGCCCGGATAAAGGGCCTCGGGCTTTTACCCTGTGCCACTCTTGGAATTCTGACGAAAGAGGAACTCCAGACACTGAAGGATGCCGGACTTTACAGGTACCATCACAACATAGAGACCTCAAGGAGATTCTTTAAAGAGGTTTGCACTACCCATACATTTGAGGAGAAGTTGAAAACCATAGAGGCTGCCATGACTGTAGGGCTTTCTGTCTGCTCCGGCGGGCTTTTCGGTCTCGGTGAGACCTGGCAGGACAGGGTGGAGATGGCCCTTTTGCTGAGGGAGTTAGGGGTGGATTCTGTTCCTATAAACTTTTTGATACCCATAAAAGGCACTCCTCTGGGTAACAAACAGCCTCTGCCTGCACTGGAGGCATTGAGGATAGTGAGTCTTTTCAGATTCCTCCTGCCGGACAGGGAGATAAGGGTATGTGGTGGCAGAGTGCAGACCCTCAAGGGGCTACAGAGCATGATCTTTTTTGCAGGTGCAGACGGTCTTCTCATCGGAAACTATCTCACACAGAAAGGCAGTTCCGTAGAGGATGATCTCTTTGTGATAAGTTCCCTTGGGCTTGAACCGATTACCCCTTCCAAGGGATGAAGCCCACCTTTCATCATCGTCCTGTTAACGGTGTGTTTGAGGACCCAACTGTTTATGTAAGGCTCTTCAGACAGAGAAAGGCCATGATGTTTGATGCCGGAGAGGTCTGGAGCCTCTCTTCCAGGGAGATCAACCGACTGACAGATCTTTTCATCACCCATACCCATATTGACCACTTTATCGGCTTTGACAGGGTTTTGAGGATACTGCTAAGGAGAAATACGCCTTTGCGAGTATTTGGCCCTGAAGGAATAATCGAAGCTGTGGAAGGAAAACTCAAGGGATATACATGGAACCTTATAGAGGAGTACCCCTTAGTGTTAGAGGTTACGGAGATCACCCCTTCTATGAGCAGGACTGTGGAGTTTTCAGCACCAAGGAGCTTCAGAATGGAGGAGAAAACCAGCAATGCCTTTGAAGGGGTTATTATTCGGGATGAGGATTTCTTTGTCAGAGCTGTATGCCTTGACCATGGCATACCTGTGCTTGCATACAGTCTTGAGGAGGAGATTCATATCAATATAGATAAGTCAAGACTTCAACAGCTTGCGCTTCCCGTGGGAGCGTGGCTTTCGGAGTTCAAAAAGGCATTGAAACAGGGGGTGCTTGATTATAAAGTAACGGTGCAGGGCAGGGAGTTTGCCGTTCGAGATCTCAGGGACATAGCAATCATTACAGAGGGACAGAAGATCTCTTATGTGGTGGATGTATCACCCCATGAGGAAAATATACAAAGAATTGTAGATCTGGTCAGGGGCTCTCATACCCTCTACATTGAGACCTACTTTCTTGACGAAGACCGGCAGAGGGCCCTGGAGCGGAATCATCTCACTGCCAGGATAGCAGGCGATATAGCGCGGGAGGCAGGGGTAAAAGAGCTTATTCCACTACACATCTCTCCGAAATACAGGAACTTTCCGGAGAGGGTTCTCAAAGAGGCCCAGGAGGCCTTCAGACATTAAACCTGAAGTTTATTATATCACCATCCTGTACAATATAGGTCTTGCCCTCAAGACGGAGCAGACCCCGTTCCCGTGCCTCAGCCATTGAGCCTGCCGAGATGAAGTCATCAAAGGCTATCACCTCTGCCCTGATGAAACCTCTCTCTATATCGGAATGTATCTTGCCTGCGGCCTTCTGTGCAGGTGTTCCCTTTTTGATTGTCCAGGCCCTGACTTCATCTTTGCCTACCGTTAAAAAGGAAATCAGGCCGAGATGTTCATAACAGAGTCTTATTAATCGCCACATTGCAGGCTCCTTAAGACCGAGATCCGAGAGAAACTCCTCTGCTTCCTCAGCCTCAAGCTGGGCAATCTCCATCTCTATCTTTCCGGAAAGGGCAGTGACCGGAACATTGAACCGTTCTTTTAGCTCCTTTATTAACTGTTTCTCCTTCTCCGTCCCCAGGTCCTCTTCCTGGAGATTAAGGACCATTACCTCGGGTCTTAAGGATATGAGCTGCAGATGCCTCAGGGCAAGCAGTTCCTCTTCAGTGAACTCCACATCCCTGAGAGGTTGCTCTCCCTCCAGTGCCTCTTTACACTTCAGAAGAACAGCCTTCTCCTTCTCATCGATCTTCTTCCCACGCTTTCTGGACTCTTCCATACGTTGAAGCCTTTTTTCCACAAGATCAAGATCAGAGAGAATCAGCTCCAGCTCCACAGTCTCGGCATCCCTTAAGGGATCCACATCTCCTATGGGATGAACAACAGCCTCATCCTCAAAGACACGCACAACATGGAGCACTGCATCCACATCCTTTATCATCTCAAGGACCTTTCTGTTTTGCTCCATATCTCCTTTGGTAATGCCTAAATAATCAATGTACTGGACAGTGGCAAAGGTGATCTTCTTTGGATTGTATATCTGGGCAAGTCTTTCAACCCTTTCGTCCGGCACCTTTACAATCCCGATATGGGGCTGGGCCTCGGTTGTGGTATAAACAGTTGTTGGTACATCCTGGCCTGTAAGGGCATTGAAAATGGTAGTTTTACCCGAGTTAGCAAGTCCGATGATACCTATCTTCACCGTCTCTCTCCTTTCTTCTATACTCTAATGGTTCTGAAAGTGTTTGTATACATCCAAATCCATCGTTAACCGTAACGGACAGTTGCTGGAAAGCAACAGCTCCGGAAATCAAAGATTTCTGGGGAGCCCTGGGTTGAAAATTCCCTCTGAGCAGGGATCCCGAAAAAGTTATCAGCTTTTTCGGGCAGAGGCCATGGATGGCCTGCAAAAATGACGTGTAGGGCTCCATTATGCCACCCCTGTTAATCCTTGTACCGGATTTGGGTATTCAATTCAGCCTCTGATTTTCTGAGATACACCGGTACAAGGCTCAGTGGGTCGTTAAACTCTCCCTGCTCGGCCCGCTTTATACCGCATATGGCAAGGGCAGAAGGCAGCAGGCTCAGATGATGTCTTTCGGCAATCTCTGCATTACTGCCCAAATGGTTCCTGATCGCTTCTTCATAAAGGTATGCACCAGAGCCTGCAAAGACTGCCCTGTCTTGATCCTTTGATAAAATCATGGAAATCGAGGCAAGGAGCCTTTGTATATCAAGCACGGAATCATCCATCAGGCGTTCCAGGCTACCCTCTCTGTATCTGAACACAGCTGCATAGACCTCTTTCTTTCTTGCATCAAGCACGGGACAGATGAGATGTTCCGTCGGGGTAAGGCTCAGGGCGAATGCCTCAAGCGTGGACACTGCAACCACCTTGCAACCGGTGGCAAAGGCAAGCCCCTTTGTTGTACTTAATCCGACCCTCAGGCCGGTAAAAGAGCCGGGACCGATACCGATAGTTATAAAATCAATATCATCAATGCGCAGATTCGAGGTCTCTATCAGAAAATCCACGGCTGTGAGTATCTTCTCCGAATGTGTCTTTTGAGAGCCAAGACGCAATTCGGCTATGATGCCTCTGCCTTTTCCATAGAGGCATAAACCTCCCAGTGGTGTTGATGTATCAATTGCCAGGGTGAGCATGTCTATGCTTCTTGTCGGGAAAATATTCTTTTGAGTTTTGATAACCAGAGCCCCAGATATTTGTTAATTGGATGACTCCTGGAAAGGAACGGTATCACAGGACTTCGTCGAATACCGAGACGATAAAGCTCGTCAAAAAGCTCCATATTATTCGGGGCTATATTCAGTCCCCTGTGGAAGGCCTCTATTGCTTCCTTTCGCCTGCCGGAATAAAGATATACACGTCCGAGATTAAGATACAGAGTTGGCAAAAAGAGTTCCAGTTCGGTCTTGCTGGTGCCTTTCAACGCTTCCTTAATGGCATTTTTGCAATAAACGATTCCTTCTTCATGATTAGCCTCTACTTTTGAGAGCAAAAGGCCATGATACGAAAGCAGCAGTGGCTCGTCCGGGTAGTGTGTAAGGGCCTCTTCGGTTTTCTTCAGGGCCTCTTTTAAGTTGTCCTTGTTGATTTGGAGTTTTATCTTGCGGAAGTATTCCACCTTATCAGCAGGCGGAGGCTGTTTTGTATTGATTTTCTGTACAACGGATCTATGCTGTTGATCCATTACCTCCTGAATATCCTCCTGGCTTGCCGAAGGTGGTCTGCTCTTAATAATGTCTATTACCATTCCTTCCTGATAAACCATGGTTTTCACAGTGGGAGGGTCGGAGTTATCCAGTTCCGTAAGAACGAGGTACTTCTGTCCGCCTGTGTTGATGGTTGTGGAATGTTCGGAAAACCGAGAGGATTTGACTTTTATGATTTCTTTCTTTTTCATTGTGAATCAGACCGCAGAGTGTGACAATTATTATAACACACCAGGGATTCCCTTACGAAATTCTAAAGTTGAACTCATTCTTTTATGCCTTGTACCAGCCATTAATGTACTGATATGGACTTCACCTCCTTGGATGCCTTCATCAGAAACAGCATTGGCAGAATGAAGACCATCAGTATGGCCAGAAGATAGAATGTGTCATTAAAGGCCATCATGTTGGCCTGTCTGAGAAGCTCTCTGTAAATCAGTGCTTCAGGAGGCAGATTGTTTATCCCCATGTAATTCAGTATGACTGAAATCTTGTTCTGTGCAATCTGATAGGCACTGTCAAAGGGGCTGAGATGCTCTACAAGCCTTGACTGATGAAACTGTGCCCTTCTTGAAAGCATGGTGGTAACGAAGGCTACACCCACACTGCCGCCTATATTTCTAAGAAGGTTATACATGGCGGTTGCTTCTGTCATCTTCTCCTTTTGGATATGCGAAAGGGTGAGAGTTGTCAGAGGTATGAAGAGAAAGCCCATTCCCACACCGAGGACAACCCTCGGCCAGACAGTGCTCCAGAAGTCGGTCTGCAGTGTAAAGAAGGACATCATGTAAGAGGCGAGACCGCTGATAAGGATACCGAAGATGAGAATCCTCTTTGGATTAAGTTTTGTTACGAGCCGTCCTGCTATGGGAAGGGCGATCATTGTTGCAATGCCTCCCGGGCCGAGCACCAGTCCTGCAAGAAAGGAGGTATATCCCATCAGGGTCTGAAGATATATCGGCAGAAGTACTATGCTGCCAAAGAGGTTGAAAAAGGCAAAAAACATCAGTATGTTTCCTGTAGTAAATGTCCTGTCACGAAAAAGTCTGAGGTTAATAACAGGGTTTTTGGAGAAGAGTTCCTGAATTACGAAGAGTACAAGGGAGACAACGGTTATGATCGTGAAAGTAACTATCACTGGTGAAGAGAACCAGTCCTCCCTCTGCCCCTTGTCAAGCACAAACTGGAGCGAGCCAAGCCCGATGGCAAGCAGCATAAGTCCCCAGTAATCGATCTTCATTTTTATCCTCTTCATGTATGGAGGGTCATAGATGACAAACATGGTAAGCAGCACAGAGACTATACCAATGGGTACATTTATATAGAAGATCCAGCGCCATGACCAATTATCCGTGATCCAACCGCCCAGTAGAGGACCAACAACAGGACCAAACATTATGCCTATGCCGAATATTGCCATTGCCATGCCATGCTGGGCAGGAGGGAAGACCTCAAGGAGTATGGACTGGCTGAGGGGCTGGAGCGCTCCACCGCCTATGCCCTGAATAATCCTGAAAAATATAAGTGACCTCAGGCTCCAGGCAGAGCCACAGAGGAAGGAGCTTACGGTAAACATCACAATCGAGGCTATCAGATAGTTCTTGCGACCAAAGAGCCTGCTGAGCCAGCCGGTTATGGGTATTATGATGGCATTTGAGACAAGGTAAGCCGTGATTGCCCAGGTCGCCTCATCTATGCCGGCGGACAGAGAACCCCTGATGTGGTCAAGGGAGACATTGACAACAGAGGTGTCAATAATCTCTATCAGGGTAGGAAGCATTACCGTTATGGCAACAATCCAGCGATTCATTTCACCAGCACGGTTGGTACGACGGACATACCGATTCTTAACAGGTGTTCAGTGTCTGTGCCTTTGTCCAGGACAATCTTTACAGGTATCCGCTGAACCACCTTGACATAATTGCCTGTGGCATTTTCGGGAGGAAAGAGTGAAAAGACCGCACCAGTTCCTGCCATTATGCTTTGTACTTTACCCCAGAAGACCTTATCGGGATAGGCGTCAACCTTTATTTTTACCCTCTGGCCTGGCCGGATATTCCTTACTTTGGTTTCCTTATAATTGGCAACAATATATACATCATCCAGGGAAACCACTGCCATAAGGGGCTGCCCCGGTCTTACCTGATTGCCTATCTCTACCGACTTTTTTGTTACATACCCTTTCGATGGTGCATATATCTTTGTATAGGACAGGTTAAGTTGTGCAAGGTTGACATCGGCCTGGCGTCTGTTTACCTGCTGGGCCTGGGTCTGAAGGGCTGCCTTGACCTGCTCCAGCAGAGCCTCCTCAGCCTGCACAGTTGCTTCTGCTCTGTCAATAATGCTTTTGTGTGCCCTGAGGGCTGCCTCTGCCTGTTTTTTCAATTCCTTGGCAACTTTGAAGGATGCCAAAGCCGTGTCGTAGGCTGTGCGTGCCCTGTCGTATCTGTCGCGGGAGATTACCTCCTTATGATACAGGCTCTCTGCCCGTTTAAGGTCTGTCTCGGCCTGCCGAAGCACCGCCTCTCTGGCCTTTACCTCAGCCTCGCGTGCCTTAACTGCAGCCTTCGATGCCTCTCTTCTTGAAATGGCCTCTCTGAGCGCCAGCCTGGCAGCCTCCACCTTTTTCCTCTGTGCCTTGATACGGGCCTTTATCTCGTTGAACCGCTTTTTTTCTGCCCTGAGGGCTGCCTCTGCCTTTCGTAGATTTTCTACGTAGATATCAGGCTCAAGCTCCACAAGAAGATCTCCCTTATTTACCAGCTGATTGTCTCTTACATATACCTTGAGGACTGTGCCGTGTACCTTCGTAGATACAGTATGGATGGTGCCTTCGACAAAGGCATCATCCGTGCTTATGTGTGTCTTTTTGTACTGTATGTAGAAAAAGCCGATGATGACGGCAATAACTGTTACAACTGAGAAGATGCCAAGGGCGATGATCTTTTTCTTATGATTGTTGTTAGTACCCATCACATATCACCTCCTTATTTAGTGCCGGAATTTCAACGACAAGTGACAACAGCGGGGCTTTCTACCCTTATTAAAACCGTCACTCTATGTTAGAGCTACCGTATGCTGTCACCAGATTCCTTCCCATTGAGTACAGGAGCCTTGCCTCAGCCCGCTTCAGGGCATATGTTGCCCTCCAGTAGTTTGTCTCAGCGGTTGTAAAAAGGGTCACTGCATCGGTGACCTCTGTTGCCGTGCCTACCCCCTCTTTGTAACGGAGTCGTTGCAGCCGCAGGTTCTCCTCAGCCTGTTTTACAGCCTTTTCAGTGACCATAACCTTATGTCTTGCAGCCTGAAGCTCAAGGTATGCCCTTTTTACCTCAAGTCTTATTCCGTCAAGGAGTTTTTCCCTCTGAAGTCGCAGTCTCTTTAACTGGGCACTCTTCTGGTTGAGGCGAGCCTTTGTGGCACCACCTGCAAGAAGATTCAGGCTAATACCTGCCTGTACTGACCAGTTGCCTTCATGAACCATGTATTCGTTTTCCTGATACTCATATCCGCCAGCAAGATAGAACTCGGGAAGATACTCTGCCCTGTAAGATCGTAGTTCCGCTTCCGCAGCCTTTATTGAAGCATCAAGGGTTTTTATCTCTGGTCTATGAGTTTCAGCCTCCTGCCAGGCCTCGGCAAGGGTCATATCCGTAAAGGGTTTGACAGGAGGGTCTTCCACCTGAACAGGTGAGTTAAGGTCTTTTAAAAGGAGGCTGTTCAGCCTAGAGCGTTTTAGCTGAAGCAGATTATCGACTGAAATCTTACGCTGTCTTGCATCTGACAGAAGCACCTCTGCCTGAAGAAGGTCGTTCTTAGTTATCAATCCCGCCTGGTACATGGCCTCTGTATCCCGCAGATGGGCTTCCAGTCTTTCTACCTCCTGAGATGCCACTTTAAGGAGATGCTCTGCCTCAAGGAGGTCAAGATAGGCGATTATAAACTCCAGGGCAACTAAATTCTTTACCCTAACGGTATTCAGGATCTTTGCTTCCAGCCCGTATCCTGCTGCCTTGACAAGGGAGGATGTTTTGCCGAAATCGAAAAGTAATTGTTTTACCTGAAAACCATAGGTCAGGAAGTCTTTTTCGCTTAGCGGGACCGGTCCGAATAGACCGAACTTTGCTTCGGGTCTGTATCTGAGCCAGCTTTGATTTGCGTAAAGATCAATCCTGGGAAGCTGTGCTGCCCTGGCAAGATTAATCCCCTCTCCTGCGATTGCTTCTTCAGCCTCGGAGATCTTTACATCTCTTCCAGCGGTGGTGACAAGCTTTAACCCCTCCTGTAAGGTCAATGCCGGTGCATTGTGTGAGTATAGCAGCAGAAAGACAACAAAAAATATGTATGGAAGCTTTTTCATCGTCCTGTCCCCTCCCGAGAGAAGTCAAATCAATTTATGTAAGCACTTACTAACATATCATAGAATTGTAAACTTTGTCAACTAACAAAACCGGGCATAGATGATTTGATGAAACCGTCTTTCCTCAAAAATAAATCTACTTAAAATATGGATCAGATTAAGCATGATATTTCCTCCTTCTGAGTTTCTTTTCATAGGCTGCAGAAAGTTCTTCTGTCAGATACTCTATTTGCTCCGCAAGTTCTACTATGTCTATGGAGTCTCTCAATTTTATCAGGGCTTCTTTTGTTTTTGCATCTACCTCCTCAAGCCTTAAAACCCTATTCAGAGGTATATCCATCTCATACCTCTTGCGTATCTTCCCTCCTACCCTTTGTCTTTCAACAATCTTCATCTGGGGCATAAACAGATTGTTCCTCAAGCTCACAAGCCTAAGTAGCCTCCTCAGTATCTTAAATTCCTCATCTGTGTCATACCTCCTCCAACCTGTATATGCCC
>JALUAR010000116.1 GCA_027050975.1 Thermodesulfovibrio sp.
TTATTGTAATTATCCAGTATATGTTCATAGAGTTGCCTGTAAATGGCATAATAATTGCTTCAAAATAGCCAACAATTAATCTCGGCTTATCCTCAAAGAGATAAAAATAAAAAAGAGGCTTTACAAAAGGGGGAATCCTGAAGGTCCTGGCGCCTTAACCTGATTGTATTATGAACAAAAAGGGTTTTTCTCTAATTGAACTGCTGGTGGTAATAGGAATACTCTCCATTCTTGCCTCCATTGCAATTCCCATGTATAGAGGGCATCTCAGGAGGGCACAAAGGGCTGAGGCATTTACAAATCTTCAAAGTCTCAGGCTTCTTGAGGAGAGATACTATTCACAAAATGGTACATACGTGGCGTGGGATTGTAATGCTGCGGACAACCTAACGGCGATACGCTCGGTCCTTCCCCAGTTTCAGCCTGGCAGTAGCCTGCGTTTCAGATACTGTTTAACACTAAATCAGGATATTAATGGCAATGCGCAGACTCCATGCTTCAGTATAACAGCAACCGGTAATAATGGAACCCTGGTAGCTGGCGAGACCTATTCGATCGATTGTAATAACAACAAGAGCAGTTCTACAGGCGTTGCGTGGTGAAGATGATGCTCTCTGCCAGAAAGGATGGGGCATTCACACTTATAGAGGTTATTATTGCCATAGCCATACTGGGATTCTCTCTTCTTGCCATATTGCCATTACTGTTTACATCACTGTCTATCAATACAGAGACTGCTCTTGCCTCAAGGGCGCAAATGCTTGCCGCTGAACGTGTTAATCAGCTGCAGACATGGCCGGAATCACAAATATTAAATTCATCCTGTTTGACAAAAAAGGGAGGGGCTGACAAGGGGGTATGTGTTGATGGCAATAACGGAGAGGTGGACACGTTCAATGGCATAAAAATTTACAGAACATACAGATTTGATGAGCTTAACGTTCAGGGTAGCAAGGCACCCTCTTACATTATTACTGTAACAGTTTCTTATAACTATAAGGGACAACAGGTAAGCCGTGTATTTACCGCAACCTGGATCAGGCCGTGAGTAAAGTAAAAAACAAAAAGGGCATGACACTTGTTGAACTGCTTGTGGCAATGGCAGTTTTTCTTATAATCCTCGGCCTGATGTATCCCACCTTTGACATGATAAAAGAACAGAGTGTTTTTATTGAAGATATGGAAGCCCTTAACGAAAGGGCCCAGAGAATTATAGATTACATGGCCGAGGATATCCGGATGGCAGGCTTTGTTGTCGGGCCAAAAGATAATATACCGTACTGCAAGGGAGACGGTTTGAAGACCGTAGTAGAGCATACAGATGGTACACCCTATGATGCCCTTACCTTTATTACGGCTGAGCCGGTAGAGATCAAGAACTACACGGACTGTATGCAAGGAGATAGTGATTACAGGGTGTATGTGGCAGCTAATGCATCCATTGGTGATAGCACCCTTACCCTCACTTATGATATAAGCAAGCAGACAAGTGGTGGTACAAAATGTGTGTCTTTTCTGAAAGAGACCAGTAACGCGGATGTGAATGCCCAATCACTTATTGCCTTTGAAACGGCTTCCTATGTCAATAACCTCTATACAATAAAACAGATTACAAACAAACAGATAACCCTTCACGAGAATCTTAGTATAGCAGTCTCTCAAGGCTCTCCCTTATTTGTTGTTAAAAGGTATTCCTATACAGTTAACCCCAATGAGAGAAGTTTAAGGAGGAGATACTGGGTCAGTAGTACCAGCGGATGTCAGCCGGAGGATATAGTTATTGATGAGGAATCAGGAGCCCTTGGTGGTATTGATGCATTACAGTTTGAGTATCTCTATTATGACCCCATCACAGAGTCAATCGTCACAGATGACGAGCCCCCTTCTGATCTGACAAAGCTGAGGTCCATAAGGATATGGCTACTTGTAAGATCCGAGTCAGCTGACAGGACATATACCAACACCAATACATATAGTATTGTGAATACCACAGTCAATAACGGTCAGCCTTTTAATGATCACTTCAGAAGGGTGTTGATAAACAAAATCGTGGAGGTGAACAGCCTTGCTAAGTAGAGTGAAAAATGATGAAAGAGGGGTTGCCCTGATAGCGTCAATAGGCATAAGTCTGATACTCATGCTTGTAGCCTTTGCACTGGCCTACAGAGTGGGGTACTTTACAAAAGCGACTTATGTATCAAAAAAGCGTGATCAGGCAATATACATAGCAGACTACGGGTTGGAAAGCCTTAGATACTATTTCTGGGAGCAGGATTGCACTCCTCCGGACTGGTGTAGTGCGAATTACAGAGATACTGCAAATCCTGATGCATATGTTGATTTTATTTCTCTTAAAGAGAATGACACAAACAATGCTGTCTGGTTTTCATCTCTAATAGCAGAAAGCACCTTAACAGCCAAGGATAAGGATGGCAATGTCATCAAGACAGTGACCCATTCAATAGACCACACCAATGAAACCGGACTTGTAACCATGGTTTCAGGCAGCAGGACCGAGACATACAACTACCAGATATATACAAAAGGGTCTGCAACCCCTGATATTGTCTATGCTCTGATTTCAGCTGAAAAGGCTTCGGGCACCGAGCAAAAGGAAAGCGAGTTTGTTGAGCGCTCGAGCGTGGAAGTAGCTATCTTCTTTTCAGTGCCATGTGAGGATTACAAACAGTTCGGACAGTGTAGGAGTAAGGAAGGAGCCTCCCGCACTGGTCAGATAAGTGCTGAAATACAGCAGGCCTTATAAAATAGGGAGGTGTGTAAATGATTAAGAGATGTATAAAGGTTTTATTAGCAGTATTTCTGGTGATAATATTTGCAAATAGATATGCACTTGCATTACAGAATCCCGTTACCTTCCCTGAGGGCTCTATTATTTTGCCTACAGACTCCTGCTGGCAGCCAAATGGAGATCCGACCCAGAGTCAAAACACCAACAACCCCACGTGTGATCCTAACAGTAATGACAAGTCACTTTTTCAGCTTTATGCCCTCTTGTATGCACTGCTTGACGCAGGAGATGAGCCATCAAAATGTAGAAACAACGATGGTTCGACTGCTATGCAAAAAAGCGTGCTTCATTTCGATACATGCAAGCAGATACCTGTCTACTGGATAATCAAAAAGACAAAGACCGATCCGAACCAGGCAGACCTTGAGATAAATGTTCCAACTCATACATCAAACCTTGTTGATGTAAAAAACAGTCCCGGCTTTACAGCAGTAGGTGACAAAACCACTCCGGTTTATTATACAGGCGGGCCCTTTGTAATCCATGCAAACGACCTTGCAAAGCTTAGCACAAAGGAGTATAACAATCTCATCAACACGTTTTCCTCTGTAAAGATCCATGTAGCAAATGTGCCGTTTTCAGGGGATGTTGACAAGGTGCTCGTGGGAAAGCCACCAAGGGTTGCAGTGCTTAATGAGGGTGCCAGTGATGTCCTTGAAGACTATCTGAGGGCAGCAGGTCTTGTATCCTGGGGTAATTTTGTATTTCATCGTGTAACAGCCAGGGATATTCTTTCCGGTTGCCTGAAGGAAGACCCCAAGGCAGCGGGATGTAATGTTACAAAGACACCCTTTCAGTTAATCTGGGCCCCTCACTGGGAGATAGAGAAAAACTGGTCAGGTGGATATACACCTTCAGCTGCAGAGCAGACAAAAGTGGTGCAGGAGATAAGGGATTTTCTTGAAAGGGGTAATGCTGGATTCTTTGAGTGCGCATCGATTGAGAGCCTTGAAGGCTCTCAATCAACAGGTGCCAGTGTTCAACAGGGCGTTGGTGGATTCCTTGTCGGAGCTGACAAAACCTGGCCAAGGATTGATACAAATGCAGGATGCTCTGATCAGGGCACCTGCAACAGCGGGTATCTGAAGATTGAAGAATCTCCCTTCTGGCTGGTTCAGTGTGGAGGATGGAGTTACAAGGCAACGGGTGGACATGTTCATAACTTGAGACCGAATAAGACGAAAGGATACACCTGGCTTACAACAAAGACAAAAAATGACTCCACCACTCTGGATGACCCCAATGATCCCAACTCTGACTATGATGACAAGTACATGGGTCCAATAGTAGGTGATTCGAGGCTATTTACCAGATTTATTCATGACGATACTGCAAAACTTAACAATGCCTACGACCCCGGTGCGACGGAGAGGCATATTATGTTTATGATTACCTTGTAGGAGGAAGAATTAATGGTTCTCCAACACAAGGTTACGTCGTCTATTTCCCTGGGCACAAATATATAGAATGCAGTGAGACAACCGTGTATAACGCACCTCCGGAAAGAACCCTTGAATTACAGTTCAACGGTCCTCTTCCAAGTAGTAGCATCATTGAACTGGAAGTGGTGCATGCAAACTGTACCAAAGGTGTGGACTGTCCGAAGGTTACGTACGATATGAGTACAAAGCTTGGAACCATAGTGTCTGACAACTGGATTACTCTTAGTTCAGAACTGGCTGAGTTTGATTACGATACATACACCTTTTCAGGTATCTTTTTCTCCAGCCTCTTTGAGCAGGCCACTGCTCAACAGCTTCAGGTGAGTGATCTGATTATAAATATCTATGATTCCAACGGCAACCCCGTCTGTGGTACGGATGGCAAATACAGCGACGGGTTCGACTCTACAGTTATTGATGATAAATGGACCAGGGAAAATATTGGGTCAGGTTTTCAGACTAACTATCTGGCAAATGGTAGCAACCTGGAGCTAAGTCCGGATGTTACATTCAGTACAGGAAATATTGATTCTACATCGGATAATTTCAGTTATATGTATCAGAGGATTAGCGGAGACTTTGATGTGAAAATGGAGATTAAGGAAATGAATGCCTGGGGTCCGACCGGTTCAGGTGGTCTGATGTTCAGAGTCGATAATACCTCGACAAGTCAACACGTCTCCGTAATTGCCGACTCCAATAAGAATGTGAAATTCATTTACAGAGATACCGCAGGTGGTTCAACCACCGTTGTTGCTTCCAATACGGCTAGCAGTTATCCTTTGTGGGTCAGGCTTACCAGATCAGGCAATACATACAAAGCCTATTACTCAACAGATGACGGTGCCACATGGACACAGGTAGGAACTGCTGCTACACTGACCACAATATCTTCCTCAGGACTGATAGGAAATGCCTTTGTGGCTAACGGGGCATCAGCAAAGGCTGTTTATGATAATTTTGTTGTTTGTACAAGATTGGAAAGTGTGGTTGACCTTGTTGAGGACATCAGCCTTTGCGCTCCTCATACTTCTTCATATCCGGTTGCATGTTCTTCCTCTCACGCAGAGGGTGTTCTCTCACTTCACTTTACGAACGATATAAGTCAGGACACAACCTCCTCTGTAGTGCAGCTGGCAATACAGGGTGGTCCCTCGGCACAGTTTGACATATCCTCTCATACAGGTACCAGTGCCTCAGACGGCACCGTAACCCTTGATATGACCGGGGCAGAATACGATTCCGGCACCTGGACATTGAGGAATATCAGAGTTATAAACCTGAAATGTGCTGATTACGATGTGTCGGATATTACTGTAACATTCCCTGACAATGGTGGAACCATTAATCTCAAGCAGATAAACAATGATCCAACCGGAGAGATAGTCTGTTCACCTGAAAGCATCTCACCAGCCAGTTGTTCGGGCCAGCAGAGCACTGGTAACACCGCATCGGAGGAGTCCATTAATGTGAAACTGGAGTTTAAAGATAACATAATAGACAAGAGTGTAACCAGCATCACCCTGACAGTCAAATACGATTGCGGACAGAACTGTAGTGGTACATTAAGCGCCAGTTATGATGTTAATAGTCAAAGCGGCGGAACCAGCAGCGATTCAAACTTCAAAATTGACATGAGTAAGGCATCACTGAGTGGTGACAAGAAAAAACTTGAGAACATTGTACTTACCAATCTGGACAGTAGCAAACAGTTTATACTCGTAACCGTAAGCGTAACTTTTAATGGAAATGCAAAGATTAAGAAGGTCAAGGATACAACAAACAATAACAATATATGCGATTTTGGTGGCGGGAAAACCAGTGTTGCTCAATGTAATCCGGACTATCTGCTTGAAGTCTCCTCACAGCAAAGCGGAGGCGGAACCACTGCGATTTACACATTTGATGCAGGGATATGCGACTTTTACATAAGCCCATATCTTTCCAGTTGTACCATAAACTGGCAAAAGTCCAATACATGCGGAATTAAATATGTTCTTAACACAATTCTGGCCTTGAAGTTCCAGGTTGTCTCAAGCGAGTTTAATAAGACACAGCCTATTGTAAAGAGTATTTGTACAAGAGTTGTGGATAATAAGTGCGTAAATGATATTTACCTGTTTAAGGCAAGTTTTGACTATCCCAAATACAGGGGACACCTGATCAGATACAAGCTTCTGATTGACAGTCAGACAGGAGAGGTTACACTCTCCAAGATCTGGGATGCTGGAGATGATGCGATAATGCCAAAGGCAGGTGCTACCGGAAATAATCCCTCTTCACCGACAAAAAGTAACACAGAGAGGTACATATACACAGTAGTTGAAGATTCACAAACAGGCAGTTTGACAAAAATTGACTTTGATATCTCCCATCTAACCAATCTCAAGTCCTATATAGGACAGACTGATGATACAGCTGCCCAGATTACCGTGCACAGTGTGAGAGGTAGGAAGGATTCCTCTGCAGTCAATCCTCCCGGACCGTCAGGCTCGGGTGAAGCAACTGACAGATTATGGGCAATTGAGAACTCTACACCTGCTCTGATGACCAATTCTAAACTGGTTACAAAGACCGATAGTAGCCTTCCTCAATGCAGGGATATAATCGTTTTTGTTGGAGCTGATGATGGCATGCTTCATGCCTTTCATGCAGGTACCGGCACTTACAACACTAATGCCAAGGAATGCGTCTACGATGAGGGTACAGGAAAGGAGATCTGGGCATATATTCCTTCATCCCTGCTATCTTCCCTTAAGGAGCAGCCTTTTAATGTGAAATACAACCCCAATAACCCTCTTGACTACTCTATATTCGAGCCAAGGGTTAGTGTGGATGGCTCTCCGGCTATTGGTGACTTCCTTGTAAATGTGGGCACAGAGGCAAATCCTGACTATAAATGGAAAACCTACCTTGTTGGTACGGCAGAAATAAGAAATACCCAGAACTCCGACCATAACAAAGGCATATTATTTGCCCTGGATGTTACCAATCCTTATGCAATTACCGATGCTACAGGCACTCCGAATGTGCTTTGGGAGAGGATGTATTATGATGGGCAAAAGGATGCAAATGGTAATTACAAAAAGTGCGGAATGAACGGTACCCAGCCGGAGTTCAACTGTAATATGGGCAGAAGCAAGGGGGTAGCCATCGGAAGCATTAATGTGGGAGATAAACTGCAATCTGTTGCATTTGTTACCGCAAGATGGGCTGTGAAACAGACAAAAAGCATAAACACAAAGGGCCTGGAATACGATAATGATTACTGCAGTATTGATGCTGAGACAGAGGGGACATGTTCCGATACTCAATACACTACCCGAACTACCTGTCAGGCTAATGGCGGTACATGGACACCTAAAGAGCCTCCTACGGATTGTGTGTACGGCCTGGGAGTATACGCGATTGATATCAATACAGGTAATGTCATATGGAATGCAAAGGTTCCATATACCGGAGATGCCGTTAATATAGCTGATACCGCAGCAATACCTGCCCTGATGGATATCGATGAAAACGGTTCCTATGACTTTGTGGTTTTTGGTGATGTTCAGGGCAGACTCTGGGCATTTAATGCAGTGACAGGTGAAAGCCTTGCCGGCTATGACAGTCTCACCAAAGATCCCGTGCCTGTCTTTACTATCCCGGATTGTACCACCTGGAAGAAGGACACGCAGACAGGCCTTTATTACTGTAGTGACAGCAATCCTCAAGATGCAGGCCCTTCCGAGCCAATTGGCGCACCGGTAAGTGTGAAAGGTAACATTGTGGTGTTTGGAACAGGTGCTTCAGATTCGGACTTTGCGTCAGATACCAAAAAGTATCACATATTTGTATTGAGGATGCTAACACATCCGGTAGATAACAAGTATTATGAAATACTCCTTGTGGACACAACAGCAGAGGGAGAGAAGGTGTGGGCGAAGCCACTGATAACAGCTGACTATAAGGTCATTATCTCTACAGCAAGAAAGTACAAGGAAGCAGAAAGGGAGATCGCAGGGCTACAGACAGAGGGCAGGTTCAGGGTGATAGACCTTAAGAGCAAAACCGTACAAACCTTAAAGGATGAAAGCGGAAAAGACTGGTTTGAAGGCGGAGTCGTCGGAGGTATCGATGCAGAGGCAGGACATGCCTTTGCCATAACCCTGAAGGGCAATGTATATGTGCTTGGAAGTAAGAATGCTGGAAGTTTCTCCCAGCCACCTGAAGACAGGGATAATCCTTACAATATTCTCTGGTGGAGGAAGTTGTGAGGCAGCAAGGCGTAACACTCATTGAACTTCTGGTGGTTATAGGAATAATTATGGCCTTGCTTGCCCTGTCAGCACCACCGTTTATGTCCTGGCTTGCCAGGCAAAGAATAGAGGATAAGGCTGTTCAGATCTATACTGATCTGAAATGGGCACAGCAAGAGGCAGTAAGGCAAGGAGAGTATGGTGTTGAGGAAACAGTAGATGCCATGAACAGAAGGATAACAACACTTCTTAAGAGAAAGGTATACTTTGTATTTGATTCCGCCACAGGAGGCTACAAAATTTTGAGATGGCAGGATGAGGATGCAAACGGAGTAGCCGGAAGCGGAGAGTTTGCTCCTGATTTTGATAACGACGGAAGCACCGATGCTCCAATGAAAGAGATTGATGACATATCTCCTGCCAGTATAGGGATCTTATCCTCTATTGATAAGGTTGCCTGCAGTAATAATAACAAAAGCGGAAATGCCGCAATAGTGAATGTAAGCAAATGTCCAGATATTGTAGGAGACGGAGGAGCAAACCTTATGACGAGCAATGACAGTTGTATTGTTTTTAATTCGAAAGGCTTTTACGAAGGAGCAGACAATGCCTCTATTTATATTACCGACGGCTCTCGGTATGCCTATGGGATCTCAATAAATGTGACCGGAATAATTAAATTATGCCGCTGGAACGGCTCCCAGTGGGTCAGACTTAGATAATCCAAATTTAGCGATAAGATTTGGAGTGGTATACAGTTATTTTTAACAGGGGAGACTAACATGAGAAAGGGAGTATTGTTTGGAGTAGTTGTGCTGCTTGGAATTATATCATGTGCACTCTATTCCTGCAGTGATAATAGAAACGGAAAATTAAAGGTTGGAACGACGGAAAACAAAAGCGTTCAGACGGAGAAGGAGAGTTACAAAGGGTCAGGAGCACCTGTAGTTAACGAACAGGAAGTATCCTCTGAAGTGAGTGTATATATAACTCCTTCGGCTCCTTTCAAAGGTGCGGTTTTAACTGTTCGTTTGGCCGAAAGGAATACGAAAGCACGGTTTCTCTGGTATGTAAATGGCACTCCGGTAGAAGGCTTTACAGGACCTGTATTCAGTACGGAGGGACTTCAAAAGGGGGATGAGGTTAGTGTAAAAGTAATAAATGATGGACAAGAGATTATTTCTGACCCAGTAACAATTCAGAACTCTCCTCCACGAATAAGACACCTTTATCTCCTTCCAGAGTCTCCTGATGCGACATCTATGCTTACTGTCGATGTTGACGTATATGATGCGGATGGTGACGATGTAGAACTTTCCTATAAATGGCTTGTTAACGGTGAAGAGATAGCTGAAAACGGGGCGGAGCTAAAAGGGTATTTTAAAAAAGGAGACGAGGTGACGGTTGTCGTGACACCTTCAGATGGGGAATCTGATGGTGTGCCAGTTCGCAGAACAGTTACCATTGGTAATGCATCTCCTGTGGTAGAGACGTCTTTGAAGGAGATGGAGATAAAAGATAACGTCTTTCAGGCAAGAATCAGTGCAGATGATCCAGACGGAGATCCGTTGAGTTTCGCAGTGGAGGAAGGCCCTGAGGGACTCTCTATTGATCAGAGCGGTCTGATAACATGGAAAATCCCTGCCAATATGACAGAGGATTCCGTCGAACTGGTAATTTCCGTTAAAGATTCCGAAGGTGGCGAGACACTTGTTAACCTTCCGCTGTTATTAAAACGAAATAAATGAGAAAATAGTATAAACATTTTGTTCACTTTTTACCCTGTAAACATATAATTTATTCTTTGAATCTACCCCTCTTATATCCTTAATCGTCCTGATTAGGATATAATAATCACAATTACACTAACGAGTAACAGGATAACGACTTTGGGAGTCTTTATATCATGAGTGGAAAAAAATACCGTCCCATCTCACTAAAAAAGGTCAGGAGATACTCCTTAATATCCAGAAAGAGCAAGGTTGCAGCTGAAAAAACAGCAAAGCCTTTTAACGCAGGTGCCACTTTCCAGGAGTTTATTGACTCATTACCTGACATTCTTGCTGCTTCGGACCTGAGATCTGTGATATCGGCTATTGTAAAGGCTCGCAAAGAGGACCGCCCCGTTGTTCTGGCGATGGGGGCTCATCCCATTAAAGTAGGGCTTTCCCCGATTATAATAGACCTTATCAAATCAGGTGTGATTACGGCGATAGCAACAAATGGGGCAGCCATAATTCATGACTTTGAAATTGCTTATAGTGGCCATACCTCGGAGGATGTTGCTAAGGAACTGAGTGACGGAAGCTTTGGCATGGCAAAAGAGACAGGGGTACTTTTGAATAGAACAATAAAACAGGGAGCAAAACGAGGCCAAGGCCTCGGAATGTCGGTGGGAGAGATGATATCCAAGGGGAAAAGATTCAAATACAAGGAGATGAGCATTTTTGCTACTGCCTACAGACTTTCTATACCGGCAACAGTTCATGTAGCAGTTGGCACAGATATAATACACATGCATCCTGAATGTGATGGCGGAGCAATTGGCCAGACGAGTTACTATGATTTTCGGTTGTTTGCCTCAGTGGTGGCTGATCTTGACAGAGGAGTATTCATAAATCTTGGTTCCGCTGTGCTTATGCCAGAGGTCTTTCTGAAGGCCCTTACCATTGCTCGGAATCTTGGACACAGAGTCGACAATATTACAACTGTAACAATGGATTTTAACAGACATTACAGACCAATGGTAAATGTTGTGCAAAGACCTACTATGAGTGGCGGAAGGGGGTACTATCTCACAGGACATCATGAGATAATGTTTCCCCTTCTTGCTGCTGCGGTAAAAGAGGGAATGGGGGTGAAGGATGAAAAAACTGCTTGATGAGGCAGCAAAATACCTGATGAACACATACAGCAGATATCCTGTGATTCTTGTTAAAGGCAGAGGGAGCCTTGTCTATGGCATGGATGGTAAGGAGTACCTGGATTTTGTTGGAGGAATTGCAGTGAATATACTGGGACACTGCCATCCGAAAGTGGTAGTGGCTCTGCAGAAGCAGGCACAGAGGCTTATTCATGTCTCCAATTTATATCATATAGAGCCACAGATCAAGCTGGCAAAACTTCTGGTGGAAAACTCATTTGCTGATAAGGTCTTCTTCTGTAACTCGGGCGCAGAGGCAAATGAAGGTGCGATAAAACTTGCACGAAAATATGCAAAGGAGAATATCAGTGAGGACCGGTTCGAAATTATTACAGCTTTAAACTCCTTTCACGGAAGGACACTTGCCTCTCTGACTGCAACAGGACAGGAGCGCTTTCACAAAGGCTTTGAACCTCTTGTGCCGGGGTTTAAATATGTGCCCTTCGATGATATAAAGGCACTGGAAGAGGCAATTGATGAGAAGACCTGTGCCATAATGTTGGAACCCATTCAGGGTGAAGGTGGTGTAAGGGTTCCATCGGAGAATTATTTTAAAGAGGTTAGAAGGCTATGTGATGATAACGGAATACTTTTGATACTTGATGAGGTACAGACCGGGATTGGCAGAACCGGAGCGCTTTTTGCCTACGAACATTTCGGGATAGAGCCTGATATAATGACGCTTGCAAAGGGCCTTGGAGGCGGAGTGCCAATAGGTGCTCTTTTAGCAAAGGAAAAGGTGGCTCAGGCCTTTGTTCCCGGAAGCCATGCCTCCACCTTTGGTGGAAATCCCCTTGTTTGTCAGGCTGCTATTGCTACTGTTGAGACAGTGCTTGAGGACGGAATTTTGCTTCAGGAGTGTAACAGGCTAGGTGGATACTTTAAAAAGAGGTTGTATGAATTGAAAGATGAGTTTTCAGGTATAATAGTGGATATCAGAGGGATGGGATTAATGCTTGGGATGGAGTTGAACAGAGACTGTACCCAGGTGGTAAAGGCATGTATGGAAAGAGGTGTTTTGATAAACTGTACCGCTGGAAACACCATTCGTTTTACTCCACCACTGACGGTTAGTACTGAAGAGATAGATCAGGTGGTGGAGATCCTTAAGGATATCTTCAGGAGGCTATCATGAAGAGAGACTGTTTGAGACTATGGGATTTAACTCGAGAGGAGATAGAGGGGATCATTGATAGGGCAATAAAGCTGAAAGCAGGTGAGGATAGCCAGAAGTGCCCATTGATTGGTAAAAGTGTAGGGCTCCTTTTTGAAAAGCCTTCTACCAGGACGCGGATGTCCTTTGAGGTTGGAGTCTATCAGCTGGGCGGACAAGCGGTCTATATGACACCATCAGAGATCCAACTGGGACGTGGCGAGAGCATTGCGGATACAGCCAGGGTGCTTTCAAGATATTTCCATGCGATGGTGATAAGGACTTTTGAGCACGAGAGGATTGAGGAGTTTGCCAGATACGCGGATATACCTGTAATCAATGGATTAAGTGATCTGCACCATCCCTGTCAGGCCCTTGCAGACCTGATGACCATGAAGGAAAAAAAAGGCAAAATAGAAGGCTTGAAAGTGGCCTTTATCGGTGACGGCAATAATGTGGCAAACTCCCTTATAGAGGCAGCGGGAAGAATGGGGTTTTCTTTAAATATAGCCTGTCCCGAAGGATATGAGCCAGATGCCGATGTGCTTGAGGATGTCAGGGAGGGGAAAGGTGAGATTATAATTCTCAGAGATGCCAAAGAGGCTGCAGGAAGGGCGGATGTTATTTATACTGATGTATGGGTAAGTATGGGGCAAGAGGTTGAAAAGGAGAAGAAAAGGCGAAAATTTCAACCCTATCAGGTTAATAGCGCCCTTGTAGGATGCGCAAAAAAGGATGTCATTGTAATGCATTGTCTTCCAGCCCACAGAGGAGAGGAGATTACGGATGAGGTAATTGATGGTCCTAACAGCGTAGTCTTCGACCAGGCTGAAAACAGACTTCATACACAGAAGGCCCTTCTGGAATTGCTATTGGCTTGAGGAAGATATATATCTGAAAAACATTTTTGTGCTACTATATATTGTCAAAATTTCTGTCATTGGAGACTAATGATTGGAGCCTCGGTAGAGAGACTGCTACGACTAAATAAACATCCGGAGTATAAAGCGATAATTGTTGTTTTCTTTAACAGCCATTAATTAGGGGATGCAGATATGAACAGAGCAAGAGTCATAGGCGTATTATCAATCCTCATTATTGTAATCATAGCAGGTTGTGTCGAGCTAAAGCGCTCTTCCCCGATTATTCCGGCCAAAGAGTATGAGAGAATGATAGCAGGTCGGTTAGATGCTGAATATGTGGGAACAGAAACATGTTTGAGTGCATGCCATGAACATGATGACATACGTGCTGCCTTTGATTCCAGTACAATGGGTGCCCAGCTGAAGAGGGACTCTGGACTGCCATTGGTGGATTGTGAGTCCTGTCATGGTCCTGGCAGCCTTGCTATCAAAGGGATTACAAAGGAACTGGTCGAGGAAAATCGTAAGAAGGGGATAAAAACAGCCTGTAATTATAAAACCCTGATTGATATTAACAACCTTCCGGCTCCTGCCAAAAGTCTGATCTGTCTGAAATGCCACACTGGTAATGCCACTTTTAATCTGCATGAATGGAATGCAGGTGTTCATGCTGTAAATGATGTATCCTGCTCTGATTGCCACAGGATACATCAAGGTCCTGACCTGAAAGTACGGCCGAAGGAAACGGCACAGATGTGTTTTAAATGTCATGAGGATATAAAGGCTTACTATAATATGCCAAGCCATCATCCCGTAAAAGAGGGGAAGATGTTCTGTACCGACTGTCATGACCCTCACGGAACTACTACGGAGTCTCTTTTGAGAAAGGCTACTGTGAGAGAAACCTGTACTCAGTGTCACGGAGAAAAGGAAGGCCCTTTCCTGTATGAGCATGGTGATTTGACAGAGAATTGTCTTTCCTGCCATATGCCTCATGGTTCTCCGAATAATAATCTTCTCTCTCTACGGGAGCCCTTTTTGTGTCTGCAATGTCATGACAGTCACAGGATTAACACTTCAACCGGTGGGGAACTGACTCTTGATGAGAAGAGATACTTCTTCGGCAGATGTACTGATTGCCACAGTCAGATACATGGCACGGACCTTCCATCTACAACAGGGAAGGGGAGGTTTATACAATGAATTTGCAGAGAATCTCTACAGGTATATGTATTATTTTTTTATTCCTTTTT
Source organism: Thermodesulfovibrio sp. (assembly GCA_027050975.1). Classification (GTDB taxonomy): domain Bacteria; phylum Nitrospirota; class Thermodesulfovibrionia; order Thermodesulfovibrionales; family JdFR-85; genus JALUAR01. Next base: position 14,685 of record JALUAR010000116.1, read on the forward strand.
GTAAAGACTGAGATCTCATCTGCAATAGAGTTAAATATTCCGCATCACTATCCGCCCTCTTATGGCCTCTCTATCGGATATAACTTAATAAAACTGAAAGGTAGTAAACAGGCACTGGAGTATATTGAGCCAGACGACACCTTTGCCATAAGCGGTAATGTAGAGGCATATCCTCTGCCGCATCGGTTTCATCTGGAGACAACTGCCTTCAGTGATGACGAATATTATCTTGACACTGGATATGCTTATAAGGATATCCTCCTTTCTCGATTAATAATGGTAGGAATGGTGCATAACCTTGAACATTATGATTATGAGTTAACAGCACCATCATCTGCTCGTAAATATGAGGATAGGAATCCCGCAGATGAATACGAACATGACACCTCCAAAACAGACTTTACAGCTCGTCTTAAGATGCCCGACTATCCTTTCCATCTCTTTACCAGATATTATTCCTTTCATAACGAGGGGAATTATCAGCAGCGGTTTCTTCTTGGCTATTTTACTGACATGACAAAAGTGTCTGAAAGCAGAAATGTGGACAAAAAGACAGAGGAAATTGTGTTTGGAACGAACGGTCATTTTGGTCCAATTGAGATAGAGTATTCTCACTCGGAGAAGAAATTTTCCCTGAAAGGTGATAAGGTTCTGAGAGATCTTTATCCAAATTATACCACTCGTCCTTCCGATATTTATCCACATAACATACTTCCCGAACTCAAGTCATCTTCGGATTTTGTCAAGATACACTCTTCCTATACGGGTAGGATAGTGGCATCGGGTACATTTGGAAGTACGCGGTCATATAACAGTTACAGTCATACAAAGAGGGAGACAATATCAACAAGGGGAGAATTTACTTATATCCCCATGCATGAGCTTGCATTCTTTCTGCGTTTGCATTACTCGGATACAGATGAGAAGACACCGGAGTCAATCCTGTTAAGAGGTGATACAAACCTTATCTACTATCAGGTAAGACCTGCTCCTGATAGAAAAAAGAGGATGATATCATTCAATGTCAGGGTCAGACCTTTAAAGAGGATTACCCTTGTGGGAGGATACACCTTTACAGATATCGACCGGTCTGATTCGGACGAGTGGCGCTTGATAGACAGAGACACCTCTGTGCAGGCTTTATCTCTGAAGTTATACGGACGGCCTGTAAAAGGACTAAACATAAGAGCCCAGTATAAATACATTGATGGTAATAACCCTGCTTATAATATCCAGCCTGACCGTGCTCACGAACTGCGGCTGTATAGCAGCTACTCTCCTTCTCCGTGGGTGACAGCAACGGTTTCGTATTATCTAAAAAAATACATGAATGATAACCTCAGGTATTTTGATTATGGTGAAGATATCGAAGTTACAGACGGAGAAAGGCGGATGACCGTTCAGAATCTCCTGGCTTTATTAACTCTGATCCCGTCGAAAAAGACCACAGTAACAATGGGAGTTGGAGTATACAGGAATCGAATAAAACAGACCCTCGTATATTCAACCTTTCTTGGAGACGGCTCTTATCTTGCCGGCCCACCTATTACAGAGGACAGAGTTCCTTATACGGATGAATCAATACAGTACAACATTTCGATAACGCAACGTGTGAATGACAGATTGCAGTTTGCCGGTGACGTTGTGTATACCCTTTCCAGAGGAAAATATAGAACTTCATATCCTTTGACGGATTCTGTCGGGACGTTCTCAGACCTCAATGTTAAAGAGATTGGTATCTCCTTTAACACAACTTATCAAATTTACAATGGTTTTTCTCTGGAGACAAAACTTTCTTACAACGAGTATAA
>JALUAR010000117.1 GCA_027050975.1 Thermodesulfovibrio sp.
GTACCTAATCCTTTACTCTGATTTTCAGGTTTAATGGTAATACCCAAACTTGCAGTTAAAAAGTTGGAACTTTTGCCTAACACTCTTAGATATCCAAAACCTAATATATTGCCGTTATAATCTTCTATAACTCTCACAAAAAATGTAAATTTACTCACGATTGAAAATTTCCTATATATAATCCATGAGAAAAAAATTATTGAGAATATTAATATAACAATGAGGTGATTATAAGGAAAAGGGTGGAAAAAAACTCTAACACTTTCTGGCAATGATATATAAAAGTTCGATAGATGGACTATATCTTTAAATTTCATCCACCTAATAGTATATCTAAGATTTCGTGACATCTTCAAACAGCCCCAGGTATTCATCTGCAACATTTTTCCAAGTTCTATTGTAAAGTGTTTTAAAATTTGATGATTTTTTATTATCAAGCATTTTAACTATAGCCTCCGCAAGAGCCTTAGAATCTCGTTCTCTTATGATTAAACCTCTTTTTCCATCGTTTGGTACACATTCTTCTGTACCTCCGACCTTTGTGCCTATTACGGGAGTGCCGCAATAGAGGGCTTCTAGGAGGGTAATTGGAGTGGATTCTAATGGACTTACGGATGGAGAAACAATAACGTCGCATGCTTTGAGGAAGAGAGGAAACTCCTCATCGGGGATAAATCCTAAGAATTTTACGTTGTTTAAGCTGTAGTTATCCCCCATTTTCTGTAATTTGTCTTTTTCAGGACCTTTTCCGCCTATTGCAAAAATTATATCTCTATAGCCGTATTCATCTCTTATTATCCGGGCAGCTTCAATTAAATACTCCAATCCCTTATATGGAACGAGTCTGCCAACAAAACCGACTATTTTTGAGAATCCGTCTTCAAGCAACTTCTCTCGGTAGCTAGCAACTTCTGCATCATCGCATTTAAGTTTATTTTCGTCAACTCCCTGATGTATTGCAACCACCTTATCCTTAAATTTAGGTAGTACCTTAGAATAGGAGATATAGGCTCTGGAATTTGTTACAATTTTCTTGGATAGAAGGAGAGATGGATAGACTGATGTTATCATATACAGGTACGAAAGCATTCTTGAAAAAGCCCTGCCGAGGGGATTGTTTATTCCAATATCGGGCACAGCGTCCATGTGGTATGTTACTATCACTGGTTTTCTGAAAGCTCTGGCAGCAATAGAAGCGAACAGCTCCATCACTGGGAAGGGCATGTGAATTTGCACAACATCTGCCTTTTTTATCTCGCTTATTATTTTAAAAAGGTGCCAGGGTTGGGGGATTGGTCTTCTCAGGACATAGAAAGACGGTATTTCAGTTATATTCCATCCTTCAGAGCAGGAATCACCACGAAGCTCCAGGTTGCCATTTATCTTTGAGGTGATAATGCTCAGTACAACTTTTTCTTTAAGGTATCTGTTTACATTAAAAGAGTAGTCCTCAATCCCTCCTATAACATAGGGTGGTAAAGGGGTAAAGCACACCACCTTCAAAGGCGGGTCCTCCAGTAGTCAACCACCCTCCTGATTCCCTCTTCGAGGGAAATTTTAGGTTGCCACCCAGTTACTTGCCTGATCTTCTCATTGGTGCAAACCAACCTTGGGCTGCCGGTAACCTCCTTACCTAGGTCAATCACTGGAATATCTCCCAAGACTCTGGCAATCGTCTGTGCCAGGCTTCCTACATTGGTCTCAACTCCAGTTCCTATATTGAAAGCTTCACCGATAGATTTAGTTGACTCAGCGAGAGAAAGATAAGCCCTGCACGCGTCATCCACATGGATAAAATCGCGAGATGGCTTTGAGTTCCATATTTCCACTTTCCCATTTTTAAGGGCTTGGACGACCACAGTAGGGATGAAATAATCCGTGCTCTGCCCCTCTCCGTAAACGTTGAAATTTCTTATAATGGTAACAGGCAATCCATAGTCAGTGTGATACATATTACAAAGTTGCTCGCCCATGATTTTTGTGATTGAATATGGGTCGCTGCCCCTTAAGGGGTGTTGCTCGTCAATAGGTACATACTCGGGGTTACCATAAACCGCAGCGCTTGAGAAAAACAGCACTTTCTCAGCACCTTCGCAGAGTGATAGAAGATTCTGGGTGCCATCCACATTGACCTTAAAAGCTAAGTCAAAGTTATCCTTGCACGTCCGTGGATTTGCAACAGCGGCTAAATGAAATACCACTTCTGAATCTTTCAAAGCATCTTTTAGACTGTCTTTTGAAGTTATATCTGCCTTTATAATCTCTAAACCATTTATTTCCTTTAGATTTTCAGGAGCTCCTACTGAAAAATTATCAATACCTCTAACTTTAGCACCTTTCTCAACAAGGGTTCTGCATAAATGTGCACCTATAAAGCCAGCAGCTCCAGTAACTGCAACCTCCTTATCCTCCCAGTTCATTGCAAATCACCTGCAAAACTTGTTAACTGCCTCTTTGAAGGTCTCGATAACATAATTCTGCTCTTCCTCGGTCATGGCATGGTACATGGGGAGATTAATAATTCTCTCCGCCACCTCCTCTGCTACAGGATACCTCTGCTCGCCTTTAAGTATCTCTCTATAAGCTGGCTGCTTATGGATAGGAACCGGCCACCCTACCCGTATTCCTATACCCTTTGAATTAAGATACTCAATTATTTTATCTCTGTTATCAACAAGGAGGGGATAGAAGAACCAAGGGTGTTTCACATGCTCTGAAACATAGGGTAATTCAACACCATCAAGGTCTTTGAAGCCTTCATTGTATCTCTCAGCTATCTTTCTGCGCTTCTCCAAGATTTCTGGTAATCTTCTGAATTGGGCAATACCAATAGCAGCGTGTAAATCACTCATTCTGTAGTTGTGCCCTATAACTGGATGGTAGTATTTTCTGTTTGGATCTTCTCCCTGATTTCTTATAATTCTGCATAACTCTGCAAGCTTGTCATCGTCGGTAAATACCATTCCTCCTTCTACAGAAGTTATTAGCTTAGCGGCATGGAAGCTAACAGTAGCCAAGTCTCCAAAAGTGCACGTCTTCTTTCCTTTATATTCCCCGCCCAAGGCTTCGGCACCATCTTCTAAAAGAAACAGATTGTGGTCTTCAGCAATCTCTAATAATGCATCGTAATCTGGGGCTTGACCACCATAATCTATCGGCAAAATACATTTTGTTTTTTTAGTAATTTTCTCGTTTACATCTTCAGGGTCTATATTAAATGTTTTTGGGTCAATATCGGCAAGTACCGGTTTAGCATGCTGGTAAACCACGGCATTTGCTGTCGCTATGTAAGTAAACGCAGGGATGATCACTTCATCTCCTGGGCCAATCTTCAATGCCTTCAAAGCAACATCAAGAGCGGCTGTTCCAGAGTTTACTGCAATTGCATGCTTTATTCCCAGATACTCGGCAACCATCTCCTCAAATTTCTTAACTCTTGGCCCCATACTCACCCAAGTAGACTTGACCGTGTCGATCACTTCTTTCAGTTCTTCCTCTCCTATATATGGCATAGCCCATGGAATTTTCATGTGAAACACCTCCTCAATTTTATTACAATCAATATCAATATAAAATTTATTTTTTATATAAATGTTCCGTAGGATTTATACTATTCCTCCTGCTCGAAGGCAGAAAATCTGGAAATCTTCTGTCCACAACAGAACGTTGAGTTTTAACGGTTTTGTGGTGTTTATCTCTTCTGTTTGCCAGTGCAAGCCACGCCCAGGTGTCATGCCTT
>JALUAR010000118.1 GCA_027050975.1 Thermodesulfovibrio sp.
CCACCAAATCTTTCATCATCTCCACCTCCATTAGATTGATTCGGCTGCCTACAGGCCAGCCTTCTGTAATAACCTTTTGACTGAGTCACTTGGCTGAGCGCCCTGTTGTAGCCAGTGCTTTGCACGTTCAGTATCTATTTTGATCTCTGACGGTTCTTTCATAGGATCGTAATAGCCTATGATCTCGATAAAAGGTCCATCCCTTCTTGCCCTGGAGTCAGCAACAACTATCCTGTAAAAGGGTCTGTGTTTGGCTCCCATGCGCGTTAATCTGATCCTAACCAATTACTCACCTCCTCAAGAGATTTATTGTTGTGGAAAGAAAGTATTAAATATTTTAAATGAAAACATTGCTGAAAGTAAAGAATTTTAAAAAGGCATGAACTTTGGCAAGCCTTTAAACTTTTTACCCATCTTCCCCTTTTTGCCCTTAAACATCTTGAGCATTCGCTTCATCTCTTTGTACTGTTTGAGCACCTTATTGACATCTGTAACTGTAGTGCCGCTGCCTCTGGCGATTCTTCTCTTCCTGCTTCCGTTTATAATTTGAGGAGCCCGACGCTCCTTTGGGGTCATGGAATTGATAATCGCCTCGATTTTGGTGAACTCCTTTTCGTCAACCTGTACATTCTTAAGCTGCTTTCCTATTCCCGGTATCATGGAGAGAAGATTTTCTATCGGTCCCATGGAGCGGATATGTCTAATCTGTTCCTTTAGATCCTCCAGTGTAAAAGATTCCTCAAGGATCTTTTTCTGAAGCTTTTCTGCCTCCTCTGCAGAGACAGTCTGCTGGGCCTTCTCAATAAATGTCAGTACGTCACCCATACCAAGTATGCGCGAGGCAACCCGGTCAGGGTGGAATGGCTCGAGCATGTCTATTTTTTCACCAACGCCGATAAACTTGATAGGCTTTCCTGTTACAGACCTGATGGAGAGAGCAGCTCCACCACGGGCATCGCCATCCATCTTGGTGAGAATAATACCGTCAATGCCAATCTCCTCATTGAAGCTCTTCGCTATGTTAACGGCGTCCTGACCTGTCATGGCATCTGCCACAAAGAGGGTTTCATGAGGTGAAACCGCCTCTTTTATGGCTCTAAGTTGGTTCATGAGTTCTTCGTCAATATGCAGACGGCCTGCAGTGTCAAGAATAAGGATATCTCTTGCATCCAACCTGGCCTGCTTGAGTGAAGCCTGTGCTACCTTGACAGGGTCTTTTTCCTGACGGTCGGTATAGACCGGGACCTCTATCTGAGAACCAAGGGTTGCCAGCTGGTCAATTGCAGCAGGTCTCTGCAAATCTGCTGCTACAAGCAGAGGCCTTCTTCCCTGTTTTTTGAAAATATTGGCAAGCTTAGCCGCAGTGGTTGTCTTACCTGAACCATGAAGACCTACCATCATTATGATGGTAGGCGGGTTTGGGGCAAGATTAATCTTTTCGTTTTTGCTACCAAGCAGTTCGATCAGCTGCTCATGAACTATCTTGACGACCTGCTGTCCGGGGGTGAGACTCTTCAGGACCTCCTGGCCAATAGCCTTTTCCTTGACGCGGTTAACGAAGTCCTTTACAACCTTAAAATTGACATCAGCCTCTAAAAGGGCAAGCCTGATTTCCCTGAGGGCTACGTCAACATCCTCTTCCTTCAGGTAACCCCTGCTTCGTAATTTTGAAAAAATACCCTCTAATCTATCACTTAGTGCATCAAACATGGCTTATATTCAAAAAATAAGGTGACAATGCATTATAACAATGCCTCTATCTGGCGGGCAAGTTCCTCGCCAAGACCAGGAGAAAAGCCCAGGTATTTCTTTACTATTTTGTGATTTCTGTCAAGCAGGTAAATTGCAGGAATACTCATTACCCCATATTTACGGCTTGCTCTTCCTTCGTTATCAAGCACAATGGTATAAGTTACATTGTACTGGTTTACGAATGCTCGTACCCGATCGGTTACATTCTCTCCCTCATCCACATTCACACCAATCAAAACAAAATCTTGATCAATAAATTTCTTGTGCAGTGTCTCCATCTCAGGTATAGATGCCCTGCAGGGAGGACACCATGTTGCCCAGAATTCAATCAAGACAACCTTATCTTTATAATCGGAAAGGGATATGTATTTGCCATCAAGGGTTTTTGTCTTGAAATCCGGTGCAGTATGGCCAACCTCTACAACTCCCCCGCTATTTTTCTGACATGAGAATAGAAAGAACGCAATAAGGACCACTAAAAAGAGCCGGTGATATCTCACAGTTTAACCTCCAGAGCCTGTAAGCAGGATTTACTGACTGAGGAGCTGGTCAATCTTTGCCTTTAATTGTGGTTTTGGTACGGCACCAACAATCTGGTCAACCTTCTCCCCATCTTTGAAAAACATAAGTGTTGGAATTCCCATAATTTTGTATCTGCTGGCTATATCTGGATTTTCATCTGTATTGAGCTTGCAAACCTTGAGCTTTCCGGCGTACTCCTTTGCAATCTCCTCTACCGTAGGTGCGATCATTCTGCAAGGACCACACCAAACAGCCCAGAAATCGACCATAACAAGCCCCTTTGCATTCAGGACCTCCTGGTCCCATGTGGAAGTGGTTACTTCAACGATACCTTCAGCCATCTGAACCTCCTCAACAAGTTTGTTATTGCATAGTTTCTTATTATATTTCCCATTGGTGGTATTTGTCAATTTGAAGTTTTTATATAGTTAAATGTATTGATTTGAAAGATTGTTAGATATTCGATTGTGGCTTTTTTCTGATTCTGGCGATAAAAAAACCCCATGTATCAACATAGTGTGGGTATATGCGAACGGCTGAATTAAGAGAGGGATGAAAGATAAGCTCTTCCCAGCCTGTGCAGCCCGGAACAGTTTTAATTCCATCCAGCCGAATGGGCTCAACGGTAGCATCAGGTCTCTCGCTGAGTAGGTAATCTACCACAGCTTCGTTTTCATATGGGGAGTAGGTACATGTGGAGTACACAAGCAATCCTTTCTCCTTTAGCAGGTCAAATCCTCTGAGGATCATCTGTTTCTGATAATGTGACATCTGCTGTGATGCTTCTGTGCTGAACTCTCTCATCTTCTCCTGCTCATCGGATCTCATGATCGTGCGGAACCGTCCCTCTCCTGTGCAGGGGGCATCAAGAAGCACCCTGTCAAACCTGAGGGGATTGCCTTCGGGGTCTCGTGTTGGAAAATTCTGAGCCTGGTAGTTGGTGACAACTGTATTAGTGACACCAAGTCTTTCAAGATGAAACTTGAGTATGCCAAGCCTCCTTCTGTTTAGCTCATTGGCAATTACCGTACCCGTATTCGAAAGCATAGCGGCAATCTGTGTTGTTTTGCTTCCTGGCGAGGCACACATATCGAGAATTATCTGTCCCTTTTGAGGCTCTAAAACAACAGGAGGAATCATGGAGCTTAGCCCTTGAAGATGGTAAAATCCTAAAAAGTACTCCAGTGTGGCACCCGGTTTTTCAACACCCTCAAAGCTGAAGGCATCTGTTAAAGGAAGCGGCTCAAGGCGAAAGCCATATCTGTTCAACCGTTTTATCAGGGCCTCGGCTGAGATTTTTAGTGTATTAACCCTGAGGTGGGATGGATGAGGCCTTTGCAGTGCCTCCAGAAAAGCACGAAAATCCGGGATAAGCTCTCTGTATTGGTCAAAAAACTCTATTGTCATTGAGGAATTTGACAGGGATATAATCAGAAGATTTATTTT
>JALUAR010000119.1 GCA_027050975.1 Thermodesulfovibrio sp.
GGCCAGGCCCTTTGTAAAGATCCAGGAGGGGTGTAATTTCAGCTGCACCTACTGCGCAATACCAAGGGCAAGGGGCAGATCGGTAAGCAGAGGCATTAAGGATATTGTTGATGAGATTGTGATGATTGAGGCCTCCGGTTACAGCGAGGTTGTTCTTACCGGAATCCATATAGGTCATTATGGCCTGGATCTTACTCCGAAGGTAAGACTTCATGAACTTGTTGAGGCGATACTTAAAGAGACAGGCTCGATAAGAATCAGACTTAGCTCGCTCGAGGCCCCTGAGGTAAGCAACGAGATTATAGAGCTTCTTATAGATGAAAGGATCTGTCCACACCTGCATATTCCGCTTCAATCAGGAGATGACAGTATTCTGAATTTAATGAAAAGACCTTATAATGTACGGAGTTTTATAGATAAAGTTAATGAAGTATATGAAAGAATACCAAATATTGCCCTGGGCACTGATGTTATTGTAGGTTTTCCTGGAGAAGGAGAGAGAGAGTTTCAGAATACACTGAATCTGCTCAAGGAGCTTCCTTTCAGTTACCTTCATATCTTTCCATACTCACCGAGGCCAGGCACTGTGGCTTCAGAAATGGAGGGTCAACTACCAGGAGATGTAAAAAAGGAGCGTGTAAGGATTTTAAAGGAAGTGGACAGACAGAAGAGATCCCTATACAGAGGGGTGCAAATAGGAAGGCTGCTCACAGTTGTAACGGAGAGGCCTGTTGAAGAGGGCTTTGTTAAAGGAAAATCAGAAAACTACCTTAATGTGTATCTGAAGGATTCAGCATTTCAGCGGTCCAAACTTCTCAAAGTCAAAATATTAGAGCAATTCAGGGACGGCCTCCTCGGAATTCCCTTAAAAAATGTCTAACATGTTGTTTTCACAAGATTTTTTCACTGCCTAAATCTTGTACAAACTTGTAGACTTCTTATATTAATAAGGCTTTCGGCGAGATATAAACAGAGTTTATAACAGATTATTAACATATCATGTTAATTTATTTGTTCTGATAATTTATATTATGTTAAATAACGGGCAAGGGGCTCAGGGTGCCAGCATCTTCAGATACCTCTCGGCATCGGCTCTTGTCCTGATTTTGCCTGAAAACTCAGCCACTTTTAAAGCCCTTAACAAGCGACCAACCTGAGGTCCCTTTTTCACCTCCAATAACTTCATAATTTCGTCTCCCTTCAGTAAAGGTTGCTGTTGTATCCTTTTAAACTCTACTACCCTTTCAATAAGCTCTGTTCTTCCCTCATAAAGAATACTGTCAAGCGAAGCCTCATCTAAAAGCTCAAAACAGTCATAAAGTTCTGCATCGTTACTGTAGGTTGATAAGCATTTCCTGTGCCTCCTGAAAGCCTTTATTCTTTTATAAAGCCTCCCGGACATCCTGAGCTTACAACCATCTGCAAGATCAATACTGTTTTTAATGAATGATACCAGCGTTTCAAGTACAAGAACACCCTTTAATGTGAGCCCCTGAGAGTAGACCCTATTAAGTTCTTTTCGGAAACTTTCAGGTGATTCTTTAATTTTTTTTTCGATAAAATACAGCTTCTCAATAATGTTTTCTAACTTATTGTTTTCTAAATGAAAAATTTCCTCAATAACGCTGTCTCTCAGACACTCCTCAACAGCCCTCAAACAGTGCTGACTATCTAAAAGTTTGAAAAACTCTAAAGTAATCCTTTCAGGAACAGCTTTTTTAATGTTATCCTTTATCTTCTTAATGTATTCTCTTGTATTTCCATCTATTTTTCCGTCTAACTCCCCTACAAACCTGTAAGCTCTGATGATTCTGACAGGGTCATCCATCAGGTTCTCCGGTCTTATCATCCTGATCAACCTTTTTTCAAGGTCGCCCCTTCCGTTGAAGGGATCATGGATTCCTTCTCTCGGATGGTAGGCCATGGCATTGAAGGTAAAGTCACGTCTTTGCAGATCAGCCAGAAGAGAGCCTTCTGTTCTGGTAAAATCAACGGTCACTCCCTCTTCAAGTACAACTCTAACCGTGAGGTTATCCTTAAGTATTACTATAGAGCCACCGATGTAATTCTTTAAATTTAAAGCATATTTTTCCGGACGCTCTTTTACTATAAAGTCTCTGTCCAATGCCTTTTTACCTAAAATGGTATCTCTTATGTATCCGCCTACAAGGTATGCTCCGGGGGCTATATCAAAAACCACTCTATTCAGGTTATCCAGAAGAAGCTCTGTCATATTCATTCAGGCGCTCCTTTAAATCAAGGTAATTGTGTTCATCTCATCATATCATAGTTAGAGTGGTTAATGTATGGAGGCAATGGTAGAGTTGGATAGGCTTGATTTTTAAGGATGATCTTTTTTATTTTATATTAAACCGCGCGGGCGTAACTCAGTGGTAGAGTGGGAGCTTCCCAAGCTCCAGGTCGCGGGTTCGAATCCCGTCGCCCGCTCCAGTCAGAGTTAGTCTTTTCTCCACCACCGCTTACCATTAATGACCCTGGCCATCTCTACAGCATTTCTGCCAAGCTGACGGGCATAAAACTCCGTATCATCTTCAATCTCTCTTCCGCGGTTGTATGTGTAAGCATAGGGCGGGAACATCAGACCCATGTCAGAAAGGGCAAGAAAGAGCTGGCTTATGGTCATCGAGGCCCCCTCCTCTTCGTATGAACAGAGTATCCCCCCTACTCTGCCGTCAAGGATCTTCTGTCCGTGCTCGAGGCTGGTCATCCTGTCTATGAGATTCTTCAGAAGCCCGGAAGGTCCGAACCAATAAACAGGCGTGGCAAAAAGAAGGACATCCGAGGCGATTAACTCCTCTAACACCTCCTTAACCACCTCACCACCATGTTCGATGCAGACCTCAAGGTTACAGGTTCCGTAGTAGGATACACACCCGTCACAGGGAGGCAACGGGGTTTCTATCATTCTCAGTTCCCTGATCTCTGCACCTGATTCCCTGGCTGACTCCAATGCCTTTAAAAGCAGCCTGGCTGAGGTACTGTCATCCCTGGGAGAGCCGTTTATTCCTAAAACCTTTATTGCAGACATAATATATGATTTTAACTTAATTTTTATGGTTTTTTCAAAATTTATGTTAAGCCTCTATGTTGATTCCCAAAAAGGGAGCAGTTTTCCCAAAGAGGGAAGCAGGAAAAATTAAAGTCATTGATTTTAAAGGATTTTCTCTGGCATGGAAATTGTTAAGTCCATGGCAAAGAGAAGATACAAACCGAAGAAAGGAGGTATTCAAGATGAAAGGATCGAAAGTAATAATTACCGGATTGGTTACGACCGTGCTTCTGGTCAGCCTCACTGTCCCCAGGAAGGCAGAGGCAATGAACAATGAGTCAGCTGCCTTGCTTGCAGGAGCAATAGCTATATCCTGAATGCCATTACGCAGGATATATTCTATCCGGAACATCATAGGAGATATAATGCTCAGACAAAGGTGATCTACAAAAAGGTATATGTTATTGAGAAGGATGATGATGACTGCTGGAGACCATGCTACAGGCCCTCCTCGGCATATGAGAAGGGTTGGTGCGATGAGATGAAAAGGATATACAAAAAGGAGTACAGACGTGGCAGACGTGATGCAAGGAGATATTATTACAACTATTATATAGACCCGTAAAACCTCCTTCCAATGCTACTGTGGCCTGTCGATGACAGGCCATTCTTTTCTGAACATCCGTACATTTTCTGGAACTGTCTTATCGTCTCCGTACAATGGTGCTTAATTTCCCGAATTAACTGCCCACTGCCTGTTACAAAACAGCACTCTATTTTCTACAGGCAGATTCGGATGAACTCTTGTGACTTTCTTTTTAGATCAAAATATAGTATCCTTATAATTATCATGCTTTCGAAATTATTTAATCCGGATTCAATTGCGGTAATAGGGGCATCTACAAACCCTCGGAAGGTGGGGCATACCGTTGTTAAAAACATCCTCCAGCACGGGTATCAGGGAAGGGTTTATCCCATAAACCCCTCGGCAGACCGAATAGAGGGGCTCAAAGCCTACAAATCCGTTCTTGATGTTCCCGGGCCTGTTGATCTGGCTGTCTTTTCAATCCCTGCTCCTGTAGTACCTCAAGTGCTCAGAGAGTGCGTGAAAAAGGGAGTTTCAACGGCAATAATCATCTCTGCTGGTTTCAAAGAGGCAGGCTCGGAAGGAGCCGTGCTTGAGGAGGAATTGAAGGATATAGTTAAAGAAAGCGGTATTCGGGTGCTCGGGCCAAACTGTCTCGGGATAATCAACACCTTCTGTAGCCTTAATGCCACCTTTGCCAGGGGAATGCTTCCGAAGGGCAGAATATCCTTTTTCTCCCAGTCAGGAGCCCTGGGTGTGGCTGTCCTTGACTGGGCAATCGGAAACAGAATCGGACTCTCGAAATTTATAAGCCTTGGCAACAAGGTGGACCTTAATGAGACTGATTTCATCGAGTATTTCCTGAATGATCCCGAAACAGACATAATTCTTGGTTACATAGAGGATGTTGTGGAGGGTAAAAGATTTCTGAAGATCGCCAGAAAGACCACCAGAAAAAAACCCATTATTTTAATCAAATCAGGTGGTACACAGGCAGGTGCAAGGGCTGCATCATCCCATACAGGTGCCCTTGCAGGTTCTGATTCAGCCTTTGATGCTGCATTCAAACAGACCGGGGTTATCAGGGCTAATGGTATTAATGAACTCTTCGAGATTGCACGGGCATTTACTCCTGGAAGAATACCCAGGGGAGACAGGATTCTGGTTATAACCAATGCTGGAGGACCGGGAATAATAGCTGCAGACCATGCAGAACGGGCGGGGTTGAAGCTGCCTCTTCTGAACAAAACCGTTATTAACAGACTGAGAAAAAGACTTCCACCGAATGCATCCCTTTACAATCCCATAGACGTAATAGGCGATGCCAGATCCGACAGGTACAGGGCTGTGCTTGAAGAGGTTATCCACAGCAGGGATTTTGACGGAATGCTGGTCATACTTACACCTCAGGCATTGACCGATGTGGAGGAGACAGCCACTGTTGTTACTGATGCGTTTCAGAGAACAGACAAGCCCATAGTAGCCGCCTTCATGGGATCGGAGAGTGTAACAACGGGGTTGGAGATACTGAAAAAGGCAGGAGTGCCTAACTACTCCTATCCTGAGGAAGCCATTAATGCCTATAAACGGCTATTTCAGTTTTCCCTGTGGAAAAAACGAAAGGTTAAACGCCAGAGAAGATTTGATATAGATGCAAAAAGAATCAGGGCGATCATTTCCGCTCAGAAGGAAAAAGGCAGAAACAGCCTGGGAGAGGATGAGGCAAGGGAATGTCTCTCGGCAGCAGGGTTTATCTTCCCCAGAAGGGCCTTTGCCAGTGATAGTGAGGCAGCTGTCCGTGCGGCAAGGGAAATAGGCTTTCCCGTGGTTATGAAGATATCCTCTCCGGATATCCTCCACAAGACTGATGTGGGAGGAGTCAGGACAGGCATCAGGAATGAGGAGGAGGCTGAAAGGGCCTTTGTGGAGATAACTACATCCGTTAAAAGGAGAATGCCGGGAGCACTGATACAGGGTGTCAATATATACGAGATGATTTCCAGCGGCAAGGAGGTCATCATAGGTGTAACCCACGACAGAACCTTCGGACATATGTTGATGTTTGGCCTTGGTGGCATATATGTTGAGGTGCTAAAGGATGTATCCTTCAGAGTAGTACCTGTCACAGAGACGGATGTAACAGAAATGATTCAGGAGATAAGGACATACGCCATCCTGAAGGGGGCAAGGGGAGAGAGCCCTGTTGATATGGATGCCATTGTTGAGGCCCTCCTCAGACTCAACCATCTTGTCCAGCTAATACCGGAAATACATGAACTGGATATAAATCCCCTTGTAGTAAGGGCCGAAGGTGCAGTGGCCCTTGATGCAAGGATTATTATCCACGGAGGTTAAAATGAAGAGATTATACGTAGGCTCAATGAACTCATTTTCGGGAAAGACCTTATTTACCGTAGGTTTTGTGCTGAATATCAAGGATATGGGATACACCCCTGGTTATATAAAACCCATAGGCAAGGATCCGGTTGAGTATGAGGGTGAAATGGTTGACAGTGACGCCCTCTTTTTCAGGGAACTTCTTGGTCTTCAGAGCCCGCCGAAGATGCTCTCCCCGGTTGTTAGCTCCCTTGATCTCCTGAACCGTACACTTTCAGGCCGTATCAGGGGGATTGATAAAAGAATCCTTAAGGCCATAGATTCTCTCAGGCAGCAAAACCCCCTGATAATTGCCGGCACAACGGATCTCTTTGAGGGCTCCATGTTCGGAATCAACGGCATCAGGATCTGCAGACAGTGTCAGGCAAAGGCCCTGCTTGTTGAGGCATGGCAAGGAGAGGAGACACTGGATGATATATTCGGAGCCAGGGAGATCCTAAAAGAACACCTCTTAGGTGTGGTTATTAACAAGGTAAGAGCCGAGACTCTGGATTTTGTAAAAGAGAGGATTGTTCCTTATCTTAAGAGACAGAAGATTGAGGTTTACGGTGTTGTTCCTCTTGACAGCCTGCTGAGTTCGGTATCGGTTAATCAGCTTGTGGAGGCCCTTGGTGGCAAGGTCCTCTGTGCAGAGGAGAGTCTTGATGAACTTGTGGAGAATTTCAGCATCGGGGCCATGGACGTAAACAATGCAATCCGTTATTTTAAAGCCTCGCCTAATAAGGCGGTTATTACCGGAGCTCACAGGGCTGATATCCAACTTGCGGCTCTGGAAACATCCACAAAATGCATTATTCTTACCGGAGGGCTCCTACCCAACGATGTTGTTATCGGAAAGGCTAAACTAAAAGGAGTGCCCATTATCTCTGTAAAAGATGATACATTCACCGTGGTTGACCGGATTGAGAGCATAATGGGGAAGGCAAGGATCAGGCAGAAGAGCAAACTCCTACGGGCAAGAGAAATAATCAGGGAAAATGTTAATATAAAGAAATTGCTCAGGGCCTTATGAGCCGATCCCAGATTCAGTGGTGACCAAATTAATATCCCCTATCCCAAATGTCTATGGTATCCTGGATAAAGGAACTTCAAAATATCCTGACCAGCGTTATAAAGGGCAAGGACCGTGCCATTAAAATGGCAATAGTAACCCTTATAGCCAGGGGGCACCTTCTTATCGAGGATGTTCCCGGTGTTGGAAAGACCACCCTTGCTTTAAGCCTTGCCAGGGCCACGGACTGTTCCTTTCAAAGGATACAGTTTACCAGCGATCTGCTACCCTCTGATATTCTGGGGGTCAATATTTATAACCCTGACAGGAGGGAGTTCGAATTCAGACAGGGACCCATATTTGCCAATATAGTATTAGCAGACGAGATAAACAGAACAAACCCCAAGACCCAGTCAGCCCTTCTGGAGGCAATGAACGAAAGAAGGGTATCAATTGAGAAACAGACCTATCCCCTACCCTCTCCCTTCATGGTGATTGCCACTCAGAATCCCCTTGAGTATCACGGCACTTTTCCTCTGCCAGAGAGCCAGCTTGACAGATTCATGATGCACCTGAGGATCGGTTATCCAGAATTTGAGTATGAAAAACTTGTCCTCAAAGAGGTACGAGACCTGGAGTCAGTGGAATCGATAACTCCTGTGGTATCAAAGGAGGAGATTCTAAAAGCGCAGGAGGCTGCCCAGGAGGTGCATGTGGATGATTCCCTTTATGATTATCTTCTGAAGATTGTTGCCAGAACCAGAAATCATGAACAGATAAGATTAGGCGTAAGCACAAGAGGGGCGCAGTTCCTGCTGAGGGCTGCCAGGGCATACGCCTATGTGGAAGGAAGGGATTATCTTCTGCCGGATGACATAAAGGAGGTGGCACCCCTTGTTATCGGCCACAGAATTATCCTCAAGACCCGGACCTATATCAGAGATGCCGAGGTACTGGTAAAGGAGATTATAGAAAAGATAGCCGTTCCCCTATGAGACTGTCTGTTACAAGAGAGGGCAAGAGGTTTCTCCTTGCCATCACAGTAGTTGCCTTTGCAGCCTTCAATACTGCTAACAACCTCATGTATCTGATTCTTGCCCTTATGCTCTCCAGCCTGATAATCTCCCTTACTCTGCCTTATATAATGTTAAGGGGTCTTAAATTCTCCTTCTCGGTTCAGGAACCATTGTTTGCAAACAGGGAGAGCGTATTCACTGTTACGGTGAAAAATCTGAAGAGAAAAGTGACATCATACTCTTTCAGGGTTATCGTACCGGAGCTTCTGGATGATGGGTTGTATATAGAAAGAATAGAGCCCGGAGATAGCCTGGAGTTTGCAGAAAGGATCAGATTCAGAAGAAGAGGAGTTTACAGACTCGGACAGACCAGGGTCTCCTCATCATTTCCCTTCATATTCTTTACCCTCAGGATGAAAGCCACAGAGGATACCGCTTCTCAAAAGAGCGTAGTTATATATCCCGAAATATATGATCTCAAAAAAGAGGTGGATGAATTTGTTTATAGTCTGATCACGGAAGCCTCTTCAATGATAAGAACCGAGAGTGAGGAGTTTCAAAGCATAAGGGAGTACCGATATGGAGACTCCTGGAGGAGCATTCATTGGAAGGCCACTGCCAGAACAGGACAACTGATGGTAAAAGAATGCTATGAAGGTACAACAGAGCAGGTTACAGTGGTGCTTGACAGCATGAGATACCCCTCTTCAGAGTTGTTTGAAAAGGCGATATCCTTTACAGCCTCTCTCACCTCCGAGCTTATAGGACGAAACTATTCGGTCAGGTTTGTTACATGCCACAAATCAATTCCCTACGGAAGTGGAACGGAACACCTTTACAAGATACTTGACCATCTTGCCATGATAGAGGAGGGCACTGACATAGGCTGTCCCTTTGACGAGAGTCTTGACGGCATGATTGTTATGGTACTGTCCTCAAGGGCATCATCACTCAGAAGATACACATCTTCAGCACTGAGGGTCTATTATGCCACCGACCTATAGAATACTGACCTGCCTGATAGGGCTTACCGGAGATGCCAGCCTTTTGCTGTCTGAAGGGATGTTTATGACCTTTTTGCTTACCGTACCTTTTATGCTCTGGGGATACTACAGAGGAGTAAAGGGATATCCCTCTGCCCACAGGTTCGTTGTCGGCGGGCTTTCGTTGATTACGCTCCTGTACTTTTTCCTTGATGTCACCACCCTGTCAAGGGATGTGATTGTGAGTGTGGGACATTTGACAATGATTTTTCATGCAATAAAGAGCTTTGATATAAAGGACCCATGGGATCCGCTACAGGTATTCTTTATGGCACTGATACAGCTACTGCTGGCCTCGGAGCTTACAAGATCAATGGTCTTTGCAGTGGTCTTCGTATTCTTTATCATCGGTATGGTGATTGCAATGTTTTACTCCCACATCATTAAGGAAGGCGGCAGGAGAATACGCCCCTTTGTCAGGCCTATCACATCCCTGACTGTTATTATAATGCTTCTGGTTGTCGTACTCTTTCTGGCGCTGCCCAGATTCAGGGGAAGCCTCTGGGGAAAGAGTCTGTCAAAGGGAATAAAGTCAGGCTTTTCCGAAAAGGTCCGTCTCGGCACACTTGAGGAGATAAAGCTTGATCCAACGGTGGTGATGAGGGTCTCTGTCCAGCCCAGGCAGGGGTTCAGGCCTTATTGGAGAGGCATGACCTTTGATATCTATCTGGACAATGCATGGTTGAATGTTATTGCGGAGAAGCTATCCGTTCCAGGCGAAAGGGGGAGATTCAACCTTGACAATCCTCCCTCTGAAAGGCACTTCAGACAGGAGATAATACTTGAACCCCTTGATACAGAGGTGATATTTTCTCTTCGGGGTGTCTATAGGCTTGATGTGGATGCAAAAAGGCTGCTCATTGACACAACGGGCACGCTCTTTGTGCCGGAAAAGAGGGCAAAGAGACTGAGATACATTGCCTACAGCAGCAACAAACCGCTTCTTACAGACGATCTCAACGGAGTATACCTGCAGGTACCTGATGATCTGGGCTGGCTCAAGGGATTTACGGAAGAGATTGTTCGTGGACTGAAAACACCTCTTGAGAAGGCAGAAACAATACAGCGGTATCTCAGAGAGAACTACCGCTACTCCCTGAAGGTAAAGCCCCCTTCTCCGGGAGAAAGTCCCATAAAGGATTTCCTCATTACAACAAGGGAGGGATACTGTGAGTATTATGCCACCGCAATGGTTCTGATGCTCAGGTCAATTGGAATACCTGCCCGTGTTGTCTCCGGTTATGTAGGAGGAGAATACAACAGATACGGCGACTATTACATTATAAGACAGAAGAATGCCCATACTTGGGTGGAGGCAGCCATTGATGGGCTCTGGCAACGGTTTGACCCCACCCCGCCGGAACCTCCTGTTGAAAGGACAGTGATAGCCCTTTATCTGGATTTTCTTAAACTGAAATGGGACAGGTATGTGATAGGCTTCAGCAGATACGACCAGAAGAGACTCCTCAGATTCCTGAGCACTCCGGTAAGAAAAAGAAAAGATATCGACCAAACAACACTCCCGCAGAGATATATATTCCCGATTTTTGCTGCCTCGGTGATCTTTGCTCTCCTGATTCTTGGTTATAATCTTTACAGAAGGAGAAGAGCCCTGCGCCGGGAAAGCATATACTATCTGAAGATAAGGCGACTTCTTGAAAAGAGGTTGGATATAGACAGGAACCTCACTGCAGAGGAGACTGCAAAGGCAGTGATAGCGAGCAACATTGAGGTCAGGACAGAGTGTGCAGAGTTTTTAAAACTCTATAACCTTCTGAGATTTGGAAAAGAACATTCAGAAAATGATATCATCAGATTCAGGCTTTTGTATAAAAGGATTAAAGAGCGGATCTAACCCTCTCCATTATTGCCCTTGCAGCCACAACTCCAGAGGCTGAGGACTGTATGAGCCCGCGGCTTACACCTGCACCGTCACCAACGGCAAAGAGGTTCTCCACCTCTGTCTCAAGCTCGCGGGAGAGTTTGATCTGCATTGAATAAAACTTCACCTCCACTCCGTACAAAAGGGTATGCCTTGATGCAACTCCTGGAGCAACCCTGTCCATGGCATCGAGCATCTCAAGAATATCGGCAAGAAACCTGTAAGGAAGGGCAAAACTGAGGTCTCCGGGAGTGGCATCCTTCAGGGTGGGTGTAACAAGCCCCTTTTGAATTCTCTCCGGCGTGGAACGGCGGCCTCTGCGGAGGTCTCCAAGACGCTGCACCAGCACACCTTTGCCCAGGAAGTTGGCAAGCCTTGCAATGTATCTTCCGTAAGATATGGGTTCGTTAAAGGGCTTTGTAAAATAAGTGCTGACAAGGAGGGCAAAGTTGGTGTTTTCGGTCTTGTGTTCTGCATAACTGTGGCCGTTAACCGTCCAGATACCCTTCAGATGCTCCTTTACCACCTCTCCGTAGGGATTAACACAGAATGTCCTTACCTTGTCATCAAATGCCTTTGAGTAGTACAGGAGCTTGGGCTCGTATGTTACACTGGTGAACTCCTCAAGCACTGAGGCA
This sequence comes from Thermodesulfovibrio sp., assembly GCA_027050975.1. Taxonomy (GTDB): domain Bacteria; phylum Nitrospirota; class Thermodesulfovibrionia; order Thermodesulfovibrionales; family JdFR-85; genus JALUAR01. The sequence goes on from JALUAR010000119.1 coordinate 11,564, forward strand.
GGCACCTCCACCCTGACTCCGATATCCACAGGATTGTTAAGAAGGGTGAGCTTCAGCCTCTTTGCCTCCCGTTCAAGCCAGCGTGAACCCTCTCTGCCAGGGGCAAGGATCACAAATCTACAGCAAAACTCCTCACCGTCGGAAAGCTTCACACCTGTCACAACACCTTTATCAGTAAGAATTCTCGTTACCCTCCTGCCAAAGATGATATCAACCTTTTCATTAACAAACTCCCTGACCCTTGTAAGGAGCATCCTGCAGCGCTCGGTTCCGATATGTCTGATCTTTGAATGGACAAAAGTCAGGTCATTCAATGAGCATTTTTTCTTAAGCAACTCTATTGCCTCCATGTTTTCACCGTAAACCCTGGTGGGAGCACCGAAGCTTATGTAGATACTGTCAACATAATCGATAAGCTCCAGCAGATATTCACTGCCTATATATCTGGAGAGATATCCGCCTACCTCTGCGGAGAGGCTGAGTTTGCCATCACTGAAGGCACCTGCCCCACCCCAACCGCTTAAAAGGTCACAGACTTTGCAGGCAGTGCAGGAGACTTCCCGAAGCATCATCGGACAGGCACGCTCCCGGATGTCCCTGCCTTTGTCAACTATCAATATCCTAAGGTCAGGGACCTCCTTGAGAAGTTCCAGAACAGAAAAAATCCCTGCAGGACCTGCACCTACTACAATAACATCATATCTTTTCATGCCTTCGGATTAAAATCCAAATCCTTCCAGTTACTTTTTATATACTCGAGAGCCTCGTAGTTGGTGAGATCCAGATGAACAGGTGTGATTGATATATAGCCCTTTGAAACGGCATTGAAATCCGTATCATTTCCCTCCTGCCAGGAAGGGGTCCCACCGCCGATCCAGTAGTGCTTTCTTCCCCAGGGGTCAAAGGTCTCGTGGATGGCATTGTCATACACACGTTTTCCCTGTCGCGTAAACTTTACCCCCTTTACCTGCTCTTCCGTAAGATTGGGCACATTGACATTAAGAAGTGTATCCTCCGGTAATCCTCTTTTCAGGATATACCTTAAGAGATTCCTTGCGAATCTGGCTGCTGTCTCGAAGTACAGTTTTTTTTCATCATTACTGTAGACAAGCGATATCGCCACCGACGGAATGCCGAAAAGGGTGCCTTCAATCGCAGCCGAGACCGTTCCCGAGTAGGTGATATCATCACCCAGGTTTGCACCTCTGTTAATACCCGAGACCAGGGCAATAGGTCTTTCAGGAAGGAGTTTTTCCATGGCTACAACAACGCAATCCGTAGGTGTTCCGTTAACCGTAAAGACCCTTTCGGAGAGTTGATCCACCCTTAAGGGACGATGCATGGTAAGGGCATGACTTACTGCGGACTTTTCACTCTCCGGTGCCACCACATATACTTCGGTTATCTGACTGATGGAGTGAAACAGGGCATTCAACCCCTCGGATTGGATACCGTCATCATTGGTAACAAGGACGATGCTCATAGTTCTATTCTAACATAACAGGTTTATCCTGTTTACTTTTGGTTTTTTATATCGTAAAATAATGTATCATGGATATCGAAAAACTCAAGAATAATATTAAGCTGAACTGCAATATCTCCGATGCCCAGTACTGGGGCTTCTACTCCATATGCGGGATGCTGATGCGTTTGAGGGAACTGTACAGAAGCGAACACGGGATGATGCCATGGGAGGCAATTCCGAGAGATGATATCTCCAGATGGATTGAGGAGAGAGAGGCACTCTGGCATGAGCTTGAGGATGAAAATCTCAAACCGATTGTCATAGAGGGAGAGCAGTTTGACCCCTTCAGTGTGGAAGAGATTAACGAAAGGCTCAAACCACTGGGACTTGTTTACTGCGGAGGCCTTGGCAGATACAACAAACCTTCCTTTTTTCTTGCTGAACTGGCCTCTTTTCAGGAGCTCTATGACTACAGTATCTATCTCTCAGGAAGAGAGCTCTGCCGTGACCTTTCCGCACCAATGGCAATGCTTCAGGGCCGATGTATCTTCCTGAGGGGTGAGCAGATAATGAACCATCTCTGGGAAAGACTGCAGGAGATCAGAGCAACCAGATTCGACCCCACACTGAGGGATATCCTCAAGGAATACATTCCAGATACGGAAACTACTACGACAGAGGAGATTGTCGAGACCCTGAAAAGACCATCCAAGGTTATAGCCGATATCCTCACGCTTCACGAAATAGGAGAGGCTTATGAGGATGAGGCAACGGATGAGTGGTTAGGCATAATCCTGACAAACAGAGACAGGGATATGGATTTTAAACTCAGGGCAATAAAGGATATCCTTTCGGATACCTCGGAGATGGGTCCCCTGAAGGATATCATTCGAAAAAGGCAGAAGGAGCATCTGCTCTTTTATTTTCTCATGCTCGACCCTGTAAGAAAGGAGCTTTTTCATGAGTTTCTGGAGGCATTCAGAAGATTCCTTGCAAGTGAGGACTGGGAGCTTCTGGAACAGGTGCGAAAGCAGGGTTATGAAAAGGCTTATAAAATGCGAAAAGAGATTATTGAGAGAAGCAGACAGGGAGTGCCTTTGAAGGAGATTATAAAGGGAAAGTAATTTTTGGTATTATCGTCTGATTCGGGAGTTTGGTGTATAATATAAGACATTGTATTTGTAATATGCAGCAGTAATAATAACGAACCACCTCACTGAATCCTTCAATGGATTCGGGTATAAATTCAAAGGAACCGGGGTTGATATATGCGTACAATAAGGACAGATGCAGAACTAAACCGCTTTCTGAAAGTCTTGAGAACGCGCTCTGAGGGTGTCAACCAGAATATCAGAGACACTGTTTTAAAAATCCTTGAGGATGTGAAGACCCGTGGTGACAGGGCAGTAAGGGAGTATACCAGCAGGTTTGATCATATCGATCTCAAAGATCTCAGGCTTACCTCCTCGGAGATAAACAGATACGCAAAGCAGACCGATTCTGAAACTAAAAAGGCCCTTGAGGTTGCCGCAGAGAGAATCAGGGCTTTTCATGAAAGACAGCTTGAGCAGTCATGGACATACAGAGACAACGGAGCCCTTTTAGGACAGATAATCCGACCTCTCAGGAGAGTGGGAGTATATGTACCCGGGGGTAAGGCATCCTATCCATCCACAGTGCTGATGAATGTCATACCTGCCCAGGTGGCAGCAGTGGAGGAGATAGCCCTTACCGTGCCCACCCCTGAAGGAGAGGTAAATCCTGCCCTGATGTATGCAATCAGGCTGCTTGGTGTCAGGGAGGTTTACCGAATAGGTGGTGCCCAGGCAATCGGAGCCCTTGCATATGGCACGGAAAGCATAAAAAGGGTTGATAAGATCGTAGGCCCTGGCAATATCTATGTTGCTGAGGCAAAGCGCATGGTCTTCGGTACAGTGGATATTGATATGATCGCCGGGCCCAGTGAGATCCTGATTATTGCTGACAGTAAGGCAGATGCTGATTTTGTGGCAGCAGACATGCTCAGCCAGGCAGAGCATGATGAAATGGCCTCTGCAGTCCTGATCACCACCTCCGAGACTCTGGCAAAAAAGGTCATTGCATCTTTGAAGGGACAACTCAGGAGGCTCAAAAGAGGTTCTATTGCAAACTCTTCTCTGGCCAGATACGGTGCAATTATAGTTACGAAGTCCCTAAAGCAGGCTGTAACAATAGCCAATGAGATTGCACCGGAACACCTGGAGATAATGACCGAAAAACCTGAAAGACTCCTTCCGGATATCCGGAATGCAGGCGCTATATTCCTTGGCAGCTGGACTCCCGAGCCAATAGGTGATTATGCTGCAGGCCCCAATCATACCCTTCCAACAGGCGGTACAGCCCGTTTTTCCTCTCCGCTGGGTGTGTATGATTTCCTTAAAAGATCAAGCCTGATTAAATTCAGCAAGAAGGCATTCATCCGACTTGCACCTGTGGTTGAACAGCTGGCAGATATCGAGGGGCTTGAGGCCCATGGAAATACAATCCGAATAAGGAGACAGCGAGGCTGAGATGATTCACAACCTGATAGGAAAAGAGGTTGTTGTGGAGGCAAACGGGATAACCTACAGAGGCAGGCTTGTAGAGGTTAACGAACAGGAGGTTTATCTTCAGGCAGAATCAGGCTGGATTACTATTCTGACGGAGAATGTGGTGGATATAAGAGAGGCAGAAGGTTCAGATCTCTCCTAACCGGAAGAGTATTAAGGCGGTGGCAACAATAGAGGCTGTCTCTGCCCTGAGAATTCTTCTTCCAAGTCCGGCTATCTCAAATCCGTGATTTTTAAGCAGCCGTACTTCAGAGGAGGAAAACCCGCCTTCCGGCCCTGTAATGTAAACTACTTCCGGGACTGCAGCTTCCATATCTAACTC
>JALUAR010000120.1:0-14527 GCA_027050975.1 Thermodesulfovibrio sp.
AAAGTATGTTATGAAACTCAAGGAGTTCGTTAAATTAGCCCATTTATAGATATACAACTGTCACTCCCTCTCCCCCTTCTTCCCTCCTTCCGGGACGGAAATCCCTGACAAGGGGATGGTCTTTCAGGTACTCACGCACAGCCTGAGCAAGGCGGCCGGTGCCAATGCCGTGAATCACCCTCACCTCTTTAAGCCCTGAAAGGGATGCATCATTGAGGTAACGCTCAAGGGCAGAAAGGGCAGGGTCAACCCTTTCACCTACAAGATTTATCTCTGCTGAAGTGATCTCTTCTGTTTCCGGTGTCTGCCCTTCGGATGGTCTTTCTTCGGAAGGTATATCCTTTCTATCATCCTTCTCGGGAGGCAGATAAAGATCATCAAAGGAGACATCAAGCTCCCTTCCCCTGACAACAACCCTGCACCGTTTGGCGTTCCTGTTTACGGTTTTCACCACTCCCTCCATCCCGAGGCTTCCCACAAGCACCACCTGGCCCACCTCCACAGTGCTGACAGGCTGGCCAAGCTCTTCAGAAGGTTTTTGCTTTTCCACCTTAATATCATCATATCTCTTTTTAAGTCTCCGTAGATGCTCTCGTGCCTTCTGTCTCTCTTCAGACTTGATTCTCTTCAGGATATCCTCAGCCTCTGAGACAGCCTTTCTGTAAATAGCCTCGGCCTTCTGCCTGTAATCATTCAGGATTTCAGTCTTTTTCTCCTTTATTATTTTTATCTCCTCTCTCAGTGATGCTTTAAGTGTCTGAAGCTCCTCCTTCAGCCTGTCAATCTCCTCCAGCTTTTCGGCTAATCCTGTCTCTTTTTCCTGAAGAGAGGCTATGAGGGTCTCCAAGCGTCTCTCCTTCTCACCAAGAAGATCTTTTGCCTCCCTGATAAGATCATCCGGCAGCCCCAGCCGTTTTGCTATTTCAAGGGCATGGGACTGGCCAGCCTCACCGATCTTAAGCCTGTAGGTGGGTCTGTAAAGGACAGCACCTCCCTCTTCGTATCTCCTCATCTGCATTGAGCCGTTTTCAAGCCCATCCTCGGAGTAGGCAAAGGCCTTAAGCATACTGAGATGGGTTGAGACCAGGGTGAGCACACCTCTGTGTTTTAGCCTTCTGAGGATTGCACAGGCAAGGGCTCCGCCTTCGTCAGGGTCGGTGCCTGTTCCTAATTCGTCCAGTATAACGAGGGTATCCGAGGTGGCACTCCTCAGAATCTCCGTGAGCTTCAGAACATGGCCTGAGAAGGTTGAGATATCCTGTTCTATTGACTGTTCATCCCCTATATCTGCAAAGACATTCCTGACAAAGGGGAATGTGCTTCCAGAGCCTGCAGGCACAGGTATACCGCTAAGAGCCATAAGAGTGAGAATGCCCACGGTTTTTAAGACAACAGTCTTACCACCTGCATTCGGCCCGGTGATAACCAATGCGGTATAAGACCTGCCGAGTTCGAAATCAAGGGGAACAATCTCACTCTCTCTGCCTGCTTTTTTGAATGCCCTCCAGAGCAGGGGATGCCTGCCCGATTGGATTCTTATCAGTCCCTTCCGGTTTATCTCCGGTATCTCTGCCCCAATCTCCTCAGCAAAAGAGGCAAGTGACTGGATCAGGTCCATCTCAAGCACTATATCATGGTCATTCTCAAGCTCTGCAAGCCTCTGCCTAAGCAGAGTTGAGAGCCTTTTTAGAATTCTGAACTCCTCTACCTTCTCTTCTGCCTTAAGCCCTTCCAGTTCATTTCCAAGCTGCACCGTCTGAGTAGGCTCCACAAAGATGGTCTCTCCTGTGTTGGAGATATCATGGATAACACCCGGAATATGGCCTTTGGAGTCCCTCTTTACAGGGATTACCCTACGACCATTACGTTCGGTTATATAGAAATCCTGGATGTGCGGTTTCAGTTCCCTTGTATTGAGTATCCTCTCGAGGATGCTTTTAATCCTTCTATCAAGAGATTTTATGGACATTCTGATTTCATAAAGCTCTGGAGATGCCTCATCAAGTATTAATCCGTCCCTGTCAATGGAGCGCTCTATCGCCTTTCTTATCTCGGGATGTGTGGTAAGCCCTGAAAGAAGTCGCTTTATACCGGGCAGGTCTATCTCGGCAGAGAGTCTTTTAAGGGCCTCAGCAGAGTAAAGCAGTGGAAGAAAAGCCCTCAACTGAAGTGGCTCAAGCACTGACTCTTCCGGTCTTAGCCTCTGAAAGAGGGGAACAAGGGGCTCCATCGGCTCCAGCCCCAGAGGACGGCCTTCGGTTAGAATCCTTCTGCATTCTCCTATAAGGCCGAATCTCTCAAGCACTGCATCCTGAGTATGAAGAGGCAGTATATGTCTCACCCTGTCTCTGCCCTCTGGAGTAACAGCAAAGGATGAGACCATCTCTAAGACCTTGCTGTATTCAAGAACTCTGAGTGTTGATGTATCCATGGAATGAAAGCTATTTTTAAGCAGGTAATGATTTCCAGACTATAGCTCTAACCTCTTTATACACCTCTTCAATTTCCATAGAGGCATCCACTATCCTGACCCTTTCGGGATTCTCCTCTGCAATGGCATGAAATCCCTTTCTGACCCGTTCATGAAACTCCACCTCCTCCAGTTCAAAACGGTCCCTCTTGTTTGCTCTGCTGTTACGCTTAAGTCCTATGGTGACATCCAGATCCAGGATGATTGTGAGATCAGGCATGATATCATCTCTGGCAATACTGTCCAACTGTCTCAGGGTCTCTACATCCAGCCCCCTGGCAAATCCCTGGTATGCAATTGTGGAGTCACTGAACCTGTCACATATAACAATCTCTCCTCGTTCAAGTGCAGGAAGGATCACCTTATGGACATGTTCTGCCCTGTCAGCAAGATAAAGAAGAACCTCTGTAAGGGGATGCATACCTCTCTGTTCAGGGTCAAGAAGCAACTTACGGATATGCTGACCTACGGGTGTATCACCGGGTTCACGGGTTAGAACCACCGAATGGCCTGCCTTTCTGAGGTCTTCAGCAAGCCTGCGGGCAATGGTTGATTTGCCAGAGCCCTCTATACCTTCAAGAGTAATAAAATACCCCTTCACTTTCTTATCTCCTCGGAAAGGGCTTTAAGGAGCTGAAAGACCTTTCGGGCTTCCTCTTCGGTACGGCTTCCTGCCCCGCATGAGGGAGTAAGTATGGAGTGGCTGATTATTAAATCTTCAGAGATGGTAGAGGTCAGTTTATCAATCTCCTCTGAAAGGATCTTTTTCAATTTTTCCAGGTCGACGTCATTGATGGCTTCAGTGGTGGGCACAATGCCCCAGGCAAGGTAGCCTCCGCGCTGGAAAAACTCCTTCAGGTCATCAGTGTATATGCTGAGGTTGTCAAAGTAGTCATAGGCATCAAAGTTCAGGACATCCACACCTGTTTTCATCAGCATGCCCCATTCAGCCTTACCGCATGAGTGTATACCGGAGATTCCACCGCTCTGTTTTATTGCCTGCACCGTCTCCGTGAGAAGTCTTTCTGCCTCGGAGGGCTCAACTCCAAGATAGCTGCTGCTTCCAATAGCAGTAAGGATTGGCTCATCAATAAAGATCAGAACTTTGTCAGCATATTGAGAAAGCCTCTCTATCTGCCACTGAGCCTTCTTCTGAAGGAGCATCAGGGCCACCTCTCTCAGTTCTTCATCAAAATAGATGTATCTGTTGTCAGACAGTTTTATACTGAGTGTGAAAGTAAGAGGGCCTGTAATCTGGCCTTTCAGTATCCTGTATTTTTCTCCCCTCTTCTGCAAAGCCTCCTCAAAGGCATAGAAACCGCGGGCAAACTCCCTGCTTATCGGAAAGAGATGGCCATCTGATACTGCCTCATAAAACCTGTTAAGGGACTGCTGCGATAACTCCTCAAGATAAACCTTTTCAGCCTCGCTGTCAATAACTACCGAAGGCAGGCCCTCACTGTATTGAGGAACCATCAACTCCCTGAAAGATGCCTTTGGCAGCTGGGGCCAGAAGGGTATGTCGCAGTGCTCAAGCACCAGGGCCACAGCCTCCTCAGGAGAAAGAAAGGGGAGGCTTCCTATTCCTGTGGTCTCGAAACTATTGAACATAACATCACTTCCTTTCGGAGAAATTCAGGATATATTTTAACCTAAATGCATAAGAGATTTGGTGGTTTTGATTATGGTATACTTAATCTGCTGTTTTGGTCTTTATCAAGACAGATCAGGAGGAGAGATGAAGATACTTGTAACAGGAGGGGCGGGATTCATCGGCTCCCATGTGGTTGACGGTTACCTCGGGGAAGGACACGAGGTGGTTGTTGTTGACAATCTCTATACCGGCAAACTCGAAAACCTGAATCCCAAAGCAAAATTCTATCTAATGGATGTAAGAAGCAGGGAACTGGACAGGGTCTTTGAGATAGAAAAGCCGGACATAGTTAATCATCATGCAGCCCAGATGTCAGTGCCTGTCTCTGTGGAAAGGCCTGCATTTGATGCGGAAGTCAATATCCTGGGATTGATAAATCTCCTTGAATGTGCTGTTCGTCACGGAACAAAAAAGGTGATCTTTATCTCCACAGGCGGAGCAGTATATGGAGAGACGGAAAACATCCCCACTCCTGAAACAGAGCCACCCAAACCACTTTCTCCTTATGCAATAACAAAGTATTCATCAGAACACTATCTCCGCTTTTACAATCATCAGCATGGCCTTGACTATACCGTCCTGAGGTACGCGAACATTTACGGACCAAGACAGATTCCTCATGGTGAGGCAGGTGTGGTGGCAATATTTATCCACAAACTTGCCAAAGGCCAACTGCCTGTGATTTATCATTATCCCGAAGAGCCGGATGGTATGACAAGGGACTACTGCTTTGTTGGAGACATTGTAAAGGCAAACATACTGGCCCTTGAAAAGGGCTCGGAAGAGACAATAAATATCGGCACCTCAAAGGAGACAACTACAGGCCAGCTGTACAGACTCGTTCTCGGACTCATGCGCGAGAAGGGTTACGCCAGGGATGCTCTCTTTGAAAATCCCGACAAGGGTCCTGCAAGGCCGGGAGACCTTCGCCGGAGCGCACTGGCAATTGACAAGGCAGCCAGCATTCTCGGCTGGAGGCCTGAGAAGTCTCTTGAAGAGGGGCTAAAAGAGACAGTTAACTGGGAATTGTCAGGGAGGCAAAGGAAGGAATGAATGAAAGAGAAAGACTGATTGAACTCATCAGAGAGAGGGCCTTTCAATGGAATGACACGCCGACCTTTAAACTCTCCTCCGGAGCAATGAGCAAATACTATTTCAACCTCAAGATGGTAAACTACAGCCCTGAGGGGCAGTACCTGGTAGGAAAACTCGTCTATGAAAAGATTAAGGAACTGGGGCTTAAGCCAAAGGCTGTAGGCGGTTTAACCCTTGGTGCAGACCCCATATCAACAGCAGTGGCCCGTTATTCCTATGATATGAAAGACCCTATTGAGGCCTTTGTAATCAGAAAGGAGCCAAAAGGCCACGGCACAGGCCAGCAGATAGAGGGAAATATAAAAGAAGGAGATGAAGTTGTTATAATAGAGGACGTTGTTACCACAGGAGGTTCAACCATAAAGGCAATAGAGGCTGCTGAGAGGGCTGGGCTTAAGATTCTGGCTGTTATAGCGATTGTTGACAGGTGTGAGTTAAACGGGAGAGAGAATATAGAGAAAAAGGGATATCCTTTTTATTCAATTTTGACTATTAACGATTTTATCTAAGAATTGTCAGTACGGAGGCAGTATGATTGAGTCTTCACATCATTCTCGCAAGCCATCCATGGCTTGCTGCGAGGAAATTTTGCGATTCACCATCCAGGTGAATCTTATGCAAAATTTAAATCCGTTCAGACTCAATCATACTGCCTCCACTGCAGAACAGCTTACAAAGAACAAAGATATGAATTTTATTTGGGTTTCATGATCGATCTTCATACACATAGCATATTCAGTGACGGAGAGCTTATACCTGCCGAGCTTGTAAGACGAGCAGAGGCAATAGGCTACAGGGCCATTGCAATTACAGACCATATGGATTCCTCGAATATGGACTTCATCATACCGAGGATAATTGAGATAGCAAATGAGTTAAACAGGCTGCAGCCGGTAAAGGTGCTTCCCGGAGCAGAACTGACTCATGTTCATCCTGCTCTGATACCTGAGAAGATTGCCCGTGCAAGGGAGTTAGGGGCATTGATCGTAGTGGTCCATGGAGAGACCATAGTGGAGCCTGTAAAGGAGGGCACAAACCTGGCTGCAATACAGGGTGGTGCAGACATACTCGCCCATCCAGGGCTGATAACTGAAGATGAGGTCAGGCTTGCTGCAGAAAAAGGTGTTTATCTTGAGATAAGTGCAAGAAAGGGCCATAGTCTATCTAACGGGCATGTTGCCAGACTGGCTAAAAAGCATGGTGCCTCCATGGTTGTAAACACAGATGCCCATAGCCCCGGTGATCTGATTAACAGGGAGTTTGCTGAAAAGGTGGCACTCTCAAGCGGGCTTGAAAAAGATGAAATAAAAAGGATATTCTTCAATGCCGAAGAGTTGATAGGCAGATTTTGATCTCAGGAGGTTACAATGCCAAAGCCGATAAAGAAGCGAGTCAGGAAAAAGGGAGTTACCGAAGAGGAGGTTCTCTCGCTTTTCGAAATATTTATTAATTATTACAACAACAATAAACGTTTTGTGCATCTCCTTCTTGCCGGCTTTATAAGTTTAATTGTAATAATAGCTCTTGGTATCTTTTATATGAAAAGCAGGGCAAAGGAGGCCGTTGCCCTTGAGTATGAAGGATATAAACTTTACCAGAAACTGTATGAAGCAGCTGACCGTCCAGAGGCTGAGGTTCTTCAGGAGGCCATTGACAAACTGCAGAAGGCATACAAGAAGAAGGCCTCGCCTACCTCTCTTTTTTATATTGCCCAGATACAGATAAAACAGGGAAAAAAGGATGAGGCATTAAAAACCCTACAGAAGTTTACGAAGAAGTTTTCCGACAATAAGGATCTACTGCCTCTGGCATATTACAGGATAGCAATGCTGCAGCTTGAGGAAGGCAAAAAAGATGAGGCACTGAAAACACTCGACACCATGTACAACCTTGCTTCTCCATACTTTAAGGACCTTGCCCTGTATGAGGCAGCCCGCATCCTGGAAAGCATGGGCAAAAAGGAAGAGGCAGAGAGAAAATATGGTTTAATAGTTCAGAAGTTCCCTACATCACCATTTGCATCAGTAGCAAAGGCAAAGACAAAAAAGGAAGAGAAGCAGGATAAACAGAAAGAGTCCGAAACGAAAGAAGAAAAGCAACAAAGCAAATCCTCTGAGGAAACGAAAAAGAAATAGAGATTACCCAGTGGTAATGGATTCATAGAGTTCGGTCATTTTCCGGATGTGGTTTTCAAAGGAAAACTCCTTGGCACGGTTTCTTGCCGCCCTGCCCATATCCTCTCTGATCTCTTTATCCATCAGATACTCGATCCTTTCCGCTATTTTTTTGACAGCCTCGGGCTGTTCAACCACAAAGCCCTGGACACCATTTTCTATAATCTCGGCAGCACCGCTCAGTTTTGTTGTAATAACGGGCAGGCCACTGGCAAGTGCCTCAAGATGGACATTTCCAAAGGGTTCGTAAATTGTGGGAAAGACAAATATATCCGCTGCTGCATAGTATTTATGAATATCCTTTTGAGGGCCACAAAAAATCACTCTCTGTTTTTTTACATATCTCTTTAATGAAGCTCCATTGCCTTTTCCAACTACCAGCAGAGTCAATTCCCTGGGAATCATCTCTAACGCCTCAATCAGATACCTGAGCCCTTTGCGTTCAAAACCCGAGCCTACGAACAATACAACAAACTCATCATCTCCGATTCCGTATCTTGCTCTTAGCTCCTTCCCAAAGAGCGCCCTGTTGCGGGGATGAAAACGGTCTAAATCAACGCCATTATAGATAACAACAATATCCTTTTCATCAACCTCGTAATGCTCCAGGATATTTCTTTTTACAAGCTCTGATATGGCTATAATCTTTTTATACCTGTGACCATTGAATATCAGTCTCTCCAGGGAGAGAATCAACCAGTGGTAAGGGTTCAGCAGGGTTAACAGTTTTAAAACCAAACCGCTTCTTTTAAGCCTCTGTTTTAACCATTCCCTGTGGCAGCCGTCACCTGCCCTGTAAATATCCTGAAATAGTGTTTTGTCATGGCTCTGAATAATGTCAAATTCTGTTCTCCTGTTTTTAATTATCAGATAGGACAGCAGGGCAAAACTCAGGTCCCTTATAAAGGAGTTGAAGTTAATTGCCGGTATCCTGTGGAAATGAAGATTCTCCATTCTGTTGTCGCACTGCCACTTTATTGCAAAGATATGAACCTCATGGCCCCGGAGAGTAAGGTTTTTGATAAGACTCTGTGAAAACCCCTCGGAGCCTCCGTGAAAGGTGTATTTTTTTCTAAGTATCGCTATCTTCATCGAGCACCTTTGCTGCCATGCCAATGCCGAGGACAACGGCAAAATGCTTTAGTCTGAAGTCTGCCACAAGGGCATTAAGAATGTAGTTACCAACAAGCACCGAGGAAATCGCCACAAGCACGTAGTTCCTTATGCCTGTATCTGCACCTGCTGCCCTGTAAAAACTTCTTATGGAATAAAGAATTAAAAAGAGATAAGGCAGAAGACCGATTATACCCTGGTGAAAAAGCACCCTTAAAAAGGTGTTATGGGTGCCTATCGGAGGTGGTTTGTACTGAGTGGATTCATACGGTTCATTCTGTTGAAAGATCCTGTTACCGTAGCCCCACCCCATCAGTGGCCTCTCTTTTATGGCATGCATGGCCGGAATCCAGGCCAGTGTGCGATTGTTGAAGGACTTAATGTCCGATACCGTGTTAATTATCCGTTCTCTCAAAAACGGAGATACTTTCCAGGAGGCTGCTCCCAGCAGGAAAACGGTTATCATAAAAATGGCAATAGCCTTCCCAAGGTTATAACCTCTCTGTTTTGACAGATATAAGAGCCACATCAGTACAATTGCAAAGAAACCTATATATCCTCCTCTGGAGGTGCTCAAAATCAGTGCCACCACGGTATAGACAAGAGAGCCCGCTATCAGAACCTTCATGCTCCTCTTCTTCGATATGAAAAAAAGCACAAAAAGAAAGGGATGAAAGGTGTTCAGATACCGGGCAAACTTGTTATGCCAGGCATGCATCAGGGGGGTGTCAGGCTTCAGCATATCTATATCGTGAAAAATGTAACTGTAATATCCTATTGTTACCATTACAACCGCCATCAAGGAGCATACATATGTGAGCCTTAGAAGCCTCTTTTTATCGGACATGACCGTTGCAAACATCGGAAACAGTAGAGCAGCCTTGATAGGGTCTCCCTTCAGTTCTGCCAGTGAGTAGGCAGGGTCAATGGAAAAGATGGCGGAAAGAAGGATGGTAAATAAAAAGACACCATAAAGAATGGTCTCAGGCTCCCTGAAGAATCTGAATCCTCTATGTTTTAATGTAACAAGCCATAAAGCACCGCCTCCAAAAATGAGGATATTTCTAACACCCTCACCCTTGGTAAGAAACATGAATACAAGATAAAGATACAGGAAGTATTCAAGGCATTGATCAAGGATGACAAATATTTTCGATGGACTGTTTTCCTTTGGTCTCATCCCTTATGCTCTCTCCTTTGCAGATGTTCGGCATCTTTAAAAACAAGCGCCTCCACAGCCTTTCGCACACTTTCTGTCTCCAGCTCCTTAATGCAACGGTAGTCATACCTACAATCCCTTCCTTTACATTTACTGCATCTTTCTGCTCCTCTCAGCACCACGGACCTTCTTCCCAGAGGACCCCAGCGATTCTCGTTAGCAGGACCGAAAAGACCGATAACAGGCAACCCTGTGGCTGCGGCAAGATGAAGAGGACCACTATCATTGCCAATGTAAGCAAGGGAAAGCCTGAAGAGGGCCATCAACTCTCCCAGAGATAATTTGTTAGCAAGGCTGAAAGCATGGTTTCTCATCATGGACTGTACAGCCTGCACATTTTCAATATCAGAACCTCCTCCTATCAAAAAGACCTTGAAGCCTTCGTCAACAAGCCAGTCTGCAATCTCAGCAAATCGTGCCAGAGGCCACTGTTTGTAGATTTTACCAGCTCCAGGGTGAATGCAGACAAAAGGCTCCTTTGCGTTGTTTACTCCCATGTCACGAAGCTTCTCTTCAATAGAACTGAGTTTCTGCCAAGAGACAGGAAGAGAGAAATCTATCTCTTTAACAGTCAGTCCGACGGAAGATGATATCTCCAGATAACTCCACACCCTGTGTCTGTCAGGTGTAATCCTTATCTTTTTGCTGTAGAGATAAGGCCGCTCTGCCGAGGCACTTCCGATCCTTACCGCTGCTCCGGACAGATATGCAAATGTAGCTGAGGCCTGTCTTCCCTCTAAGTCTATTGCCATCTCGGGTCTGATATTTCTTATCCTTTTTATAAACTCACTGTAAGCAAAAAAACGCCTCAGTGCTGGCATGCTTTTAAATTGTCTGCGAGGGAAAAGAATCAGATGATCACTGTCAATAAACGTTTCTACAATCTCTTTATATGCGCTGTCGATTATGAGATAGAACGGTCTGTCAGAAAAAAAATCCTTCAAAGCCTTTATCGCAGGTATAGAAACAACAAGATTACCCATATGTTTGTCGGTCATAATAACAAGAATGCTCTTCTTATCAGAGGACATCTTTTAGTATCTCCAGCATCCTTTTTATTCTTGCCTCGTAGGTATGCTCTTTCAGTACACGCTGCCTGCCCGAAGCAGCAATCCTTTCACGGAGTGAGTCGTTCCGGAGGTAATATCTTATCATATCCACCATCTCATCTTCATCCCGAAAGGTGACGATCTCCTTGCCCGGCTCAAGGAACTCCTCAATTCCCTCAACATACTGGCACATATAAAAGGCACCGCAGCCTACAGCCGTATACATGCGTGCACTCATGGATTTCCGTATATGAGGCATGGAGTCAAAGGCAAGAAAAATCTTTGAAAGCCTTGCCACCTTTGCATACTCCTGTCCCCAGACGAATCTGCCTCCGTATGCTCTGCCAAGCCTGCCCAGGATCAACCCGATTGTGGAGAGTTTTCTCGGAATCCTCGGGCCCCACCATTTAAGCTGAAACCCCTCTTTGAGCACCCTGTTAAGGTATCTTCTGCGCGTCAGATATTGAGGCTTTGATCCGAGGTTACCCACAAAGGTTACCTCTGAGGAGTACAGTCTGATATCTTCCGGAGTAATGCTCTCTAATTTAAAAAAAGAGGGTTCGAACCCCTGAGAGAGAAAAAAGACCCTTGGATTAAACTTTTTGAACTCATCAACAAGCCCCTCTGACATTGTAAAAAAGACATCCGCAACCTCCACAAAGGGAGGTAACCACTCCGGAATTACCGGATCAATATACCACTGAACAGGATGAACTCCCCTGGCTTTAACCTCTTGAAGCCATTCCGGCCTCAGTCCGTAATCCTTGATGTACAGCAGAACATCGGGCTGAAACTTCTCAACCATTGTCATCAATGCCTCGTAGGGGTTATCAGCAGTCATGGTATCAAGGATCTCCGTCTGGATGCCATTCAGTTCAAACCCCTTCATCATGTAAAAGCCGGGGTTCCAGGGATTACGAAAGTCCGCTGCTATTAATACCTTAGTGATCTTCACCTGTTACCTCATTTATCAATTTCTTCAGTCTCTTTGCTACTGCATTTATACTGTAATGCTCAATGCACCTTTGACGAGCCCTTTCACCCATCTGCTTTGCCTCGTCAGGATGCTCAAGCAGATACTCTATTGCTTTCCTTAACTGCGCAGAACTGCCAGGCTCAACTACCGTTCCGCAATCCTTCAGGATCTCCGGAATATCTGAAACCCTTGTGGAGATTATTGGTTTTGCCATGGCCATGGCATCAAAGAGTTTTGAAGGGATCTGCCCTGCTGTATCCGTGGTGGCTCTTTGCGGTATAACAACCACATCCGCAGCCATCAGATATTTCGGCACATCCTCAATCGGTACCCTGCCAATCAACAGAACAGAATCTCCTCCCAACTGTTTCAATCGTCTCTCGTATTCACTCTCTGGATCGGCTCCCACTATTGCCATTTTTAAGTCCTGCCGCTTAATCATAAGAACGGCTTCAAGGGCATCCTCCACACCTTTGTGTTCACGAGGCGTACCAAGAAACATAACAATCCTGTAACTGTCCCATCCGAGATTCTTTTTAATCTCTTCGGCATTGAAACGGTTCGGATTGAGATAATCCGTATCCTTTGCATGAGGGATAATCTCCCCTCCGTATCTATCTCTGAGGAAAGATGATACGGTGGTTACGGAATCTGCATATCTGATAAACTTCTGCATAAGCCAGGTCCAGAAAAATCCGTTTGGGTTTGTCACATGAATCAACTGAACAGCACGGCTTAAAATGGGTTTTCTAAGATAGAAACCAACCTCCCAGTCGTCTATATCAAGCAGTAACGGTCTTTTATGAAAAAAACTCTTTAAAAGGCCAAAACCGAAACTGGTAAATCTGGGTTTAACCGCATAAATAATGTCTGCATCTATCTCCTTCAGGATAGAGGGCAGTTTAAAAAGCAGTAATGGAAGCCTCTTGTAAGGAAGTTCCCTGATCGGCACATCGGCGTTCTTCAACGGTTCCCATATACTGCTCTTTCTGGATGGCCCCAGAATCTCCACATCATAATCCTTTGACAACGCCTTTGCAAGTATGTAAGCTCTACCGAGGGAGTTATCGGAGATATCAAAATTCAGAATGGCTATCCTCTTTCTCTCAGACATACTTCCTTAACCAATCTACAAATCTCTCACCTATAGTTCTTACATCAACAGGAAGCTCTCTATGCCATCTCTTCAGGAAGACCTCTTTCATTCTTGCTCTGAGTTCATTGTCTTTCTGTATCTTTATCAGTGATCTTGTACTACCGCCTTTGTGTGTGAAGGGGATATTTATAACATAGTTTTTGAAGCCTGCTGTCAGGGCCCTCAGGGAGATATCCTTGTCATAGTAATGCATAACATAGTCAGGATCAAAGCCTCCTATCTTTTCAAAGACATCCTTTTTTAAGGCCATAAAGAGCCCATCGATTACAGCAACCTCAACATACTCCTTTTGCAGATTGGCCTCGTTAAGCTTTGCATGTACAATCCCCCGGCCCATATAACTGCCGTCCTTCCTTATCCTCTTTGCACCGTAAAGCCCGACAACACCAGCCTCGGGATGTTCATTAAAAAAGCCGATTATTCTCTCCGGCCAGCTACTGTCATGGATTATAACATCATTATGCATGAACACGACTGTCTCATATTTCGCAAAGGTCGCACCCTGGTTAAATGCCTTTACAAGCCCCAGGTTTTCCCTGTTAAGACAACAGCGGAAATTAGCCTTTAACTGTCTGAGATATTCTACCGTTCCGTCGGTAGAGCCATTGTCTATGAAGACAAACTCTACCTTGTCAAAGGGGATACTCTGCAGAGAGTAAACAAGCTCCTTCGTAATATCCAACTTATTAAAACATGGAACAATTACGCTTACCCCTTCCATGCCCGATACCTCTTCTCCGTAAACATCATTATTTGATCCTTTATTGTTTCTGGCTCCAGCCCCATCTCTTCTGTATATCTTTTCAGAAACAGAGATTTCAGTTCTTTTTCCAACGGCAGGGCAGGGTGATTCAACCCGGCAAGGTTTCGTGCCATCTCAGAAGGCCTTAGTCTGCCTCTGAATTTGACAGAATCCAAATCTATAAACTCCACATCCCGTTCTGTGATATAGATATGCCCCAGGTGAAGGTCTCCGAAATAGACTCCGCTTTTATGAGCAAGAAGCATCTCATTCAATACCATCTCTAATACTTCTCTCTGATTTATCTTCTCAAAAGGTGTCTTTTTTCTGATAAAAATATCATACAGTGAGTCTCCCCGAGCCTGTTTCGTAAAAATCAGAGATTTGTTCTTTCCCTTTATATAACACCAGCCAAGGGGCTCGGGTGTTTGGAGTCCGATGCTCTGAAACCTTCTGGTTATCAGATAAGTCCTTAATGCCCGCGGTCTGAGCCGCTCTCTTATCCTGTCCTTCCACTTCAGTGCATGATATATCTTTACATACCAGGCACCTTCAGCCCCAACCTTTCTGAGCACCGTGGTAGACATAACCGTTGGAATAAGTTCGTATCCGACCTTCTGAAAAATGCTTTTTAATCTATCATTCTCTCCTCTTACAGGAATCCATAGCTCCGGCTCTTTTTCTCCTGCATCAAGAATCTGCTCAACCTCCTTGATGTATGTTTCTGAAACAAACTCTCCTTTAAATCTTTCGGACGAGTAGAGAATCATCCTCTCTCCTTAGCAAGCAACTCCTGGTATATCCGTTCAGTCTCATCAATCATCCTCTGAAGCTGAAACCTCTCCGTTACAGTCTTTCTTGCATTTCTGCCAAGCCTTT
>JALUAR010000120.1:14537-15825 GCA_027050975.1 Thermodesulfovibrio sp.
CCATAAGTCTGGAGCTATTGGCTTTCTCAAAAAAGATCCCGTCTTTTCCGTCCGTCATGAACTCTCTGAAGCTTGGCAGGTCCGATACAAGGACAGGTTTCTCCATCGCCATTGCCTCAATAAGGGCATTACCAAAGGCCTCCTGGACCGAAGGGAAAACAAAGATATCCATTATGCTCAGCAGAAGAGGCACATTATCATAGAGCCCGGGCAGTATGATACGATGGTGATATTCGGGATTGATAAGATTATATACCTTTTCTTTTTTTCCGAGTCTGCCAGCCAGGACTGCGTATAGATTTTTATAATCCTTAAAGAGCCTGTTCAGGGCTTCCAGGAGAAAGTTCTGTCCCTTGACTCCGGTAAATCCCGATGTATTTCCTACGACAAGAGCATCATCAGGCAGTCCGAGTTCACTTCTGCATGCCCTTTTTTGTTCTTCGGAAAATCTTGCGGGATCAAACCTATCCGAATCTATTGCACCGTAAACCCTTTTTATCTTCTCCGGGTTAATGTAACCAGTATCAACAAGCACCCTGCCTGCTGTCTCATTGACTGTAATAAAACGGTCTGGCAAAGAGTAGATAAATCGCGTAGGCAGGTCTTTTTTTACTCTGTAGATGTTGTGTTTGAACCTTACCAGTTTCCTTTTCGTCAGTAAAGCAGCAATGCCTCCTGCCCAGCTATCAACGGAACTATGGGTTGCAACGATATCTACACCTTCCCTCTTAATTATTCTTGCCAGCTTCACAATGGTAACAGGATATGCCTGCTTAACCATTTTTACTTCATATACCTTTATACCCGCATCTCGGGCCCTCCTGGCGAGTATACTCCCCCTGTGGCAAGCGATAAGAACCTTATGTCCCTTCTCTTTCAGACCTATAGATTCAGTGAGAACCCGGTTCTGCTGGCCTCCCCATTTCTTAAGTGTCTCAGTATGCAGTATTACCATATTATTTGTATCTATTTTTTTAAAACAAAAAATCTATGAACACAATTAATCTCGTTCAAAAACGTCTTTTCTATATAAAAAAATTCACTCAACACTCTCTTGAAGTTCTTATAAGAAACTCCCCTGTTTATCTCCCAGCAGTGCTGTTTACTTCTAATATATTTTTTGCTAAAAGGATATTTTATTATATAAATTTTCCTGCCCAACATAGGGGCATCTATCTCTATCTTCAGATGCTTTCTCTTATGAGGAACAGAAATAATAACTTTATGCTTTGCTACTCTTCTAAGTTCGGACAATGCTCTCTTTATATCGGAAAAAGGAATATGTTCC
>JALUAR010000121.1 GCA_027050975.1 Thermodesulfovibrio sp.
TCGGAGCAGGCCATGGATGGCCTGCGAGAATGAGTCGAAAAATTAATACCCCCTGCCCTGTATAGGGTTTTTATGAAATTTTTACCGGATAACTAATAGGGTATGACAATAAGGCTAAAATTGAAATCAGTTACCTGATTTCAAGGCAGGGTGCAAGCATGGAAAAGAGATTGGACAAAAGAGAGGAAAATAATGGTAGCAGCCAGGAGAAAAAACCACAAAAACAGGCTCTCTGTAGTGCCTGCTGTCCCGAATGTGGTGCTCACTGCATAAGCAAGACACATTTTGAGTGGAAACACGAGTGTGTTAATGGCCACCGCTGGTGGATGAAGTATTGCTACAGTCTTTAGATTCATCGGAAATTGCTGATTGACTTATCAGTCAGGCAATACCCACTGCCTGTTATGTAATTACCTAAATCCAGTGATAAGATTCATAGGAGTGGTTTGGTGGAGTCTGAACGGATTTGAATTTTGCATTAGATTCACCAGGAAGGTGAATCGCAAAATTCCCTCGGAAGCAGCCATGGATGGCTGCTGAGAATGAGTTGAAGACTCCACCATACCACTCCTTCCAGAGATTGTCGGTTTTTCGTTACCGCTGGACCCGAGTAGTAGTTCCCTGTTTTCTATGGGATGTTCAGGATTCAGGAGAGTTTCTTTCTGATAAGCTCGTTCACCACCTTGGGGTTGGCCTTACCCTTTGATGCCTTCATAACCTGACCAACAAAGAATCCCAGCAATTTTGTCTCACCGTTTTTGTAACGCTCCACCTCTTTGGGATTTGCCTGGATCACATCCTCAACCATCTTCTCTATCTCGGATGTATCCGTTATCTGAACAAGGCCCTTCTCCTGGACTATCTTTTCAGGGCTCTGGCCAGAGGCAAACATTTCGGAGAAAACATTTTTTCCGATGTTTCTGCTTATTGTACCATTGTCTATCAGTTTTAGTAAGTCAACAAGGTGTTGAGGAGTAAGCGCAATTTCATGAATCTCCTTACCGGATTCATTGAGCCGTCTCAGCAGCTCCGTAAGCATCCAGTTGCTTACCTCTTTGGGCTTTGCTCCCAGTCGTACACACTCCTCAAACCACTCGGCTATAGTCCTTTCCTCAGTCAGTATGTCCGCATCATACTCCGGAAGACCAAACTCCTCAATGAATCTGTTACGCTTTTCATCGGGCAGCTCCGGCATACTCTGCCTGATCTCCTCAATCCACTCCTTGCTGACCTCAAGGGGAACCAGATCAGGTTCGGGGAAATATCTGTAATCATGGGCCTCTTCCTTGGAACGCATGGACTGTGTGGTGCCTGTGTCGACATTCCAGAGCCTGGTCTCCTGTATGATTTTTCCGCCTTCATTGAGTATCTTTATCTGTCTTTTGATCTCATACTCAAGGGCTCGTTCCACAAATTTGAAGGAGTTGATGTTCTTTATCTCGGTCTTTGTTCCGAACTCTTCGGTGCCTTCCGGTCTTATAGATACATTTGCATCGCACCTGAGAGAGCCCTGCTCCATATTTCCGTCACACACGCCTAAATACCTCAGAATGGTTCTCAATTTCCTCATAAAGGCCGCTGCCTCTTTCGGGCTCCTTATGTCAGGCTCGGTAACAATCTCCATCAGGGGCACCCCGGCTCTGTTCAGATCAACAAGGCTTCCGTCCTTCTGATGTATGTTCTTGCCGGCATCCTCTTCCATATGAATACGGGTTATACCCACTCTTCTTTTAACCCCATCTACGGTTATATCAACATATCCGTTTTCGCATATGGGAAGTTCATACTGACTTATCTGATAACCCTTCGGAAGATCAGGGTAGAAGTAGTTCTTTCTCGCAAACCTGCTGTAAGAAGAGATTTTGCAGTTCATGGCAAGCCCTGTCTTTATTGCAAACTCAACAACCCGCCTGTTAAGCACGGGCAGCACCCCTGGCATGCCGATGCAGACAGGGCAGGTCTGAGTATTTGGCTCTGATCCGAATCGGGTTGAGCATCCACAGAAGATCTTTGTCTCAGTAAGCAGCTGAGCATGTATCTCAAGCCCTATTACAGCCTCGTATTTCATAGCTCGGCTCTCCTTTTGTGCCACTCAGTGGCCCGTTCATAGTTGTATGCAACCTTAAGAACCGTCTCCTCGTCAAAGTGTCTTCCGATAAACTGTACTCCTATGGGAAGGCCCTCTGATGAGAATCCGCAGGGAACCGATATGGCAGGCCCGCCTGCGAGATTCACTGAGATGGTGAATATATCGTTAAGATACATTTGTAACGGGTCCGAGACCTTCTCACCAATCCTGAAGGCAGGTGTCGGAGTGGTGGGAGTAACAATGATATCCACCTCTTTGAATGCTTCGTCGAAATCATTCTTAATCAGGGTTCTGACCTGCTGTGCCTTACGATAGTAAGCATCGTAATAGCCTGCCGAGAGGGCATAGGTGCCCAGCATGATTCTTCTCTTTACCTCGGCCCCGAAGCCCTGTGCCCTTGTTTCCTGATACATCTGCAGAAGCTCCTTGCTCTCTGCCCTGAATCCGTATTTAACACCGTCATAGCGTGCAAGATTGGAGCTTGCCTCCGAGGTTGCAAGTATGTAGTATGTGGCCACGGCATAACCTGTGTGGGGAAGAGATATCTCCTTTACTACGCAACCAAGCTCCTGTAGCACCTTCAGGGCCTCTTTCACAGAATCTTCAACCTCTCTGTCAAGGCCCTCTATGAAATACTCCTTTGGCACTCCAAGCCTGAGCCCTTTTATATTCTCTTTTAGCGTCTCTGTATAGTCTGGCACCTCCACAGGAGCAGAGGTGCTGTCTCTATGGTCGTGACCGGAGATGACATTCAGGAGCACCGCTGCATCATAGACAGATTTTGTTATAGGGCCGATCTGGTCAAGAGAGGAGGCAAATGCCACAAGCCCATACCTTGATACCCTTCCGTAGGTAGGCTTCATTCCTACCACACCACAGAAAGCAGCAGGCTGGCGAATAGAGCCGCCTGTGTCCGAGCCAATAGCTCCGATGCATTCTCCTGCAGCCACTGCTGCTGCTGATCCGCCACTTGAGCCTCCGGGTACGCAGTCAGTATTCCAGGGATTACGGGTTGTGAAAAATCCTGAGTTTTCCGTGGATGATCCCATGGCAAACTCATCGAGATTGGTCTTACCTACCAGAACATAACCTTTATTATTAAGACGTTCGGTTACCGTGCTTTCGTAGGGAGGAATGAAGTTTTCTAAAATCTTAGAAGAACAGGTGGTACGCACACCTTTTATGCAGATATTGTCCTTTATGGCAAGGGGAATGGCATAAAGGGGTGTGGTAGAGTCAGCGGATTTTAGCTCCTCAAGCCTTTTGTATGCCTCATCCTTTGTGACTGTAACGAATGCCTTAACCTTATCTTCAACCTCATCTATCCTTTTCAGTACGGCTTCAAGGAGTTCTTCCGGGCTTATCTCGCCGCTACTGAGAAGTTCCGAGGCCTCTTTTATCCCTAACTGATAAAGTTCTTCCATTTATCCTCCTACAATGAATTTGTGTTATTGTTATAAAGCAAACAGGTTTTACCTGTATATATCAAAGATGGAAAGGCAGGAGAACTCCATTTGCCCTGGGTCTTTGAACCCTCTAAGGAG
>JALUAR010000122.1 GCA_027050975.1 Thermodesulfovibrio sp.
CTTCATTGACAGAATCAGGGGAGAACGTACATTCCCTGATGCCAAAACCCTCAAGGAACAGATACAGAAGGATATTCGGACTGCTCAATTAATTTTAAAAGAACACAGGATCGACATCACACTTTAACAACATTTTCTGCCTGTCCGCAAACTCCCTGATATGCTCAACCGCCTTCCTCAATTTATGAACATCTTCATCCTTCAGTAGTATCTCAAAATAGGTCATATACCCCTCGGAATCGAAATGTGGATTAACGGGTCCTATAAATTCTGTATTTTCGATCTTAGCAGTCAACTCATCGAAATCAACTTCGGACATTCCTCTTTTAAGGTGAATTCTAAGGTTTATCATTTTGCTAAAAGGTGGTAGTTTGTGTCTTTTTCTGTTCTTTATCTCCTCCCTGAGGAACCCCTCATAGTCCCATCTTCTGAGGTATCTGTAAACCGGGTGCCAGGGGATCTCTGTCTGAAGATATACTGTGCCATCATTCTTCACTAAATCCCTTACATAGAAGACATCCTGAATAAACCGCTCCACTGCCTTCACCTCCGGCTGGTTTAATACTATGTCGGGATTCAGAAAGGCAACAAGGTCAAGACTCCTACGAAGCAGACTCTTAACCTTAAGAGTTCCCACGATCACCTTACCGTCTGATGCCGAATCGATTTTCTCTTCTTTTCCAGAAGTACTGTCTATTCTTATAACCTCTCTGTTCAGATATCTTTTCAACTCCTCCTCAATCCGTTCCGTACCGGCACCATAGTATTGCAGGTTATAACCGCCACATCTCGGACAGGCATCCGGAGGTGACTCTTTGTGCCCACAGCTATGACAACACATCAGCATTACCCTGGCAGAGCTCTCACCGGAGGCTCTATGAAGAACCAGAGGTTTTTCACATTTCGGACAGAGAACAAGGGTGTCGCAATCCTGACACTTTAACATTGAATAACCCAGTCGTTGAATTATCGCAACAACAGAATCCTCAGGAGAAAGCCTCTTCAGACTTTCCACCAGCTTATTTGCCATATATAGGGCAGATCTTTTCTGTTTTTTCATATCCAGAACGAAAAGCCTGGGATGTTTTATTTTGACCTTTGAACGAAGAAGGGTGTACTTTCTTTTCAGGCAATTGCTGTAAGATTCCACAGAGGGTGTAACAGAAGTGAGCAAAACCGGAATTCCCTCTATGTAGGCCTTCATAACAGCCACATCTCGGGCATGGTATCGGGGAGATTCTTCCTGTTTGTATGCATAATTGTGTTCCCTCATTACAATGATTATCGAGGGATTCGTCATCGGTGCAAAGACAATAGGTCTTGTGCCAACCACTACATCGTACTTACCTCTGTAAACACCCATGAGCGCATCGTAACGTTCCGATCTTTTCAGATCACTGTGATACATACAGACCCTTTTGCCTAGCACTTTCCTGAGATACGAAAATACAGCCTCTGTCTCTTCAACCTCCGGTACAAGCACTATGGCCTTTTGAAATTCTTTAATCATCTCACCTACAAATCCTATCTCATGTTCTCCGTCCGCGGCATGATATAAATAGCTCCTAAAGCCTCTCTCATTACTAATCTCCTGTAGAATCTCTCTGGCATCCTCCGGAATTCTTACCGATGGAGGTTCTGTAGCTACATTTACCTCTGCTACATTTCTGGGCTTTTTTGTTATCTCTTTAAAGAGCATACTTTTCAACATTGTTCCCGTATTGGTGATGTAATAATCGGCTGCCCACTCAAGCAGGGAAAGCATATGTTCAGAATACAGAGGCTCAGGCTCAGCTATGCTTTCGATTTTCTTCAGATCTTTTCTTGGAAGTTTTTCTGCACAATAGTGTCTGATTAAAAGTCCCTTCTTGATCTTTCCCCTTAGAGGGGCAAGCACAATCTGCCCTTTTTTTAGATCCGGCAACAGACTCTCCGGAACCTGGTAGGTTAAAGTGGTGAGATTCTGCGGAAAGACAACATCACAGAGGTTCATCTCTCTATGTTCTTTAATGATGACTTCGATGCATCGGTATCAAAGAGGTTCTTTACCTCTTCTAAAAATTCGTTGATATCCTTAAACTCTCTGTATACGGAGGCAAATCTTACATAGGCCACCTTATCAAGCTCTTTCAGGGCCTTCATTACCTCCTCACCTATCATGGTACTCGAAACCTCTTTAAGCCCCATATCAAGGAGGTTTCTCTCGATGTTGTCAGCAATGGATTCTAGTGTCTCTGTAGAGATCGGTCTCTTTTCACATGCCTTTTTTAGCCCTGTTATGACCTTATGTCTGTCGTAAGGCTCGCGTCTGTTATCCTTTTTGATAACCATGGGAAGGTTCTCCTCGATTCTCTCATAAGAGGTGAATCTCCGCTCACACCGTAGGCACTCCCTCCGTCTTCTGATCACATCGCCTTCCTTACTCATACGTGAATCTATTACCCTATCGTCAAGGTTTCCACAAAATGGACATCTCATATCTTTTCACCTGCCGGCTATATTTGTTGAATCTAAAGAAGTTATGCAGAAGCATCAACTCAGGAAAAGGGCTATTCGTAAATAGGGAAGCGTCTGCTCAGCGCAAGAGCTCTCTCTTTGAGTCTCTTCAACTCATCGGCGTCTTTGGAGTTATTTATAACCTCATCAATCAGTGAGGCTATCTCTACCATCTCCTCCTCCCCCATTCCCCTGGTTGTTACACAGGGGGTACCAAGCCTTATCCCACTTGTAACCGCAGGAGGTCGGGTATCAAATGGTATGGCATTCTTATTTACTGTAATTCCACAGGCATCAAGGGCCTTCTCCGCATCACGGCCTGTGATACCCTTCTTTGTGAGATCCACAAGCATCAAGTGGTTGTCCGTTCCTCCGGAGATAATATCAAACCCCCTGGAAATCAACTCCTCTGCAAGCCTTTTTGCGTTCTTCACCACCTGTGCCTGATAGTCTTTGAACTCCTGACTCAATGCCTCTTTCATTGCAACGGCCTTCGCCGCTATAACATGTACAAGTGGGCCTCCCTGTATTCCAGGGAATATCATCTTATCTATCACCTTGGCAAACTCAGCCCTGCACATAATCATTCCGCCTCTGGGCCCCCTCAGAGTCTTATGAGTGGTTGTTGTCACAAAGTCTGCATAAGGTATGGGTGAGGGATGCAGTCCCGCAGCAATCAGTCCTGCTATATGGGCGATATCTGCAAGGAGATAAGCACCAACCTCCCGGGCTATCTCCGCAAATGCCTTAAAATCAATCACTCTTGAGTAAGCACTGGCCCCTGTAACGATAAGTTTCGGCTTTGCTTTCCTGGCAATATCTCTGACTTCATCATAATCTATATAACCTTCTCTGTTAACTCCGTATGTAACTGCATTGTAAAGAAAACCTGAAAAGTTGACCGAGGCTCCGTGAGAGAGGTGACCGCCATGACTGAGGCTCATTCCCAAAACAGTGTCTCCAGGCTTGAGAACAGCAAAATAGACAGCCATATTGGCCTGTGTTCCGGAATGAGGCTGTACATTCACATGTTCTGCACCGAAAAGCTGTTTTGCCCTCTCAATGGCCAAACTCTCTACAACATCGGCATATTCACAGCCGCCGTAATACCGTCTACCAGGACGGCGCTC
>JALUAR010000123.1:0-2260 GCA_027050975.1 Thermodesulfovibrio sp.
AACGGATTCAAGTATTTTTTTGCCACGTCCGTGATAGATTCTTACCATTTCCGCAAGGGAACGTCCGAGATTGCGAAAATTCTCTCTAGCAATATCCTGAGCGGTTTTGTCAGTCGTTATGAAGCCGTTGTCAATAGATTTCTGGACATTTTCTGTAGCGATTCGTCTTCTGCTTGTCCAGATGTGATAACCCAGGTTTCCTACAAAGGCGCCAAGTCGCAATGCCAGTTTATATGGCATCAGGGCAATCGGAAGGGTGGTTGTATATATCAGTAGTGCCTGAAAAAGCTGAAGAGCCTTTTTCATTATCTATTTATTTTGAATCCTCGTTGTTTTCTTTCTCATTCTCTGAGCCTTTTTCCTTCTTTTCTTTTAATGCCTCTCGCATCTCGGTAAGTCTCTTTTCAACCATCCAATGCAGTGTGCCTTCCGGATAGGTACCGTCTGGCTGAAGCGTTCCTGCAGGTATTCCCATGAGGAGTTCCACTGCATCATCAATATGATCTATGGCATAGATATGGAACTTACCCTCTTTTACAGCATCCACAACCTCTTTTCTTAGCATGAGGTTTTTTATGTTTCTTTCGGGTATAATGACACCATGTGTGCCATCGAGCCCTCTAAGCTTGCAGAGTTGAAAGAATCCCTCTATTTTTTCATTAACACCACCTATAGGTTGCACGTTACCATTCTGATCCATAGAACCTGTAATTGCAAAGTTCTGTTTTATCGGAATTCCTGCAATTGCACTTAGCAAGGAGTAAAGCTCGGCGCATGTGGCGCTGTCACCTTCTATTATTCCGTATAGCTGTTCGAAGGTTATGGAGGCAGAAAGTGTAATAGGCTTGTTTCGTGCATACATCTTTCCGAGATAGTTGCTTAGAATAAGGATAGCCTTTTCATGTATCTTGCCGGAGAGTTTTGTCTCCCTCTCTATATTAACCACTCCGGCCTTGCCCGTATATACCGTTGTGGTAATTCTTGATGGTTTTCCAAAGCTGTAATCACCGAGGCTTAAAACAGCGAGGCCGTTTATCTGTCCCACACGCTCTCCCGAGGTCTCCACAATCAGGGTCCCCTCTGCCATCATCTCCCTGAAGTGCTCTTCTATACGGTTATGCCTGTATATCTTTTCTTCAAGGGCCTTTTCAACATGCTTGTCCGTTACCACAGTACTGCCTTCCTTATAGGCCCAGTAGTGGGACTCTCTGATGAGATCGGCAATCTCGCTGAATTTTGAAGAGAGTTTGTTCTGGTGTTCTGCAAGGCGGGAGCCATACTCTACCACCCTTGCCACACCCTTGGGATCGAAAGGCAAAAGGTTCTCCTCCTTTGCCTTTGTGGCAACAAAATTGGCATAACTGATAACTGCATCCTCGGTGCGATCCATGTGAGTATCGAAATCAGCCTTGACCTTGAAGAGTTCCTTATATTCCTCGTCGAGATTGTAAAGGAGATAGTAGATGTAAGGATTGCCAATAAGTATAACCTTTACATCAAGGGGAATGGGTTCGGGTTTAAGCATTGCAGTGGTTACGAGACGGTACTGCTCCCATATATCCTCTATTTTGACCTCTCTGTTTCTAATGGCCCTTTTCAAGGCGTCATAGGAGAAGAGGTTCCTCAGAAGATCTAGGGCATTAATAACAAGATAACCTCCGTTGGCTCTGTGAAGAGAGCCTGCCTTTATCATGGAGAAGTCCGTAACAGCCACTCCGTATTGAAACTTGTGTTCGATTCTGCCGAAGAGATTGTAGTAAGTGGGATTACTTTCGAATACGCAAGGAGCACCTTTCAGATTTCCGTTATTTACTATGACATTGACCATATATTTTGTAAAGGTTGCATCCTGTTTCGGCATCTTTGTAAATGGCAGAGGAGGAACAGATTGCTCCTCCGCAGCGGTTTTAAAGTCATCCAGATTTTCCAGAATGTCCTCTTTTACTTCATCAAGGTAGGAAAGGATCTTTTCATTTTCACTATATTTGGATTTTAGATCATCGATCATCTGTCCCAGAACGGACAGTGCTGCCTCGCGCTCCAGTTTTTTCAACAGTTCCTTTACAAGTTTTTCTCCGGCCCTGAGAGTTCTCACCACATCGTCCAGCTTATCCTGGAGCATTCTGCCAATCTCTTCTATCTTCTTTTTAGTATTCTCATCAAGGGCCTGGAACTCTTCCTCGGACAGGGGCTCACCTGTTTTCTTGACAGGAACAATAAAAAAACCACCCACGGTTCGTCTTATGGTAAAGCCCTTTGA
>JALUAR010000123.1:2270-6369 GCA_027050975.1 Thermodesulfovibrio sp.
GCCTCTTCCTCAAGGGAACTGAAGAGTTCTTTCTGTCTCTTCTGGAACTCTTCTAAAATTCGGTTTTTCTGCTTGTCATACTCCTTTGATTCGAAAATCTTGGGTATCTCTACCTTGAGAGAGTTAATCAACTCTTCCATATCCTTCTGGAACTCAATAGCCTTTCCCGGAGGCAGTGATATGGCAAGAGGGGCATCGGGGTCCTTGAAGTTATAGACATAGCACCAGTCTGGTGGTGCAGGCTCCGTCTCCGCCTTTTTTGAGATTAAAGTCTTTATGGTCGATGTTTTGCCTGTTCCGCTTTCTCCAAGAACATATATGTTAAAGCCCTTGCTTTGAAGACTCAGGCCGAAGTCAATGGCACTTAAGGCCCTATCCTGTCCGATTGTGCCTTCAAAAGGGGGAAGTTCCTCGGTGGTTTTAAATCTGAAAAGCTTCGGGTCACAGCACCTGTACAGATCATCCAGTGTCAACTCCCTACTGGCCATAAGCCCTCCTTTCAAAGGTTTCTATTTGTAGTTTAGTTTACATTATATCAGATATAATAGCCTAATTTCTTGACAAATACTCCTATTGGTGATTAAAAATATCTATAACTTCCAGATGTTATATAGAGGCTCAAGGAGGCCTGTATTTCAAATCTCATAATAGACGGTTATAATCTAATCGGCATCTACCACAAGGATCTTGAATCCGCACGTAGAGGCCTCATTAAGGAACTAATAAAGTATAGAAAGCGGAAAGGACACGAGATTACCGTTGTCTTTGACGGACATGGCGGAATCTCATCAAGGGAGACTGTTCGTGTTGAGGGAGGGATACGGATTATTTTCTCTAGGATCGGCAAAAAGGCTGATGATGTGATAAAAGAGATATTAAAAAACAGCAAGGGGGAGCCCATAGTTATAACATCGGATAGAGATATTGCAGAGTTTGCCTGGAGCCATGGAGGAATTCCCGTAAGATCCGAGGATTTTCTTAAAAAACTTGAACATACTGAGCAATATGGTATTGATTATGAAGAAGATGATATTGATGAGAATTATACAAGAGGTAAAGGTAAGAAAGGTGCATCCCACAGATTATCGAAGCGACAGAAGGCGATTAAGAGGGCATTAAAAAAGCTATGAATAACGGAACATGGAGACTATCTGATAAAATAAACATATTTTTTATCGTATCCTTCGGGATACTGGCCTTGTTGCATTACAAAAACCTCTCATTTCCTGAAAAGGTTCTGACGGTTTATGTCTCGTTATTTGTCATACAGGTCATTCTTGTTCGCTCAAGGTCTCGAAAGGTGGCTATCAGGGTCTTTCATGATCTGATATTTCCTGTAATATCCGTGCTACTGATCTTTGATACGATGACTGACCTGGTGCCTGCAGTAAATCCCCATGATATCGATTATAAACTCATCAGGGCAGATTATCTTCTCTTCGGTATGTATCCAACGGTATTTCTTGAAAGGTTCATTAATCCCTATCTTACGGAGTTGCTTCAGTGGGCTTACTCTACATATTACTTCCTTCCGGTAATTCTGGGGATTGCCTTGAAGGTGCAGAAGAAGGAGCGGGAGTTTCAGGAGGGGCTTTCGCTGATACTCCTCTGTTTTTATCTCTCCTATGTGGGATATCTGTTGTTTCCGGCTTTGGGGCCGAGATATACAATGTTGCATCTTCAGTCGGTTCAATTAAAAGGAGTCTTTGCTTTTGATTTTCTTTACAATTTTCTTAATAGTATTGAGGGAATAAAAAGGGATGCCTTCCCCAGTGGTCATACCGGAATCACTCTTATGGTCTTACATCTGGCATATAGATTTGAAAAAAGGTTGTTTCTGATTTATGCACCACTGACGGTTCTCATGATTTTGGCAACCGTGTATTGTCGTTATCATTATGTGGTTGATGTACTGGCCGGAATAGGGCTCTACGTTATAACATTAATCCTTGGCAGGATGCTTTTGAGATTCCGGAGAGTATGAGATAAGGAACTCATAAAAGGTATTGTAGGGATTGGGGAGCGTACGTTTTTTATGTGTAATTATGGAGAAGTGTCTTTTCATTTTGAACCCTTGTAGTTTTATTTCTTTCAGGACGCCACTTTTTAGTTCATCCTCAACAGCGTATTTAGAGAGTATCGAGGCACCAAGGGATGCCTTTAAAGCCTGTTTTACAGAGTCGGTTGAACCCAGAGTTGCAACAATATTAAGGTCTTCGATGGGAAGGTCCTTTGTTTTCAAAAACCTCTCCATGGTGTTTCTTGTGCCTGAGCCTGGCTCTCTGATTACAAAGGGGATCGACCTGAGTTCCGAAGGAGGCATGGTCTCCTTATTTATTATCCTGTCAGTGGCTACCAGGATCAGTTCGTCCTCGATAAATGGGACATAATTTAATTTTTCCGGCTCCATAACAGCGCCAACAACTCCCATTATCAGCTCGTGATTCAAGACCATGTCCGTAATCTTTCTGGAGTCTTCAATCAGTATCTCAAAGGAAACCTGAGGATATTTTTTTTTGAATTTTGCTGCAATAAGTGGAAGGATGTATGTTCCAGGAATGGTGCTTGCTCCGATGGTTAGTTGTCCTTTGACCTCATCCTGTGCCGTGGTAATCTCTTCCTTGAGCCTTTCAACCTGCTCCAGAACTGACAGTGCCCTCGGGAAAAGAATCTCCGCCTCTTTTGTGGGAATTATGGATCTGCCTAACCTGTCAAAAAGGCTGCATCCAAGCTCGAACTCAAGGGACTTTATATGCTCACTGACTGTGGGCTGGCTCAGATAAAGCTTTTCTGAGGCCTTTGAAAAACTTTTCTGTCGGTAAACCTCTACGAAGATTCTCAAGTGGTGCAAATCCATATTAAAGTCATTTTAAAAGAGTCCGATAATTAAAATCAAATGGAACTATGAATCGCATTTTATAAATTTTTCTTATGAGTCTATTAAAATAAAATGCTTGACAAGAATGATTCTAAATTGATAATATTTACTAAATTAGAATAATTCTAAAAAACGTTATGCAAAAATACAGAGAAATAGGCTTGAAGCTAACGCCACAAAGGCTGGCTATACTGGAGTATCTCGACGGGAATACCTCTCATCCATCTGCCGAGGATATTTACAGAGAGGTAAAAAAGAGATTCCCCACGATGTCTTTTGCAACGGTATACAATACTCTTGAGGTGTTGAGGAAACGAGGAAATCTTCTTGAGCTAACAATAGACCCCGAGCGTAAGAGATACGATCCAAATACTAGCCCTCATCATCATCTCATTTGTTTGAGGTGTAAAAAGATTGTGGATGTGCATGTGGACTACAGGATAGATCTGCCTCAGAAAGAGAGGGAGAGTTTTGAGGTTTTCGGTAATCATATTGAGTTTTACGGGATATGCAACAATTGCAAACAGAAAGGAGGTGTGATGAATGGCAGTGTTTAAGTGTGAGAAATGCGGCGCTACAAAAGAGGGCAGATGCAAGCCGAAAAAGTGCCCCAAGTGTGGTGAGACAGGAACAATGAAGAAAGAGTCTTAAGCTCTTTTTGTAATTGACAAAGAAAATAAAATGTGAGACAATGTTCAGGAGGCCAGAAATATGTGTATGGAATATTCAATGATGTGCGAGTGTCGTACAAAAGAGGCGAGCTTTAATTTCCGTGATGAGATTATGCCGCCGGAGGTTATCAGTAGATTATACTGTCCCGACTGTTCAAAAGAGATAGACTATAATTCAGAGACCATGCTTTCGGACAACGGTTGGGTGATTGAGTATGATATGGAAGTGGCAAGGTATGCAGCTCTGAAGTCACCTCATCTGCTAAAGGCTACGATTACTCCTGAGTTGCTTTTTGACGAGGGGTATGCCACATGGAGGGGGATATACCCCGGAGACCATATCGACAGCGCAAAGGAAAGAGAAGAGATAGTCGCCCTTGCAAAGACAGATCCAAGGGCTTACATTGAAAAAATAAAAACCTGGGGGACAGAGCGTATGAATCGCCTCAGAAATGAAGGGTGGAGGAAGGCAAATGAGAGAGAAAGAGTTTCCTGAGAAACCGGCATGTGCCATGAAAAATGTGCCATTTCCCACTGAGGTTACATGCCC
>JALUAR010000123.1:6379-15586 GCA_027050975.1 Thermodesulfovibrio sp.
GTGCGGGGCGGAAATCGAGATCTGGAGCGACGAAAACGAAACAGCATGTAAGCTATGTGGCTTTGTGGTTTTTAACCATGAAAAATTCACAAACTGAGGAGGGCTTATGGCCAGCAGGGAGTTGTTGGACAAGTTGAATGAAGCCATTGCAAGGGAGATGCAGGTGAGTATCCAGTATATGTGGCAGCATGTGATGGCCAAAGGGATGGACTCCGATTCTGTGAAGGCGTTGCTGAGAAGGATAGCAATTGCAGAAATGATGCATGCAGAGTTGATTGCCGAGAGACTTGACTACCTCGGAGAAAAACCCACTACAAAACCGGCTGAGATTGTGCTTGGAGAGTCTCTTAAGGAGATGATCGAGATTGATAAGAAGGCTGAGGAAGAGGCCATTGAGATGTACCGTGATATTATAGAGCTTGCCGAAAAGGAGAGGGATTACACCACGAGAAAGCTCTTTGAGCAGATACTTGCTGAGGAGGAGCAGCACCATGGAGACTTCTCATCTTTGCTGGAGTAGAGAAAATGGGAAGGTAGATGCTGCAGTTGGATGAGGATATTATTTGCAAAAAGAAAAATATTACAGGAGGGATATAATGGCAATATCTGAGGCAGTAAACAGAGCCATAAAGATGGAGACAGATGCCATCAGTTTTTATACAGATGCCGCATCCCGTACCAGTCATCCTCTGGGAAAGAAAATGTTCGAGAGCCTTATACTGGATGAGAAAAGGCACCTGAGGATGCTAGAGGGAATTCTTAAGGGGATGGAGATGGATTTCGAGATGAAAGTGATTGGTGATGTAAAGACGGTTTTTTCCGACTTCAAGGATCAGATGATGCAAAGAATTCAGGCAACAACGGATGAAAAAGAGGCTATAAAAATAGCGCTTGAGATGGAAAAAGAGGGGTTTCATTATTATCAGGAGGTTGCAGGTAAGGCAACGGACTCCAGAGAGAGAAAGCTGTTCGAGATTTTGACAAGAGAAGAGGAAAGTCATTATCAGTTGCTCAACAATACGTATAGTTTTTTGGAGGATACCGGCAACTGGTTTATGTGGGATGAGTTGAGTATTGTTGAGGGAGGATAGAATAACTGAAGATTTAAAAGTTTGTTATTTAAGATTGGAATATATATTCATTAAGACAGCAGCGAGAAATAAAAATGACAAGATTCCTGTGATGGAGGTGTGTGTATGAAGGCTGTTGAGATCAAGCCTGATATTTACTGGGTTGGAGCAATTGACTGGGCGGTCAGGGATTTTCACGGTTATGTCACGCCCAACGGTACCACTTATAATAATTACCTCATACTGGATGATGAGATAACTCTTATCGATACCGTAAAACATGACTTTGCTGAGATAGGTATCAGCAATATAAAGAGCCTTATAGATCCTGCGAAAATAAAAAACCTGGTTGTAAATCATATTGAGAATGACCATATGGGGGCTCTTGGGATATTCATGAAGCATTTTCCCGATGTAACAATCTATACTACTGCTCGTGGTAAGCAGGGGATGGAACGCTTTTTTGATACATCTAAATGGAATATAAAGACTGTGAAAACCGGAGAGGAACTGAAAATAGGCAAATATACTCTTATGTTTATCGAAACCCCAATGTTGCATTGGCCTGATTCCATGATGACCTATGTTAAAGAGGCCAAGATGCTCATATCACAAGATGCCTTTGGTCAGCATATGGCTTCAACTGCTCGGTTTGATGATGAATTTGCAGAGTGTGCATCTCATGCAGAGTTGGAGGATGCGGTAATAGACTATTATGCCAACATTCTTATGCCATTTGGAAAACTTATAAAGTCCAAAATAAAGCAGATTCAGGATCTCAAGCTGGATATCGATATGATAGCTCCCGACCATGGTGTTATCTGGCGAAGTGAACCGGAGAGAGTGATTCAGATGTATCTCGATATGGCAGAAGGAAAGACCAATCTTCGGGTAGCAATCATATACGATACAATGTGGCATAGTACGGAGATCATGACTCAGCCGATTATGAGAGGCATAAAGGATGAAGGTGTGGACTGTAAGGTTATTAAACTGAGAGCAACACCAATGAGTGTGGCAATAAAGGAGTTCTGGAAATCC
The DNA here is from genome assembly GCA_027050975.1 of Thermodesulfovibrio sp. Lineage (GTDB taxonomy): Bacteria > Nitrospirota > Thermodesulfovibrionia > Thermodesulfovibrionales > JdFR-85 > JALUAR01. Next base: position 8,491 of record JALUAR010000123.1, read on the forward strand.
AGAGGTTTGCTGGTTGGCTCGCCTACTCTAAACAATGAGGTCTTTCCGTCCATAGCAGAGTTCATTACTCATCTTAGAGGATTAAGACCGACAAACAGAATCGCCGGTGCTTTTGGCAGCTACGGATGGGGTGGTGGTGCTGTAAAGTGGCTCTACCAGGAGTTCCAGAACATGAAGCTTGATGTTGTTGAGCCGGGTATTCAGGTTCAATACAGACCATCTCCTGAGGATGAAGAAAAGTGTTATAGCTTTGGCCGTGAGTTTGCCAAACAGGTCATTGAATATCATAAGAAATTTCAGTAAAAGGAGGTTTGATCAATGCAGTACAGATGCACAGTTTGCGGATACATTTATGATGAGGAACAGGAGGGTACTCCCTTTGATCAATTGCCTGAGGACTGGACCTGTCCGGTTTGCAATGCACCAAAGGACGCTTTTGAGCCAGCATAGAATAGCTGCTGGAGCAAAAGAGTTATTGCCGCTGTCGCTGCTCTGCATGAAATAGTATTGAGAAAGCAGTAAAAAAACAGAAATTAAGAACATTATAAATCCGAGGGGAGAGATGAAGTGGCAGTATTAGTGGAAAAGGTGGCAGGAGGTTTTAGTATTGACGGTCTGGAGCTTCTGCGTGGGAAATGTGGCTGTACCTCTATTGCAAAATGTTGTTACTCGTGGTCAAAGGTAAAAAAGAAAGGAGATACAATTGTATTCGAGGCTAAGATGACTGCCCCCGACACAAAAGATAATTTTAATTGGGGTTATACAGTGAGAAAGGAAGGGATTACTGTTACAGTGTTGGTTGAAGATGCTCGTGATAAAGAGATTTTCTCAGGCTTTATTCCTCCCTCTGTGAAGCAATGGGAGTCTCGTGGATGGGAGGTTATTGAAAAGTACGGTGACAGAGAAGACGGAGTTGTATGGCGTTGTGCCATATGTAAGTGGCTTTACAAGGATGATAAGGAGGGAACATCCTTTGAAAATCTGCTGGATGACTGGCGCTGTCCTTTATGTAAAGCTAAAAAGAGTGAGTTTGAAAAAATCGGATAGAGTAAACATTAAAACTTAAGAATCGCATTATTGTTTCAGCTGGCAAACTGTCAACAATCTAACAAACATTACCAAGGAGGTAAAAAATGGGTGAGAAAAATCTGTTTTGCGGAATCAACAGACCTCAGGACCCTGCTAACATGACAGAGATGGAGAAGAAACATACCCCTGTCATCGAGTGTCCTGATTCTGTAAAGGTTGGAGAGCCTTTTAAGGTAACAATTAAGGTGGGTGAGCTGCCGCATGTTATGGAAGAGGGACATCATATCCAGTGGATTGAAGTCTATTTCGGTCAGAACTTCAATACCAGAATTGACCTTACTCCTGTCTTTACAAGACCTGAAGTAACATTAACCTTTGTCAAAGGTGGGAAACACCGTACATCCACGCTGAGGGTTATTGAAAGATGCAATCTTCACGGACAGTGGGAAGCAACCAAAGAGATTACAGTAGTAGAGTAAGGGCTAAATTATTTCGTAAAATCAGGAGTCTTTGACTCCTAAATTAATAACAGGAGGTGTATTATGGGCGCAGAGGAGATCTGCTGCGGACTGAAGGTGGGCCAGAAGGTCCCTGATTTTGAGATGGATATTTATGATCCGAAGAAGGGAGATTTTGGCAAAATCTCCCTGAAGAAACTGAAGAAGGCCGGAAAATGGACTATCCTTTTCTTCTATCCCGCTGATTTTACCTTTGTCTGAGCTACCGAGTTTGCTGCTCTGGCAGAGCAGTATGACCGCTTTAAGAAGATGGGGGCAGAGGTTATTACAGTGAGTACAGATACACAGTTTGTGCATCTTGCATGGAAGAGAGATGAAAAACTTCTTGAAAATGTTCAGTATCCCATGGGCGCTGACCCCACAGGCAGGATTTCAAGAATGTTCGGTGTGTATGATGAAGAGACGGGGCTTGCCTTGCGTGGCACGTTTATAATCAATCCGGAAGGTGTGATACTCAACTCCGAGGTAAACTACTACAATATGGGTAGAAACATTGACGAACTGATGAGAAAGTTTAAAGCAAACCTTCATCTGTCAAAACATACTGACGAGGGCTGTCCTGCCAAGTGGAAGGATGAGGGTGATAAGACACTGAAACCATCTGCTGATCTCGTAGGCAGGGTTTACGAAGCTCTCCAATAGTCTTGAACTATTTATTATCTTAAAAACCAGGGGATCTGATATCAGTCCCCTGGTCAATTTTACGAAAAGAGGGTGAGTGATGGATAGGCGAGATTTTATAAAAAAGGCTGTTATTACCACGGCAGCAACGTTATATAAGGCAGGCGGGCTCTCTTCTCCGTATGCTCACTTCAGGATAAGATTAAATGAAACCTCAAGGATTGAGGCTATAGAACACTGCAATCTTCATGGGACATGGATTGGTGAGCCCGTGGATATCAGGGTCGTATAAATTCAATACTACACTGTTTGTGAGTGTGAGGGGGTTCAACAAAAAGGCAGTTGACATCAGGGACTCTGCCCATGCAACCCCAATATATGTAGAGTTAGATTTATAAAAAAGTAGAAAGAGATCTTGCGGTAGAAGGTTTTTGCTAAAATGGTGGAAAGATAGTATTATCAATAAATTTTGAGACTGTCCAGCTTCCTCGAATGATTAAAGGAGGTGAAATGAAATGGCTGTAAAAAAAGCAGGTGAAAAGTACAGGTGTAATGTCTGTGGTAATGAGGTGGTTGTAACAAAAGCAGGTGGCGGACAACTGGTTTGCTGTGGCCAACCTATGGAGTTGATAGGAGAGGAAGGTTAAGAAGCAGTTTTTTCCGAGTATGCTGCCTGAATGCCCTGCTTTCTGAGCGGAGATGAAAGGCAGCTAAATCAATAAAAAGGGAATTTTTCAGCTCACCCTCCTGGTGAGTTGAAAAATTCCAATCCGTTGGAAATAGTATTTTTGAATTTAAACGAAATCTGTTCGAAAAAAGGAGGTAAAGTATTATGTCAAAAGTGGAAAAGGATCTTCAGGAGGCTTTTGCCGGCGAATCTCAGGCAAACAGGAAGTATCTTGCCTTTGCAAAAAAGGCAGAGGAGGAGGGCTACAAGCAGGTAGCCAAACTCTTCCGTGCTGCTGCAGAGGCTGAAACTATTCATGCTCACAATCATCTCAGGGAACTTGGTGGAATCAGAAGCACGAAGGAGAACCTCAAAGAGGCAATAAACGGAGAATCTTACGAGTTTCAGAACATGTATCCTCAGATGATTGCCAACGCAAAGGAGGAAGGCAATGACGGTGCTCTAAGAAGTTTCAACTTCGCCAATGAGGTGGAGAAGATACATGCTGAACTCTACAAGAAGGCCCTGGAGAACCTTGGAAAGAACGAGGATGTTGATTACTACGTCTGCCAGGTCTGTGGTAACACCGTCGAGGGTTCTGCTCCTGATACCTGTCCAATCTGTGGTGCCAAAAAGGAGATGTTTAAAAAGATCGATTAAAAAGGCTGAAGCTGATAGGCAATAGGTCGAAGGATATTGATATTAAAAAGGAGCTGAAATGAAAGTTGTTGCCTTTCTTGGAAGCCCAAGAGTAGAAGGAAATACAGAACTGTTACTTAAGGAGGCTATCCGTGCAGTGGAGGAAGAGGGTTATTCGATTACCCTCTTCCGTCCATCCCAGATGAACCTTTCTCCATGTACTAACTGTGGTGGTTGTGATGATACCGGAAAATGTGTAATAGAGGATGATATGACAGAGGTGTACAATGCGATTCGTGAGGCTGATCGCTTTATCCTGGCATCACCAATATTTTTCTTTGGTCTTTCAGCGCAGATAAAGACGCTTATTGATCGCTGTCAGGCATTCTGGTGCGAAAAGTATCTTCTCAAAAGACCTATTCCGGAAGGACAATACGGAAGAAAAGGCTTATTGCTAATGGTGGGAGGTATGAAAAAAGAGGTCGGCTTCAGGTGCGGTGATGCAACGGCAACCGCCTTTTTCAGAACCATAAATGTGCCCGAACATGAGACCCTTTACTATAAAGCGGTTGATGCAAAAGGTGCAATAAAAGAGCATCCCGCAGCCCTGACAGAAGTATATGAGGCTGCTAAAAGACTGGTGAAACAATAGACTGAAGCCCTATACCCAGATGACAGCCTCGTCAGCAGCGAGCCTTGGAGGAGCAGAGGGAATCTTTTCCGGCCATCCTACAGGAACAATAGCTACTGGCCTTAAATGATCAGGAATATCCAGTATTTTCGCAACCCTGTCCTCGTAAAAAGCACCTACCCATACAGTTCCCAAACCCAGTTCATGTGCAACTAACATCATGCACATAATGCTACAGGAGACATCCTGAATACAGTAAAGTTCTATCCCTCTCTGTCCGTAATGGTAGTCAATTCTATGGTCAGTGCAACCTACGATAACAATCGGGGCCTTTTTGATGAATGTCTGATTCAAGGCAGCCTGAGAGAGAGCATCCTTAATCCTCTGATCTCTAACAAAATAGAATCTACGCGATTGAAGATTGCCTGCACTCGGTGCCCATATCAGAGCTTCAATCAGTTGCTGGAGCATTGCCTCAGGAATGTCCTTTTGAAGAAATCTCCTGATACTTCTTCTTTTCTTTACAGCCTCCAAAACCTTCATGGAATACCTCCCTTTCGTTTATAATTATAATATGAACTGTTTTAAAAGGTTTAGGTCAAGTCTGAATCTTAAAGTTGTGAGCATATGTGCTGTTATCTTAGTCTGTACTGTCAGTATAACCTTTTGTATGGTTGAGAGGCATCAGGAAAGGTTGATATTCAAACAGGTCGAATCTCAGGCACGTATACTCTTTAAGCAGATTGTCCTGACAAGGAGATGGATTGCAGACCATGGTGGAATATTTGTGGAGAAGCTGCCCTGGGTTGAGAAGAATCCATATCTCAAAAAGTCAGAGATTATTGATATTACGGGAAAGAGATACATAAAGGAAAACCCCGCTTTTGTAACGAGAGAGTTATCGGAGTATTCAAAAAAGGAAGGTTTGTACTGGTTTCACATTACAAGTCTGAAACTTGTCAATCCTGCAAATGCTCCGGATGAGTTTGAGACAATTGCTTTGAAGAGATTTGAAACAGAGGATATTCAGGAATTAACCACCATCCAGAATGTTGAAGGATCAAAACTCTTCAGATTTATTGCACCTCTGTATGTTGAACCACCCTGTCTGAGTTGTCATCCGGGTTATCGCCTTGGCGATGTGAGAGGAGCCATTAGCGTTACGATTCCGATTAATCATGTTTACACATCCATAAGACATAACAGGATTATTATGGCTGTAGGGACTCTTTTTATCTCTTTTATATTACTTTCGGTTCTTTATCTATCGTTAAGAAAGTTGGTGATCAAGCCGATAACAGGACTGAAGGAGGCTCTGGAGAATTACCACGGAGGCAATTATATTAATATCAAAGCAAGATCAGAGGATGAGATAGGAGTTCTCTACAAATCCTTCTCGGAAATGATGAAAACTGTGATGAGTTATCAGAATTCATTGAAAGAGAAGGTTCAGGATGCTACAAAGGAGTTAATGCTTGCAAACGAGAAGCTCCTGGAAACAAACAAATTGTACAGGGAGTTAAGCGAAAGGAAGTCTGATTTTATTTCCCGTATCTCGCATGAACTTCGTACGCCTTTAACTTCTATTAAAGGTGCAGTTGACTACATTAACAAGAAGCTTACTTCTCATAAGCTGGACTGTGAGAATCTGTCAGAACTTGAGGAGTTGCTGACCTTTACGGAGATTATCTCCTCCAATACAGAGAGGCTTACTCGTATGGTAAATGAGACCCTGGATCTTGAAAAGATCGAGACTGGAAGAATGGAATTACATTTTAATGATTTAGAATTGAGCCATATAATAAAGGGGGTGCTGATTGACATAATGCCCATTTTGGATAAAAAGAGAATTTCCCTTAAGACAGAACTTGAAAGCGAACTGTTTGTCTGTGCTGACGAGGACAGAATCAAGCAGGTTCTGGTAAACTTACTTAATAACGCTGTGCAACACTCACCCGAAGGTGACGAGATAACAATTGAGGCTTATAAGACAGGTGAGTGGGTTGCCGTAAGGGTGGCTGATAATGGCCCGGGCATCCCTCCGGAAAAACACAAAAAGGTTTTTCAGATGTTCTATAAGGAAAGACAGGGTGGTACCGGTCTCGGACTTGCTATCTCCAAGAGTATTATCGAGACTCACGGAGGAGAGATCGGAGTTATTAGTGACGGTATCAAAGGATCTGTTTTTTACTTTAAACTTCCCTTTGTGAAAGGAAAAAATGGAACCGTTAATTCTGGTTGTAGATGATGATCCCGACATATTAAAGGTCCTTAAGGCCAACCTTGAGGTTTCCGACTTTAAGGTGATAACAGCCGGCAACTGTGAGGAGGCAAGAAAGGTGCTTGCCGAACAGGTACCTGACCTTATAGTACTTGACCTTATGCTGCCTGATTGTGACGGTGTTGAGTTCTGTCGTGAAATCAGGAGTCAACACTTTAATCTGCCTGTGGTAATGCTTACAGCAAGAGACAGTGTGTCTGACAGGGTGCTGGGTCTGGAAAGCGGAGCCGACGATTATGTGGTGAAACCCTTTGAGACGATAGAATTAATAGCGCGTATAAAGGCCTGTTTAAGAAGATACTCTGTAGAAGATCAGAACTGTGTTAATGTGGGTGATATCGAGATTGACTATCCAAGAAGAGAGGTTAAGGTCAGGGGTAAGGCCGTAGAGTTGACACCAAAGGAGTTTGATCTGCTATGTTTTCTCATTAAAAACAGAGAGAAGGTATTGAGTCGTGATTTTATAAGAAAATCCCTCTGGAAGGACTCCAAAAGGCTTTATTCCTGGTCAAGGGTAATTGATGTACATATCCAGCATCTCAGGACGAAGATTGAAAAGGACCCTTCTTCACCAGAATATATCCTGACAGTGCCCGGAGTGGGATATAAATTTGTGCCTAAAAGCTCCTCTCAAAAGTAATAACCCTCTCAAACCAAACCAACAAATTAACAAAAAATTAACAACAATTCACATACCCTTTACATTTTAT
>JALUAR010000124.1 GCA_027050975.1 Thermodesulfovibrio sp.
CTCCATAAGAAATACTTTTATACTTTCTAACACAAAAAAATGAAAAAGTTATGAAGGCTTTGTCCTGAGTTCTGCCAGTACGCAGTTTCTGTATGATCTATCCTGAATTCTGTGAAAATCCCCTCTGGCCATAAATGAAGCATCCTTCAGTATGCGAAGAATCTCTTTTGTTATACCTACCTCGTGAAGTATCTCCCTGAACAGTTTGGCGGCAAACTCCTTCAGGAGGAGATAATCATCGGATCTGATACTTTTGGTCTCATTTCTTAACATCAGAATGACTTTTTCAGTAGCCTTTGAATACCTGATTCCGTAAATATCACAAACAAAGGTCTGTACGTCACTTTTGGTCAGAGGCATGAACCCTCGAAGTGGCAGAGTAAGATAAAGCATCCTCATGATCACGTTTGCAAGTTTATCGGCAGGTGCGTGACCAAGACACCGGCCTGCCAGAGTACAGGCACCATTTTCGCCGTGGCCTTTCTTTATCTCACTACCAAGCCTGGCAAGGGCACCGAAGTATTGGGTTGCTATTCCTTCATACAGGGCCTTTATGACATATTTTTTTGTTGGTATCGAAGATTGATATCTCTTCTTGAGCTTTTCGATAAAACCACCTGATTTAAGAATTACTCCGTGTCTTATCGATTGTGAAAAAGGTGAACCCAGCTGAAACTCCCTTTTTACAATTTCGGAAGAGAGCACTGTAAATTCGATTTTACCCTTTTGGGATCCGTTCCAGTGCTCTTCGATTTCTCTTTGAAAAACTACTTCTCGAACTTTGTTGTAACCATCGTCTTTGCATATAATTACGATATCCGTATCAGATCCTTTCTTTTGCAGACCATAGGCTGCACTACCTACAAGCACTATCGACTCTATTATGTTATAATACGGAGAAAGAAAGGATATCTTGTTAAGGATCCTGTTACATTCATTGATACTGACAAGGGAGTGCCTTTTTATACAAATGTCTTTTGATGACCCGTAATTGCCTTCTCTTTTCAGGGAATAAGACCGGGTTGCCAGTTGCCTCACAAAAGCATTGCCTGTGAGGGCAAGAATGACGGCATAGACAATGCCCAGGCCCATGCCCAATACGATCAGAGTTCGCTCCAGAAAGCAGGCATCCAAATGTGACAGGGAGAGATTAGACAGTAGTATTAATGCTCCGTAGCTGCCTATATATAGCCCTGTTCCTATTCCTATAATGAAAAACAGGGCTGTTCCTGACCAGGTGAGGATCTTATTTTTTGTATACTTTTCAGGATTCATGATATACTTTCTATAACCTCCTTAAAAGTCTGGTTATAGTGTATAGCTCTTTTTTGAATATAAGTTGAAGGTTTTATGAATTTTTGGTGAAGGTTTTATATATGAAGACAGATTATCAGCAATTTTCCCTTCAAACTTCCTTCACAATTTCCTGATACTCTGAAATCAGAAGAAAACAATAAATAACATAAGCCAGGCAATGAACTTAAAAAGAATAAAACATAGGATAATAGCCAAGGTGATAACACGATATCCAATTCTTGCAAAGAGGTTTATTGAATCCTACTCGGCATTGCAAACAGAGGATATTCCCTGGGCTTCAGTGAATAAGCCACTTCAATTGTCAAAGATTGCGATTGTAACCACCACAGGCATTCATCATAAGGATCAGAAACCTTTCAATATGGATGATCCCAACGGAGACCCTTCTTTCAGGATAATTGATGTCAACAGGGCCTTGTCCGAACTTGTAATAACTCATGATTATTATGACCACTCGGATGCAGAGAGAGATATAAATATAATCTTTCCCATAGAGAGACTGTGGGAGCTAAGTGATGCAGGCATTGTGGGTGAAGTATCAGAAAGGCATTATAGCTTCATGGGACATATAGAAGGAGAACATATTAATACCCTTGTGAGTAAAACAGCCCCAGAGGTAGCAACTCTTTTAAAAGATGATGGAACGGATATAGTCATACTTACACCTGGTTGAGGCATTTGCAATCAGTCCGTAGGGCTGATCCAGCGAGAGATAGAGAGAATAGGGATTCCAACCATAGGAATTTCCATAGTTCGTAAGTTTACAGAGAAGATTAAGCCGCCAAGGACGGTGTTTCTGAGATGGCCCTTTGGCCATCCCCTGGGCGAGCCTTTTAATAAGTCACAACAACGGGCTGTTCTGACAGAGGCATTAAAGGCCATGTACAGTATAAAAGAGCCTGGAACGATTCTTGATCTGCCATTCAGATGGAGAAAGACCAGTTACGACGATTATAAGGATCTGGAGAGGCTCAGATTGCTTTTTATGGATTATCAAAAAAATCAGATCCAGGAAAAGGAGGTTTAAAATGATGCACTGGAACGGATTTGGAGGAATGGGATTTGGAGGATTTGGGTTTGGCTGGATATTCATGGTAATTTTCTGGATAGCGGTAATTGCAGGTGTGGTTTATCTGGTAAAGCTTATTCTGGGCAATAGCAGTCCGAAAGAGCATAATGACACAGCAGTAGACATCCTCAGACAACGGTTTGCCGCAGGTGAGATAAACAGGGATGAGTTTGACAGAAGAATGAGACTGCTGAAGAAGGAGTAATCTTCACAGGCTGCATAGTTGCTGAAAAGAGGTGAGGGAGATGTTAACAATGTGCAGGGAAGTATTTAAAAGTGGAGGTTTATAATGCAAAGAGACAAGATATTGGAAAGGCGGCTAAGGGAGGCGGAGGAGAGTCTCTCGGAGGCAAAGTTTTTAATGACAGAGGAGGTAAGCAACACTGCCACTGTGGCTAAGCTCTACCATACCATGATTTACAGTCTGCTGGCCATCTTCGGGATTGAGGATATCGGCAACCTTACCCATGCGGATCTTATCGAAAGGTTCAAAAGGGAGTATCTGGACAAAGGTATATTTCCGATGAAATTCTCCGCTGCACTGAATCGTGCTTACGATCTGACACATGAGTGTGATTGTGTGCATATGAAGGAGCCCAGTGAAAGAGATGTAGCCTTTCTGTATCCGGAGGCTGAGAATTTTTATGACAGCATAAAGAGGTATCTTACCAAATCAGCAGGAGGTGTGGCATGATAGAGGATACGGGCAGGGTTGAAACAGATTGCTTCGGGTCTTCTATTCCTTTAACACTCTAGTTGAGTTAAGGATCGCCATTATTGCCACACCGACATCTGCAAAAACAGCCTCCCACATGGTTGCCATGCCGAGGGCTCCGAAAAAGATAAAGAAAGCCTTTATAACAAAGGCCATTGTTATGTTTCCAAAGACAATACGTCTTGTTCTCCTTGAGATATGCATTGCATCAATCAGGGCAGAGAGTCTGTCCTTCATAAGCACAACATCGGCAGCCTCAATTGCGGCATCAGAGCCAAGCCCTCCCATTGCTATTCCTATGTCAGAGGCCATAAGCACGGGAGCATCGTTTATACCGTCGCCGACAAAGGCGATCTTGTCTTTTTTCCTGTCGATCTCTTTCTCGAGTCTCTTTACGATCTCTATTTTTTGTTGAGGAAGAAGCTCGGATTGAAACTCATCCATATTCAG
>JALUAR010000125.1 GCA_027050975.1 Thermodesulfovibrio sp.
TTTGAAGACTGAGAACGATTCACATCATCATTGGGATGAAGAAACTTGGGGGAATCTGTTAGCTTACCACCTTTGAGCACATGTCCACGATTAGCTATAACCTCATTAACATTCATGTTAGTATGCGTACCCGAGCCAGTCTGCCATACCTTAAGGGGGAAATGATCATCAAGTCTACCCTCCAGTATCTCATCGCACACCTGCATTATAAGCCTGGCTTTTTCTTCAGACAAAACATTAAGCTTCCAGTTTGCCCATGCACATGCCTTTTTTATGTAGGCATACGCGTAGATTATCTCCATAGGCATACGAAAGGCATCTCCACCAATCGGAAAATTGTTTAGAGAGCGCTGCGTAACCGCACCCCAGTACTTATCAGCGGGCACCTTCACCTCGCCCAGCGTATCCCTTTCTATCCTCCACTCTTTTCCCATGGGTCACTGTTATTTTGAAGTTAATTCTGCTAGTTCCTGCTCCGTGAAGAAAAAAGCTATCTCCCTGCGAGCATTCTCTGGCGAATCAGAACCATGTATGGTATTCTTCTCAATTGACAGACCATATTGAAAGCGTATCGTGTTTCTATCAGCTTTGGCAGGATCAGTCGCACCCATTACACTCCTCAAATGAGTAACTGCATCCTCACGCTCCAGCACAATAGCCACTACCGGACCACTGGTTATATACCTGACCAGTGATTCAAAAAAAGGCTTTCCCCTGTGCACACTGTAAAACGCTTCTGCAGACTCCTTCGTCAGCCTGGTCATCTTTATAGCTACCACCCTGAATCCCTCACTCTCAAGCCTTGAAATAATAGCACCAATCAAATTTCTTTCCACTGCGTCGGGCTTAAGCATTGCCAAGGTCCATTCCTTTCCCATATCTTCTCCCCTTTTAATTGTAAGTTAGCGGATTTACCTTTTATGTTGAACCATTCATTAAAAATATGCCTGCAAGTACAAACCCCGTAATAATAACTGGAGCCGCAGGATTCATAGGACACAAAACCACTGAACTCTTCCTGAACGCAGGATTCAAAGTAATCGGCATAGACAACTTTGACCACTATTACGACCCGGAACTGAAGCGACAGAGAATAAACCACCTTCTGAAGCAACATAAACACAAAGACAACTTCACCTTCATAGAAGGAGATATATGCGATTCTTCATTTGTCAAAGCAATATTTGCCAGATTTAAACCAGCAGGAGTAATAAATCTGGCAGCAAAAGCCGGTGTCCGTAACAGCCTCCTTAAACCAGAAGAATACTTCAAAACCAATGTTGAAGGACACCTCAACATACTCAAAGCAATGGTGGAATTCAATACCAAGTACATCCTCCTGGCATCAACTTCATCCATATACGGAGGATTAAAACCACCTTTCAAAGAATCCATGATCCCAGTACAACCACTCTCCCCCTACGCAATCAGCAAACTATCAGCAGAATACCTTACCGGAGTATGGAGCCGCATATATGGCATCAAGAGCATCATAGTCCGATACTTCACGGTCTACGGACCATGGGGTAGACCAGACATGCTCATATTCAGACTAATACATAAACTGCTCAGCAACCAGCCCATAACCATTTACGGAGATGGATCCCAGAGAAGAAGCTTCACCTACATAGATGACATAGCAACAGGTACACTCAAAGCATATCAGGCGCTTACATCCACCCTCGCCAATGCCCCCTCAACCTCACCACCCGTCTTTAACCTGGGTCATCCAGATGACTTCAGCGTCAACCAAGTAATTACCACGCTGGAAAAAATTAGCAATAAAAAAGTAATTAGACATCTATCAGACTTCCATCCCGCAGATATGCCAGTTACCAAAGCTGATATCACAAGAGCCAGACAAATCCTGAAGTGGAACCCCACCACACCTCTCTACGAAGGAATTAAAGCAACCTGGAATTGGTTTGTTGAAAACTGGAACTGGTTAAAGAAAATTAAACTACCCGAATAATGTCCACACCAAGAAATAAAGAGTTAGCCCGCATCTTTGAAAAAATGGCTGACATGAGTGAATTCTTGGGTGGTAACGAAAACAGATTTCGGGCAATCGTTTACCGCAAAGCCGCTCAAATAATAGCCAGCCTACCTGAAGATATAGCAACGTATATGCAAAAACATGACCTGAAGAAAGTCCACGGTATAGGCGAAAGAACAATAGAAAAAATCCGGGAATTCCTGCAAACAGGTACCATCAAAAAGTATGAAGAGCTCCGCCAACAGGTGCCGGAAAAACTCGTGGAATTAATGTCTGTTCCTGGATTGGGACCAAGAACACTCAAAATACTACACGATCAATTTGGAGTCAAAGATAAAGAGTCGCTCATAAAGGTACTTAAAAGCGGCAAAGTTCTGGCTATCAAAGGATTCGGACCTAAAAAAATTGAAAAAATACTCCACGGACTTGAACTCGTGGAACTAACACAAAAGCGTATACTCTACTGGCATGCTTACACCTTAGCCAGAACAATAATAGAACAGCTGAAAAATTCTCTACCAGATAACATACTACTGGCAATAGAAGCCGCAGGCAGCCTCAGAAGAGGAAAAGAAACAGTCGGAGACATAGACATACTTGTGGCAACTGAGCCAGAACACAGAACTAAAGTGATACACGCATTTACTCATCTACCAATAGTTAAAGAAGTACTGCTTGCAGGTGACACTAAAGCCAGTATAATAAGTAAAGAACTGGAAAGACAGGTAGACCTGAGAGTGATAAATCCTGATCAATGGGGAGCAGCACTACAGTATTTCACAGGCTCTAAAGAACACAACGTACATCTAAGAGAAATAGCAAAAGATAAAGGACTCAAAATCAACGAATACGGAGTATTTAAAGCTGATACAGGCGAAAAACTGGGAGGAAAATCCGAGGATGAGGTCTACCGGCTACTGGGCATGCAGTGGATACCACCTGAACTGCGTGAAGATAGAGGAGAAATTGAAACGGCACAGAATTATAACCTCCCTGAATTAATTTCAGAAACCCATATAAAAGGAGACTTTCAGAGCCACTCCACATGGAGTGATGGCTCACTACCAATAAAGGAGATGGCTAAGTATGTGCTAGAAAACTTCCCCCACTATCAGTATCTGCTGATAACAGACCACTCACAAGCAGTCCGTGTAGCTAACGGACTCACCCCAGATAGATTCATGAAACAAAAACAAGAAATTGATCAGATAAATGCAGAACTGGGTAAGAAGTTTATCCTATGGGGAGCTGAAGTAGACATTCTACCAGATGGCTCCCTTGATCTACCGGATGAACTCCTGGCACAAATGGACTTCGTGGTGGCATCCATCCACTCACACTTCAACCAGGATAACACAAACCGTATAATAGCAGCTTGCAAGAACCCATTCGTGCACGCAATAGGACATCCAACAGGCAGATTAATTGGCTCCCGGGATCCATACCCTGTCGACATGGAAAAAATAATAGAAGCATGTCTTGAAACAGGAACTGCACTTGAAATAAACGGTCAGCCAGAC
>JALUAR010000126.1:0-11459 GCA_027050975.1 Thermodesulfovibrio sp.
ATATTAATTTTCTTTGCTCAAGTAAATCAATCACCTTTTTTACGGACTCTTCTATCCCCATTTTTTCGGTATCGATGATAAGATCCGGAGCTTCCGGCTCTTCATAGGGAGAGGATACCCCAGTATAGTTCTTAATGATACCAGCCCTTGCCTTTCTATACTGCCCTTTTGGATCCCTCCTCTCACATTCGTGAAGAGAGCACTTCACATAAATTTCAAAGAAGTTGTCATTGTTGAATCTTTCCCGAACAAAAGCCCTGTCACTGCGAAAGGGAGAGATAAATGCCGCAAGAACGATTATTCCAGCATCCACAAACAGTTTTGATAGTTCAACAATTCTCCGGAGATTTTCCCTTCTGTCTTCTCTACTGAAGCCAAGGTCAGAGTTAAGGCCGTGGCGAACATTGTCTCCGTCAAGCACATATGCTCGCACCCCCCTCCGGAACAGTTCACTTTCCACTTTATGTGCTATCGTCGACTTTCCCGAGGCAGACAGGCCGGTAAACCAGACAAGGCCGCTCCTGTGTCCGTTCAAGCGGTTTCGATCCTCCCTGGTTACATATCCCTTATGCCAGACAACATGATTGTCCTTTCTCATTGTGCAAAAGCCCCCTCTCATCGTAATCTTTTTCAGTTTAGGCAAACATACAGTTGAGTCTGTTTTGAAAAAACTGAATTTTTATTATATCATAAATAATCATCGAAACGTTGGCAGAGTATCGACAGGCCACAGGGGAATTCCTTGCCTTTTAATTATAAAAATGGTTATCATTAATGAAATGCTTTTTGCATAATTTCAGACTTTAATTTAAGATCAGGAGGAAAGATGATAACGATCACAGATGTAGCAGCGGATAAAGCAAAAGAGCTTCTTGCCCAGGAAGGCAAGGAGGGATGGGGGCTCAGGCTATATGTTTACGGCGGTGGCTGATCCACCTCATACGGCCTTGATGTAGCCGAAAATCCCCTGGAAGGGGATCAGGTGATAGAGAAGAACGGTTTGAGGGTATTCATCGATCCATATACCTACCAAACCCTCTCTGGTATGGAAATTGATTATGTTGACAACGGTACAGTGGCAGGTTTTGTCCTGAGGGGAGGACAGCCCTCTTCCTCATGCGGACCAAGTTGCGGAAGTACCTGTTAAGTCAAAGCAGGATACATGTTTCCAGTTCACAGACCAAGAAGGCTCAGAAGTTCAGAAACATTGAGGAGGATGGTCCGTGAGACCATCCTCACACCCGATGATTTTATCTATCCCCTCTTTGTAACCCACGGCCGTGGTGTCAAAAAGCCCATCAACTCAATGCCAGGATGCTTCCAGGAGTCTATCGACGAGCTGGTAAAAACCGCCAAGGAAATCTATTCACTCGGAATTCCTGCGGTAATACTCTTTGGCATTCCCGAGCATAAGGATGAACTGGGTTCGGAGGCCTATGACCCTCACGGTGTGGTTCAGGAGGCAATAAAGGCACTTAAGGATACCCTTCCTGATCTCCTGGTTATAACAGATGTATGCATGTGCGAGTACACAAGCCATGGTCATTGTGGCATTGTAAAAGACGGTGAGGTATTGAATGACCCTACCCTGGAGCTACTACAGAAGGAGGCTCTCTCCCATGCCCGGGCAGGAGCGGATATGGTAGCACCCTCCGACATGATGGATGGCAGGGTTAAGGCAATACGTGAGATTCTTGACGACGAAGGATTCAGCCACATCCCCATTATGAGTTATGCAGCCAAGTATGCCTCTGCCTTTTATGGCCCCTTCAGGGAGGCAGCTGAATCCACTCCCCAGTTTGGTGACAGACGCTCATATCAGATGGACCCACCAAACAGAAGGGAGGCCCTGAAGGAGGTTGCCCTTGACATTGAAGAGGGAGCGGATATTGTAATGGTTAAACCCGCCCTGGCATATCTCGATGTTATTTCCGATGTTAAAGAGAACTTTGATGTACCTGTGGCTGCTTACAATGTATCCGGTGAGTACTCCCTTGTGAAGGCCGCCTCACAGCTTGGCTGGATTGATCATGACAGGGTAATGATGGAAATCCTTACCTCTATTAAACGGGCTGGTGCCGACATAATACTCACCTATTTTGCTCCGGAAGCAGCAAAAATCCTGAACAGATAGGGGACCAACCTCTACCCGAAAAGAACCATCCATGAAACTTTTAGACGATTCATCTGTCAGGCAATGGGCATTGCCTGTTATGTAATTCCTGACTCCAGTGATAAGGATTCAAAGGGTTTGTATGATGGAGTCTTCATCTCAACAGACTCCCCGGAAATCCGAGCCCCAGTCTTTCGAGATTACCTGTATCGAAATATGGTATAATTAACAGTTTATTATCCTCTATCCTTTATTCCCTGCTGATATATAAACAAAAGGAGGTTTTATGAGTCTTTTACCTGTAAACATAGAAGAGGAGATGAAAATCAGCTACCTTGATTACGCAATGAGCGTAATCATTGGTAGGGCACTGCCTGATGTAAGAGACGGGCTAAAGCCTGTTCAGAGGAGAATCCTTTATGCCATGTTCAGGGAGGGGCTTCTTCCAGGCAAAAAGTATTCAAAGTGTGCGGGAGTTGTAGGAGAGGTTCTAAAGAAGTACCATCCCCATGGTGATTCGGCAGTGTATGATGCCCTCGTCCGTCTTGCCCAAGAGTTTAATATGCGTTATCCACTGATAGACGGACAGGGGAACTTCGGCTCCATCGATGGTGACCCGCCTGCTGCATACCGTTACACAGAGGCACGACTTGCTAAAATAGCGGAAGAACTCCTGAGAGATATAGACAAAGAGACTGTTGATTTCATACCAAACTTCGATGAAACAACCACAGAACCTGTAGTACTCCCCTCACGGGTACCAAACCTTTTGATAAATGGCTCCTCCGGTATTGCCGTGGGTATGGCCACAAATATTCCTCCACACAACCTGTCCGAAGTGATCGACGGCCTGGTAATGCTCCTTGAAAAACCGGACAGCTCTGTGCAGGACCTTATGACAAAGATAAAAGGACCTGACTTTCCCACAGGCGGAATCATATACGGCAGCAACGGAATCATCGAGGCATACACCCACGGAAGGGGTGTCATCAAGGTGAGAGCAAGGGTCAGGGTGGAAAAGCCTCACAAAGGACCCGAACAGATCATTATTACGGAACTTCCCTACCAGGTAAACAAGGCACGGCTTATAGAGAAGATTGCCGAACTTGTTAGAAATAAAAAGATAGAGGGAATATCGGAGATACGGGATGAGTCAGACAGAGACGGAATCAGGGTTGTTCTTGAGCTGAAAAGGGGAGAGATACCCGAGGTAATAATAAACAACCTGTACAAACACACCCAGATGGAAAGCAGTTACGGTATCAATATGCTGGCTCTGCTTGGTGGGCAGCCCAGGATAATGAGCCTCAGAAGGATACTCAGCCAGTTCCTCCAGCACCGCAGAGAGGTAACAATCAGGCGTACCCGCTTTGAATTGAGAAAGGCGGAGGAGAAGGCACATATTCTTGAAGGTCTGAAAATCGCTTTAGATTACCTTGATGAGATAATAAACCTGATCAGGGCATCAAGCACTCCGGAGGAGGCCCGCAGGGGACTTACCGACCGTTATCCACTGTCTGAGATTCAGGCCCAGGCCATCCTCGATATGAAACTACAGAGACTCACCGGACTGGAAAGGGAAAAGATAATAAAGGAATACGAAGAAACCATCAAGGAGATAGAGAGATTAAAAGCAATACTGGCCAGCGAGACCCTTGTTAACGAAATCGTAAAAGAAGAACTTCTGGAGATAAAGGAAAAATACGGAGACGAACGTAGAACCGAGATCATCCCCGAGGCAAAGGAGATATCTATCGAGGATCTTATTGCCGAGGAGGAGATGGTTATCACTATCTCTCATAACGGCTACATCAAAAGGAATCCCCTGAGCGAGTATCGTAGCCAACGACGTGGAGGCAAGGGGCTCATCGGCATGGAAACGAGAGAGAATGATTATGTTGAACAGATATTCATCGGCTCCACCCACGACTACATGCTCTTTTTCTCCAATCTCGGACGACTCTACTGGCTAAAGATCTACCAGATACCTGAGGCAGGAAGGGCCTCTCGTGGAAAGGCAATTGTAAACCTCCTTCAGTTAAGCGAGGGTGAACGTATCACCACTGCCATACCAGTAAAGGACTTTGAAGAGGGCTATCTTGTTATGTTTACAAAGAAGGGCACTGTTAAGAAAACGCCTCTTAAGGACTTCAGCAATCCACGTGGAAGAGGCATAATAGCCATAACCCTTGATTATGGTGATGAGCTTATTGCCGTCAGAAGGACCACCGGAACCGATGACCTCCTTATAGGCACAAGAAGCGGTCTTGCAATCAGGTTCCACGAAGAGGATGTACGTCCTATGGGAAGAACCGCAAGGGGTGTAAGGGGTATAAAACTCACAAATGATGATGAGGTGGTATCAGCCGAGGTGGTTCAGGACAGGACCACTATTCTTACTGTTACTGAAAAAGGATTTGGAAAGAGGACCAGAATAGAGGAGTATCCTGTACATGGAAGAGGCGGAAAAGGGGTAATCTCAATAAAAACCAATGAGAAGGTCGGAAAGGCTGTTGGATTGTTGCAGGTTAAGGATGATGATGAGATAGTACTGATAACCAATACCGGAAAACTGATAAGAACAAAAACAGAGAATATATCAATTCTCGGAAGAAACACCCAAGGTGTGAAACTGATGGATGTCAGCGATGACGACCGTGTGGTAAGCCTCGGAAAGGTTATGGAGAAGTAAGAGATTGGGGCTTCACAGTAATATAATAGGACATTCCCGGCAGAAGGAAATACTCCTTGGCTCCCTGAGGAGAGAGAGGCTTTCAACCTCTTATCTCTTCGCCGGAGACAGTGGCATAGGTAAGAGACTTATGGCCCTGGAGTTTGCAAAAACCCTCAACTGCCTCTCACCTGTTACCCCAGACAATGATGCCTGTGACGAATGCCACTCATGTAAAAAGATTGCCAGCCTTAAACATCCGGATATCATGCTTGTGGAACCCGAGAAGAACTTGATCAAGATAGACAATATCAGGGAAATTCAGGAATTCCTTTCACTGTCCCCTTATGAGGGCAAAAAAAAGGTGGTAATCATAGACAATGCCGAATACATGAATCAGGCCGCCTCAAATGCCTTTCTGAAGACCCTTGAGGAGCCTCCTCCAAACAGCGTCTTAATCCTTGTTACCAGCTCTGCCGATACACTGCTTGAGACAATCCGTTCAAGATGCTTCAGGCTAAACTTCTCTCTCCTGAGCAGGGATGAAACAGAGGAGATTTTACGTCTTCACCTGCCTGATGCCACTGATACTGAAATCGCAACCTTAACAAGAATTGCTATGGGACGACCTGGAACAGTTCTGATAGATGACATCGAAGGCTTTTTCACGGAAATGGAACAGATACTCGCGGAAATAGAAAAGGGACACCTGTTGCATCAGTGGAAGGACAGAGTGGATATTGAAGACTGGCTTAATCATCTCCTTTTGCTTCTCCGGGATATTCTTGTATTGAGGTTGTCTCCCTCGGACAAAGATCTCATTATCCATAAAAATGTAGAAAAGACAATTACAAGGATTAGTAAAAAGGTAAGTGACGATTATATAATAAAATTATACACCGATTTAATTGAACTTAAGAGTGCACTCAGGCTAAACCTGAATGTGTCAATTGTCTTACAGTATCTTTCTACCTGCCTGATGAGAATAAAAAGGCAGACGAAGGTCTGAAAAATTCGGATATTTGCTATAAACGGCGTATTTATCTTACTGAATGTAGTACGGAGGCAAGACAATGAATGAAGAGATAAAGGATACGGTTGTTGCAACAGAGGAAGATGAGAAAAGACTTGTTGGCGTAAGATTCCGCCCCTGTGGAAAGGTATACACTTATGACGCCGGAGAGCTGGACCTTTCTCCCGGCGATGAGGTTGTCGTAGAGTCAATGTTCGGACTGACAATAGGAACAGTAATTACCCTTGATCCGGATTTTGAGGGTAATACTGAACTCAAAACAGTAATAAGAAAGGCCACGGAAGAGGACTTTAAGGCTTACGAGGAGAACAGGTCTCTGGAGAAGGAGGCACGTGAGTTCTGTCTGGAGAGAATCCATGCCAGAGGGCTGCCCATGAAACTCGTAGGCACCGAGGTAACCCTAGACAGAAAGAGAATAATATTCTACTTCACTGCAGACGGAAGAATAGATTTCAGAGAACTTGTCAAAGACCTGGCCGCAAAGTTCAGAACCCGAATAGAGATGCGTCAGATAGGTGTAAGGGATGAGGCAAAGATGCTGGGTGGTATCGGCATATGCGGCAGACAGCTTTGCTGTAACTCCTTTCTTTCCAACTTTGCACCTATCTCCATCAGAATGGCAAAGGATCAGGAGCTTGTACTTAATACAGCCAAACTGACAGGACTCTGTGGCAGACTGATGTGCTGCCTCAGTTACGAACATGAAGGCCCAATAGAAGAGGGAGTCGATGAGACACTGGATGTCTCATGTCTCTGTGAAGAGTGCCCCAGAGAGGATCTCGTTACTGAACATATCTCCGAACCGGTACCAGAAGAGGCGTTGCCATCTGTCAAAGGTGACGAACCTCAACTGTATGAAAGAGAAAAGCCTCCTATGGAGAAAGAGTCTGTTGAAGAACCTGTTGAGATTAAAAAGGAGGAGGAAGAAAGGGTAAGTACAACGGAGCAGGACAGAGAAAAACCCACCCTGGATAAAGACCAGGAAATAAGAAAGCCTCATCAGGAGCAGAAAGATAGGACAAAGGAACATGACAGAACCACACCTAATGAGAGAAGAAAAAAGAGGTTCAAGAAGAAAAAGGGAGCAGCAGCCCAACGTAGAAAGAAAAAAAAGAAAAGGAGGAAGGGCCATTAAGATGGACAGGTTTTATGTTACCACCCCCATATACTATGTGAATGATTTACCCCATATAGGACATGCCTACACAACAGTTGCGGCAGATATCCTGGCTCGATTTAATCGCCTCCTAGACAAAAAGGTATTCTTTCTTACAGGCACTGACGAGCATGGCCAGAAGGTTCAGAAGGCGGCTGAGCAGCGAGGCCTTTCTCCCAAGGCGCATGCCGACATAATGGTTGAAAACTTCAAAAACCTCTGGAAACAGCTTAACATCTCAAATGATGCCTTCATTCGGACCACAGACGAAAGACACAAAGAGGTTGTACGGGAGGTACTCCAGAGGCTTTATGATAAAGGTGAGATAGTAAAGAGACCCTACAAAGGGTGGTATTGCACACCTGATGAAAGGTTCTGGACAGAAAAGGAGCTTGTTGATGGCAAGTGTCCTGACTGTGGAAGACCGGTTGAAGAGATTGAGGAGGATAACTACTTCTTTCTCATGTCGAAATATCAGGATCGTTTGATCAAACATATCGAAGAAAATCCAGGGTATATTCTCCCTGAAACCAGGAAGAATGAGGTTATGGGTTTCCTCAAGGCCCGTCCCCTCGGTGACCTCTGCATATCGCGACCGAAAAAGAGGCTATCCTGGGGGGTTCCGCTGCCCTTCGATGAGAACTACGTTACTTATGTCTGGTTCGATGCACTGCTGAATTACTATTCCGCTACACTCTATCTTGCACCACAAATAGACAATCTCATCTGGTGGCCTGCAGACCACCACATCGTTGGCAAGGACATACTGACAACGCATGCCGTGTACTGGTCCACAATGCTAATGGCTCTGGACATGCCTTTGCCCAAGAACATCTTCGCTCACGGCTGGTGGACAGTGGAAGGAAGAAAGATGTCCAAATCCCTGGGTAATGTTGTTGATCCTTTTGAGGTGATCGAGACCTATGGAGTGGATCCCTTCAGATATTTCCTCTTTCGCGAGGTCACATTCGGTCTTGACGGAGACTTTTCAAAACAGGCCATTGTGGGAAGGATAAACAGCGATCTGGCAAACGACCTCGGCAATCTTGTAAGCAGGGCAATAACAATGGCATTCAAGTATTTCAACGGCACAGTACCAGAGCCTGCCCAGGAGGAAAGGGAACTGAAAAAACTTGCCGAGGGGATAATCGACCAGGTAAGAACACACTTAGAGGTGCTTGCCTTCCAGAAAGCACTTGATGATATCTGGACGCTGGTAAGTTATCTCAACAAGTATATAGATACCAAACAACCCTGGATGCTTGCAAAGGCACCTGACAGGGCAGATGAACTCAAAACAGTCATATACTCGATACTCGAAGGGATAAGGTTTCTCTCTCTATACATGTATCCCTTTATACCGGACAGTGCAAACAGGATATATAGCTGTCTTGGTTTTGAGGATGGTATTGGTAACGGTTCATTGAAAAATCTCAAATGGGGAGAGCTTAAACCCGGTACAATCCTTAAAAAGCCAGGTGCACTCTTTCCAAGGATTGTCGAAGAGAAACAGAAAAAGCCACAGAAAGAGCAGAAACCCAAAGACAGGAAAACAGACGGAGGTAGTAAGATGATCAGCATAGAAGATTTTGCCAAGGTTGAGTTAAGGGTCGGAAAAGTTCTGGATGCAGAAAGGATCGAAGGCTCGAACAAACTCCTTAAACTCAAGGTTGACATCGGCGAGGAAAGACAGATAGTGGCAGGAATAGGAAAGGTTTACTCACCTGAGGATCTCATAGGCAAAAGCATAGTAGTGGTTGCAAACCTCAAACCTGCCAAACTCATGGGTGTGGAATCCCAGGGAATGCTTCTTGCCGCAGGCACAGACGAAGATATTGCAATCCTTTCTCCTGAAAAGCAGGTACCGCCTGGCACAAGGGTTAAGTAATAATACGGCGATTGTTACAGATAGGTTTAAGTTATACCCTTTCTGGCTTCAATCTTTACAATAAAGGGAGGGAGCTCAATCTCTTCATCTCTATGTATTATCGTGATACGAACTTTTACCGCAGCCGGCAAAGCCTCCCTCTCTTTGGGGTCCCACTCCTCTTTCCACGAATCCTCCCTGTCCTCACTATCAACATCAAAATATTCAAACCTTATGTCCGATATATCATTGAAAAGAGTATACTCTTTTCCTCCTGAATCATCAAATACATCCTTAACAAAGAACACCTTCTCTTTGATTTTAAGACTATTGTCATCAAGATAGATATTTACCCATTTAAGACCTGCCCTATCCTCTAATGATCTCTTACCTTTGAAGGTACTCGTTGTAACAAAACCGATAGAGTCATCTTTTCCATCGAAATACAAAATACGACCATCCTCCGAAGTCCTGGCAAATGGATAAGCTCCCCGTATCAACCAGGTAATCCGTTCGTTTATAGCCCTTATCTTCTGTGAAAGCTCACTCCTTTGAGCAGCCTTCTCCTCGGATCTGATTCCCATAAACATTGCAGAGGAGAGAATAACCAGAACAAGCCCGGAGATGGCAAGGGCAAGAACGAGTTCCAGAAGTGTAAGACCTTTTTCATTGTAATGGTTTCTTCTCATAAACACTCCTCTTAACCGACACCTCCAGCATCCCCGAGGGAGGCCATTTTACCCTCACTGTTATAAGATAAAGCCTGGAATTTGTCTCCTCATCTGATGAGATCTTCTTAACAGTTCTGCTTGCACTGAATCCATCCTCATACTCCATGGTAGTATCGGCATCCTCCACATCAGAGACAGCAAGTGCCTCATCCAACAAAGCCCTGGCAATCACGAGAGCCTTGGTATAGGATTCTGTCTTTTTCGTTCCCCTTAAGCCAATGGAAAAAATCTGAAAAATCAGAACAATCGAGATGGCAAGAACAGAGACTGCAACCATCACCTCAAGGAGACTGAAACCTTTCAAACCTATATTATGTAATTTTGACAAGAGCAATTTTCCCAGTTTCTGAATCCACTGAAATCTCATACCCCCTACCCTCTTCATCTTTTATTATAAGTATTCCTCCGCTACTGTAACCGATAGGATAAAAAATTATTTCATCCCCCTCAATAGAGAGTGACCTTTTCAGGCTAATCTTCTTGAGCGTCTTAAACGTCTCTTCTGTATCATCCCTGTTATCATGTCTAATCTCTATGAGAGCATATCCATTTCCCTCGACAAAAGGCTTCAGTGCAACCACCTTCTTCTGCATTACTGATATTTCTCGTGCATACTTTAGATGTATAACCACTCTTCTTGCATTGTCTTTAAGAACCGCCTTTCTCTCGGCAATGCCGATGGAGATATATACCACAGCCGAGGAGACAGATATTATCAGTAGCACAATTAAGAGTTCAAGGAGAGTAAACCCTTTCTGTTTGCTCTCATATGACATGTTGTTAGACGATTGCATATGATCGCATCTCTGAGAGAAGGTCATATAAGGAGGGAACTTTTACACTCCTGCTGAAAAGATAAGGATTTATCTCCGAGCTTTCATGTTTTAAAGAGGTTAGATGGCTTGGAAGCTCCTGAATCAATTTACCGTTACTCCCAGCTAACAACATCCCTGTCTTCACCATCTCCGCCAGGTTGGCCATCCTTTCCGTATGAGAACAGGTCATACTCTCCATGGCTTCCAGGAGATTGATACTGGTAAGGTCTTCCCCAGGGGTCCTTTGGAATCACCCTTTTTTTGAGATAAGGCCCATCCCAGCCCTTCACGCCGGGATCTGTTATCAGTGCCTGAAGCCCTTCCGAGGTGGTGGGGTATCTTCCTGTATCGAGACGGAACTGGTCCAGGGCCTCACCAAAAAGCTCTATTTGAGCCTTTGCAGCCGACTGTTTACTCTTTCCAAGCTTTGGAAACAGCTTCGGACCAACAAAACTGGCCAGAATGACAATGATTGTCATTACTATCAGTAACTCAATAAGCGTAAATCCCCCTCTGTTTATAGATCTCCTTTTATTGTTCATAAAACCTCCTTGAATTCGTCAGCCCCGGAAATGGATTAGAACAGGGTACATTTAAAAAGAAATAATGTTATAATTATAAATTATAACACAACAAAAAATTACAACACAAAAGCCCGGGCTTGGTGATATAAATCTCCTTAATTTATAAAAACTCAATCAGCCGAACAAAGTTTAAAATGAAAAACAGCCGAATTCTTATTATCGATGACAAAGAGGATATGCTTTCCTTCTTAAAGAGGCTCCTCTCCAAAGAGATAAATATTCCCATAACATGTCTGAGCAATCCGGATGAAGCCCTTTCAGAGGCAAAGAAAAATAATATTGATCTGGTAATCACTGATGTCAAGATGCCACGAAAGGATGGCATCACCCTTTTGAAGGAGTTTAAAGAGATTGATAAAGATCTGCCTGTCATTCTCCTTACTGGCTACGGCAGCATCGAGATGGCGGTTGAGTCCCTGAAACTTGGAGCCTATGACTTTATTACAAAGCCTATTAATAACGAACGCCTGATTCATACGGTTAAAAAGG
>JALUAR010000126.1:11469-15300 GCA_027050975.1 Thermodesulfovibrio sp.
GTACAGGAGAATACTCAGGGAAAAATCCATTCTTGAAGAACAGGTCAGACATAGTACCCTGAAAAGGGAATTAATCGGAGAAAGCGAAGTAATGAAGTCTCTCTTTGAGACAATTAAGACAGTGGCTGAAACAGATGAGACGATCCTTATTACAGGTGATACAGGTACTGGCAAGGAGCTTGCGGCCAGGACAATACACAGACTGAGCAGGCGGGCAGAAGGCCCATTCATTCCTGTAAACTGCCCTGCCATTCCGGAGTCAATCCTTGAAAGCGAGCTCTTCGGTTACAGAAAAGGGGCTTTTACCTCTGCAACTGCAGACAAAAAGGGGCTTTTTGAAGCTGCCCAGGGAGGAACAATCTTTCTTGACGAGATAGGCGATATTCCTCATTCAGTGCAAACAAAGCTACTCAGAGTGCTACAGGAAAAGGAGTTCAAACCCTTAGGTGACACGGATACGGTAAAGGTTGATGTAAGAGTAATTGCCTCTACAAACCAGAATCTTGAAGAACGAATCAAGAATGGTCAGTTCAGAGAAGATCTCTATTACAGACTAAATGTTATCACCATAAGAATGCCATCTCTGAACGAAAGAACAGAGGATATCCCTCTTCTTGCCGACTTCTTCCTGAGAGAGTTTTCCATTGAGTTCGG
Organism: Thermodesulfovibrio sp.; assembly: GCA_027050975.1. Classification (GTDB taxonomy): domain Bacteria; phylum Nitrospirota; class Thermodesulfovibrionia; order Thermodesulfovibrionales; family JdFR-85; genus JALUAR01. Next base: position 12,124 of record JALUAR010000126.1, read on the forward strand.
TAAGGATATAAAGGGATTTTCTGAAGACGCCATAGAATACCTGGTAAAAAGGACATGGAAAGGCAATGTAAGAGAACTGCAGAATGTCATCAAACGGAGTGTGATCTTCTCAAAAGGTCCCCTCATAGAAAGAAATGACCTTGAAAGACCGGATGAGGAGTCGCCATGCTCTGAGGGACTTGTTGACAACCTCCTTTCTCTGGATTATAGAACCGCCAAAAATCGCCTTCTTGAGGAGTTCACAAATCATTACATTAAGCATATCCTTCGAAAGACGGAGGGCAACATTACCCAGGCTGCCAATCTGGCAGGCATGGAAAGACAGTCATTGCAGCATCTTCTTAAAAAATACAATATCGACCCAAGGCGGTTCAGATAGCTGCAAAAATTTTTTGCAGTGCAAAAATTCCTTGCAGTTAACTACCCCGGCAAACAAACAACCAATCTAATTTTTTGTCTTGAAATTATCTCAAAGTAATATATAGATAACATCATTAAACACATTGTTTTTCCAAAATAATCCTTTTTGGTTCATAGCATCTCATTATACCGGCTACCATTTCCGATACTTCGAAACACCCACCTTTTCATAGTGGGCATAATGATTGCTTATGTAGTTATAAATTAAACTGCTTTAAATTAAGGCCTCTTGTACAAAAAGAAATATCAAAAAGGGGGTGATAAAAGAGAAAACCACAAAACAATCAAAAAATCTGAAGAAGGAGGTATGAAATGGCCGAAGAGAAAAAGGAACAGTATGGAACAGGATCTTTGACAGGAGAGGCTTTAGAGGCTGATGATGTGCTGGCTGGCGCTGAGGAATGGTCATCAACAGAGACCTGGCTTGTGGTGGGTTCATTTATTGTGGCTATTATAGCTCTGGTGATTGGCTTGATAGCCGTTCCAACATCTATACTCCACTGACCATGACAATACATATGAGCATAAGGCATGATGGAAGGTGCTGGATTGTTGAAAAAGACGACATCCGTCTCTCAGCACCCACACTGGAGGAATTAGATGAAAAAATACGCGAATTTGTATTAAGCAGAAAGGATCTACACAGGGGGAAAAAGACCAGAGTTTATATGGCTTATGACAACTACGCAATCCCTCAATGGATCAGACAGTATAGTTCCCATTACTTTGACAGAATCATTGAAGTCGAAATCTAATTTTTTAGAAGGGAGGAGGTTTAGATGGCACAATACCCAGAGAGAAAATGGTACACGGGTATGTTAAGTACAGAGGACTGGTGGGCAGTCTGGATAGGTGTTGGTTTCTTCTTCATATCATTACTCAATATATGGGGAATAGACCTTGTAGGCTGGATCACATATCCTACCAAATGGGTCTTTAATCCGCCAGGCGACAAAGGTGCTATCAGCCATGCCTTTTATGCCCTTGGAAAGAAATACAGCGTTAGTGCAAAGGGATTTTATAAAGGGCTTGGATGGTGGAGCGTTATATGGTCCTATGTAATATTCGGTGCTGCCCTTACCATCGGCGCCATTTCAATGAAGTGGAATGTGAAAAGGTTCATTGGTGGTTTTACCGTAATCTACTTCCTGACCATTGCCACCTGGTTTGTAGGACACCATGCCTTTATCGCTGCTACCAAGGTTAATATGCATAAGTATGGTTTGGATTTCGCTCTTAACCTTGGCGGAGGTGGATCATTTATCCTCGCCCTGATAGTGGGTCTGATTATAGGAAACTTCTTCAAAGGGTTTGCCCAATACCTTAGCGAGGCTGCAAAGCCGGAATGGTATATCAAAACGGCGATTGTTACTCTTGGTGTGAAACTGGGTTATCTTCCAATAAAATTATCTGCCATGTCCCAGAAACTTGGCAAACAGGCTGCAGGGCTTACCTTTGATCTTTTTGTAGCCGGTGCTGCAGCCACCATAGTGGCCTACCTGATATTCTGGCCAGGTGTTTATACCATATCAAGAAAGATTTTCAAACTCCCAAGGAAAACTGCAGCTGTCCTGGGTTCCGGCATATCTATATGTGGTGTTTCCGCTGCTGTGGCAACTGGTGGTGCTGTGAGGGCAAAGCCGGTGGTCTCCATTATGGTCTCGGCACTTGTTGTTGTATGGGCAGTGATTGAGTTGCTCATCCTGCCAGGGTTCTTCACCCATGTATGGCCCGGCACTAAAGACCCACTTGTTGCAGGAGCCTCCATGGGTATGGCTGTTAAAACCGATGGTGCCGATGCTGCAGCAGGTGAACTCCTTGATGAGTTTATGAGGACAAAGATTGAGGTTGAAAGCAATGGTACCATCAAATGGCCGGAAGGAATTATCACAGCAAGTGCAGTTATGACAAAGGTCTGGATTGACATGTTCATCGGTATCTGGGCCTTTGTACTCGCACTGGTATGGGTATATAAATTCGAACGACGAGAAGGAGAGAGGGTACCTGTCTCGGAGGTCTGGCACCGATTCCCGAAGTTTGTCATCGGCTACTTCTTCTGCTGGTTCTTCCTTCTTGCGATCTATTTCGGACCAGGCCAGTCCGGGGCACCAGAAGCCATGCCATTCCTGAAAACGGTTAAGGCCGGTGTAGTGCCGGTTGAAAAGGGAATGAGAAAACTCTTCTTCATGCTCACCTTTATGAGCCTTGGCATTATCACAGACTTCAAGAAGCTGAAAGAGGCCCAGTTTGGTAAGATGGTATGGGTCTACTTCGTTGCTCTCTTCTTCTTCATCATTCCAGTGGCTATACTGATCGGCTACCTCTTCCATCACGGAATGACCCTTCCGAACATAGCAGAGTATGTTAAATAAAACTTGAAAAGGCAGGGTAATTAATACCCTGCCTTTTCTACATATAAAGGAGTGGAACAATGGAAGAGAAGAAACCAGAAGTAACAGAATCAACGGCAACACAATTTGTTATAGTAAAAGATAAATCCGGTAAAGAGTATGTCTGCAAAATTAGTGATTTAAAGGACCCATCACAGCTTACCGAGGAAGAGAAAAAGAGATGTTTTGAAAATGTGGAAGATGCTATGAAGGAAATGGATTAAACTAAAAGGGGCTTACTGGAAAGCAAGCCCCTTTTTAAACCTGCCTTTTCGAATATCCTGGTAACAAAAATGTTAAAATAACTTAAAAGGATTGTCAGCTATGTCAACAGAGGCACTAATCTATATCTTTGCAGGAGTAATTA
>JALUAR010000127.1 GCA_027050975.1 Thermodesulfovibrio sp.
CCTTAGAGGGTTCAAAGACCCAGGGCAAATGGAGTTCTCCTGCCTTTCCATCTTTGATATATACAGGTAAAACCTGTTTGCTTTATAACAATAACACAAATTCATTGTAGGAGGTACAGATGAAGGTAGATGCCAGAGGGCTTGGCTGTCCTAAGCCTGTGATAATGGCTGAGGAGGCCCTGAACAAAATCGATGAAGGTACAGTAGAAGTCCTCGTTGATAACGATGCCTCTGTAGCGAATCTTCAGCGGTTTGCAAAAAAGAACAATATGTACGCAGAAACCGAAAAGTTCAACGGCTACTGGAGGGTTAAGATCACAAAGGGTTACACCTGCGAGATTCCCTCCTCTGAAGAACAAGCAGCTGAAGGTAAAAAGGGCATAATGATGATTATCGGCACTGATACCCTTGGCAAGGAGGAAGATATCGGAAAGATTCTGATGAAGGGCTTTCTTGAGACACTTAAGGTCACCAGGGAATTACCGGATATGATCTTCTTTCTGAATGCAGGTGTAAAATTGACCACCATGAATGAAGAAACAGTGCCCATTATCAAAGAGATAGAATCCATGGGAGTGGAGATATTCTCGTGCGGAACATGCCTGAAGCATTACAACCTGGAGTCAAAGCTTAAGGTGGGTTACAGGGGCACAACAAATCATATTGTTGAAGGGATCAAGGATTTCGAAAAGGTTGTCTGGATATAGATTATCCGTTCCCCTCTAAAAGTGCTTCAACAAACTCCTCGGGAATAAAATCCCTGAGATCCTCAACTCCTTCTCCCACACCTATCAACCTCACGGGAATATTGAGCTCCTTTTTGATTGCAAACACAATTCCGCCCTTTGCCGTACCATCCAGCTTGGTAAGTGCTATGCCTGTAACACCGATGGCTTCATTGAACATCTTTGCCTGTCTCAGTGCATTCTGTCCTGTTGTTGCATCCACAACAAGCAATGTCTCATGAGGGGCACCGGGCATGGATTTGTTAATTACCCTTTTAATCTTTTTCAACTCTTCCATAAGGGGCATCTTGGTATGTAGTCTGCCCGCAGTATCAACAATAACAACATCCACTCCCCTCGCCTTTGCTGCTTCTACAGCATCATACGCTACTGCTGCAGGGTCTGAACCGCTCTGATGTTTGACAATCTGAGCTCCCGAGCGCTCTGCCCATATCTCAAGCTGCTCAATGGCTGCAGCCCTGAACGTATCAGCCGCAGCCATTATTACGCTGTATCCCTCGGAATAAAGCCTGCTTGCAAGCTTTCCGATTGTTGTTGTTTTACCCACACCATTTACTCCCACCGTCATCACCACAAAAGGCCGCTCCTGATAAAGAACAAAGGGCTGCGCAAGCCCGAGAATCTTGAGCATCTCCTCTTTAAGAAATTTTTTGACTCCCTCGTAATCCTTTATTTTTCCTGAGGCAACCTCCTGTCTGAGATCATCGATAATCTGTACAGTTGCCTCCATCCCAATGTCAGAGGTGATCAACACCTCTTCGAATTCATCTATTGTGGAGTCATCTATATCCCTGCCTTTGAAGACATCCTCTATTCTGCCAAGAAACCCCTTCCTGGTTTTGCTGAGGCCCTTCTTCAATCTATCAAGTAGTCCCATAAGTCCTCCTGCGCTAAAAGTATCGTTTTGCTTTTCTAAGACGATCAAGACTGATCCGGTACTCCTGTCTCTTCAACTCCCCCTGTATCGGTATGGGATAACAGCTTCCCACCCCTGTCTTTAACGAATCAAGGGGATATCTTACATTGCAGTACTGACAGACAAGATAGAACCCATCAGCACTATATCCCTTTTTGTGGGGATAACATTTAATACATGCATCCAGATAAGATTCGATAGCACTGCCTAGCTTAAGCACAAAGAAGTCTATTCTTTTGTTTTGTATCTTCAGAGAAAAGAACTGAGGAGTTGCATCCTTAAGCTCGGCAATATTGATTACGGCGTATCCATCTCTGATATCAGGAGCATTGTACGCCTTTTTTGAGTTACAGGCAAAGGAAAACAGCAGCACTGCCAGGACAACCAAAAATCTGAATCCGCTGCGTTTCATAATACGGCTATTTTTTTCCACATTAGTGAGAAACTCTTTTAGGGGATTACCTTGTTTAGCTGATATTCCACTATACCCGTTGCTCCAGCCTTTTTAAGCTTGGGTATAAGCTCCCTCACAAGTTTCTCCTCGATAACCACATCTATATCGTACCAGCCCTTCTCACTCAACTCAGCGATAGTTGGCGAGTGCATGGCAGGCAGAAGTGACATAACCTTCTTCAAAGACTTTTCAGGTACATTCATCTTAAGACCAACACGCTCTTCAGCCTCAAGGGCACCCCTGAGAAGCATTATAAGGTTCTCCATCTTCTGCCTCTTCCAGGGGTCTTTCCACGCCTTCTTGTTGGCAATAAATCTGGTTGATGAGACAAGTACGGTATCGATCACCCTCAGTTTGTTTGCTCTGAGGGATGTGCCTGTCTCTGTCAGTTCAACAATTGCATCCGCCAGGTGTGGTGGCTTTACCTCTGTTGCACCCCAGGAAAAATCGACAGTTGCCTTTATCCCCTTGGATCTGAGATACCTTTTTGTGTATCCCACAAGCTCTGTGGCAATCCTTTTTCCGTTAAGATCCTTCAGCGTCTTTATATCGGAGTCCTCAGGAACAGCAACCACCCATTTCACTGGCCTTAAGCCCTCTTTTGCGTAATTCAACTCTGCCACTTCCTTGACATTCGCGTTCTGCTCCAGAATCCAGTCATAACCTGTGAGACCACAGTCAAGGATACCATACTCCACATAACGAGCCATCTCCTGAGCCCTTATCAGCATTGCCTTAATCTCGGGATCATCCACCGTGGGATAGTATGACCGGTGTGATACCGTTATATGATACCCTGCCTTCCTGAACAGTTTAAGCGTTGATTCCTGAAGGCTACCCTTCGGAAGACCGAGCATAAGATATTTCTCCTTTGCCATGGCAACACCCCTTTTAACTAGAGTTTAGAAAATTATTATATCAGAAAGGCACCGCCTGTGTCTCATATCAGTATTGAATCCCCTTTGTGTCCGGCAAAAATTTAATAAAAACTCTATAGAGGGCAGCAGTGATTGAATCCTTTAAATGCCAAACCAGTGACAAGGATTCAAAGGGATGGCAATAGCTACAACCTTACCGTGAGGTCAATCGACAGATTAGGGGCTCTGCCATGTTTGCATGCATCCTGAGCATGCTTATGGTATAATAAAGCGAAAATTAACAATTTTCCCAAAGGTGGTATCAAAGATGAAAAGCATCAGACTGGCCCTTGCACAGATAAATACCACTGTCGGCGACATAAAGGGTAACGCAAAAAAGATAAAGACCTATATAAAAATGGCTGAGGAGGCAGAAGCAGACATTGTAGCCTTTCCCGAGCTTGCCCTTACAGGATATCCTCCCGAGGACCTCCTGTTAAA
>JALUAR010000128.1 GCA_027050975.1 Thermodesulfovibrio sp.
AATCTTTTCATTTTTCCGTAAAATCCTGTAAAATAAAAAGTATTCTTTTTTTAACCGGAAGCTTTTTCTGTTTTGATGCTGTCTTGTTTCAGGCTTTGGGTTCGGTAAAGCTATTAACGAATCATTAATGAATATCAGGAGGCGTTTATGGGATTTGTAACAGGACTGAAATGCAGGGAATGTGGCAGACAGTATGAGATAGAGCCAATATACGTATGCGAGTTCTGCTTCGGACCGCTTGAGGTTGTATATGATTATAAGAAAATAAAAAAGGCTATTTCGAGAAAACGTATAGAAAAAAGAGAGGCAAATCTCTGGAGATACAAAGAGTTACTTCCAATTGATAAGGAGCCGCAGGCCGGACTTTACTCTGGATTTACCCCCCTTGTTAAGGCTGACAACCTGGGCAAAGAACTCGGTTTAAAGGAGTTGTACATCAAAGATGATACGGTTGCCCATCCTACATTCTCTTTTAAGGACAGGGTGGTGGCAGTGGCACTAACAAAGGCAAAGGAGTTTGGTTTCGACACAGTTGCATGTGCCTCTACAGGCAATCTTGCTCACTCTGTCTCTGCCCAGGGTGCAAAGGCAGGATTCAAGAGGTTTATTTTCATACCTGCAACATTGGAGGAATCAAAGATCACGTCCTCTCTTGTTTTCGAACCGAATCTGATAGCAGTGGACGGAAACTATGACGAGGTTAACAGGCTCTGCAGCGAGATAGCCAACCGTTACAGATGGGCCTTTGTTAATATAAACATCCGTCCATTTTATGCCGAGGGTTCGAAGTCAATAGGATTTGAGATTGCGGAACAACTCGGTTGGAAAGCCCCTGACAATGTGATAGTGCCATGTGCAAGTGGTTCGCTTCTTACCAAGATATGGAAGGCTTTCAAAGAGATGAAAGAGGTTGGACTTATTAAAGAGGCAGATACAAAGGTCTTTGCCGCCCAGGCACTCGGATGTAATCCGATAGTTACCGCCATTAAAAACGACACCGATGTCATCAGACCCATGAAACCGGACACTGTTGCCAAATCCCTTGCAATAGGAAACCCTGCAGACGGATATTATGCTTATGCGGCGGTAAAGGAGTCAGGAGGATACGGTGAAGAGGTAACGGATGATGAGATAATCGAGGGGATGAAACTTCTGGCCAGAACCGAGGGTATTTTTGCAGAGACTGCAGGAGGTGTTACTGTAGCTGTTACGAAAAAGCTTGTCGAGCAGGGATATATAGGTAAGAATGAAGTGACGGTAATATGTGTGACAGGCAACGGTTTGAAGACCAGGGAGGCCCTTGAAGGCAGGATGAGTTCGCCGATTTACATAAAGCCGAACATAGATGCCTTTGAGGAGGCACTTAAGAAGATAAAGGCATAACGCAGCAAACCCGATAAACGCAATAAACATTTATTACAGAAAGGGGGTAACAATGGCAGTAAAAGTAAGAATTCCTACACCATTGCAGAGGCTTACAGATGGAAAGGAAGAGGTTGAAGGAAAGCCCGGAAAGCTGATTGACCTCATAATGGACCTTGACTCACGCTATCCAGGACTTGCTGAGAGGGTTTCTGAAAACGGTAAAATCCGCAGATTTGTGAATATCTATGTGAATGAAGAGGATGTTCGTTTCCTTAATGCCGAAGAAACCGAGGTCAAGGATGGTGATGAGGTCTCAATAGTTCCTGCCATTGCAGGAGGAAGGGGGATTTAATGAAACTTAGGGTTAAACTTACTTTCCCGCAACACCTTATTAAAGAGCCGGTCCTCTTTACCATGGCAAAAAAGTATGATGTTATGCCGAACATCAGACGGGCGAGGGTAACGGAGACCGTAGGAGAGATGATTTTAGAGCTGGAGGGGGAAGAGAAGAACCTTGAGGATGGACTTCAGTCCCTGAGAGAGCAGGGAGTTGAGGTGGAGTTTGTGGAGGGCGACTTTATAGAATAAGCTAAGGAGGATGTCTTTTCATGAGCCAAAGTGAATCACAATTGTCAGGCCAGCAGTCTGATTCAGAAGACCGAATGTCCAGGCGATGGAGAGGTATTATCAATGAATACAGAGAGTTCCTGCCAGTAAGTGATAAAACCCCGGTCATCACCCTTTATGAGGGAAACACCCCTCTGATAAACGCAGCCAATCTTCAGAGAGAGTTGGGGATAAATCTTAATCTTTACTTTAAGTTTGACGGAGCCAACCCAACGGGTTCCTTCAAAGACAGGGGAATGACCCTTGCTTTGTCAAAGGCAGTGGAGGATGGTGCGCGTGCTGTTATATGTGCCTCAACAGGCAATACCTCCGCTTCTGCGGCTGCCTATGCTGCCCGAGCAGGTATAAAAGCCATTGTGCTTATCCCTGAGGGTAAAATTGCCCTTGGTAAGCTTGTTCAGGCTCTTATTCATGGTGCTGAGGTAATTCAGATAGAGGGAAACTTTGACCAGGCCCTGTCCATTGTTCGAGAGATGGTGCAGAAGTATCCCATTACATTGGTCAATTCAATAAACCCCTATCGCTTGGAAGGTCAAAAAAGCGCAGCCTTTGAGGTCTGTGACCAGTTGGGAGGTAGTCCCGAATTCCATGCCCTGCCAGTGGGGAATGCAGGCAATATAACCGCATACTGGAGAGGTTACAAGGAGTACTATCGTGCAGGTCTCATAGGAACTCTGCCGAAGATGTTGGGTTTTCAGGCTGCCGGGGCAGCACCTATAGTACTTGGAAGACCTGTTGAGAGACCAGAGACCATAGCCACCGCTATCAGAATAGGTAATCCGGCTAGCTGGCAGTATGCAGTGCAGGCCAGAGATGAGTCCGGTGGTGTGATAGAATCTGTAACAGATGAAGAAATACTTCAATCATATCGGTATATAGCATCCCTTGAGGGCATATTCTGTGAGCCGGCCTCAGCTGCATCTCTGGCAGGTGTTTTGAAGCTGTATCGCGAAGGATATTTCAGTGGTGGAGAGACAGTGGTCTGCACACTTACAGGTAACGGGCTGAAGGATCCTGATACAGTATTCAAGGTTGCCGACAGGCCCAGAAAGGTTGAGGCAAGGACAGAGGCGGTGGAAGAGATCCTTTCCGATGTGCTGAAAGGATAGGTTTACAAGTCTTATTGGAGCACGGAAGTTCTTTCAGTGGTGGTAAGATATCTTTGATTGTCTTTAGTAGACTGTCCGCTCCGAAGATAAAGGTCTTAGGCACATAAAGAGATTTTATAGTATCCCTTTTACACCCTCACTCTGCATTGTTATTGTAAAAAGGAAGGTTAGATACTCTAAATTTGCCGATTGACTAGTCAGGCAGGCAGTGGGTCAGGCCAGCCCGGTCCTCTCAATATAGGACTTTCTTCTATGAAAAAGCGGTTTCTTTCTGCTGGTGATTCTGATTTCCAATACAGCTCAAAGGCAATACCCACTACCTGTTATGAAACTCTATTTTCTATCGGCATTTTGGGAAGTTACGCCGAGTTCTTTAAAAAACTCTATTGTAGTGTTTATAATATCTAAACAGAGAGGACTACATGAAATATATTGTAATAATAGGCGATGGTATGGCTGACAGACCCTTGAAGGAGCTTGGGGGGAAGACTCCCCTTCAGGTCGCATTCACTCCTAACATGGACAGTCTTGCTTCAAAGGGAAGGCTTGGACTTGTTCGAACCATACCGGAGGGGTTTCAGCCTGGCTCTGATGTGGCAAATCTGAGTATTCTGGGATATGATCCCAGAAAATACTATTCCGGAAGGGCTCCCCTTGAGGCTGCCAGTATGGGGATAGAGCTTGATGCCCGGGACGTGGCATTCAGATGTAATCTTGTCACCCTTAAATATAATAAGACAAGGGACAGGGCGATAATGGAAGACTATAGTGCCGGCCACATCAGTACAGAGGAGGCCAGAGAGTTGATTCAGGCCGTTGACAAAGAATTGGGTACGGAAGATATCAGATTTTATCCCGGTGTTAGTTATCGCCATCTTATGCTATGGCACAACGGAGAGAGTGACATAGAGTGCATCCCTCCCCATGACATTATAGGTAAGGAGATTACAGAGTACCTCCCGGTGGGAAAGGGTGAGGATGTAATAAGAGCGCTTATGGAACGCTCAGTGGGGATTCTTGAGGGTCATCCTGTAAATAAGAAGAGAGTCTCTGAGGGTAAAAAGGTTGCAAACAGCATATGGTTGTGGGGACAGGGTAGAAGACCCCAGATGCCCACATTCAAGCAGAAGTACGATATCTCGGGAGCACTGGTCAGTGCCGTGGATCTCACCAAAGGGCTTGGTGTTTATGCAGGCTTTGAGATACTCGATGTGCCAGGTGTGACAGGTTATCTGGATACCAATTATCTGGGTAAGGCAGAGTATTCCCTCAAGGCTCTCGAAAGGCATGACTTTGTCTACATTCATGTTGAGGCCCCTGACGAGGCAGGCCATAGTGGTAATTACAAGGACAAAATAAAGGCCATAGAGGATTTTGACGCCTTAGTGGTTGGATCAATCGTCAGAGGTGCAAAATACTTTGAGGATTACAGGATCCTGCTTATGCCCGACCATGCCACTCCTATTGAGATCAGGACCCATTCTGATGAGATGGTTCCTTTTGTCATATACGACAGCACGGATGTACAGGACAACAAGGGAGCCACCTTTGATGAGGAGATCGCGAAAAGGGATGATATATTAGTGCTACAGGACGGATACAAACTAATGGATTATTTTATTCAAGGTAAGGACCCTTCCTTTCAACCAGAATAGTAGACTTTTAGAAATATACCAAAACCGATCAGTTAGAGGAGGTTAGAGGTTAATGCTGATAGTTCAAAAATACGGTGGTACATCTGTTGCCGATGTGGAGAGGATAAAGGCAGTGGCTGAACGTGTGGTTCGTACTGCCCGTGAGGGACACAAGGTGGTTGTTGTGGTCTCTGCAATGGCTGGTGAGACGGACAAGCTGATCGAGCTTGCCTATCAGGTCTCTTCGCATCCTGGAGAGCGTGAGATGGATCTTCTACTTTCATCGGGTGAGCGAGTGACAAGTGCGCTTACAGCCATGGCAATTCAGGAACTCGGGCACAAAGCCATTGCTTTGACAGGCAGACAGATGGGAATCATAACCGATGCGGTTCATACAAAGGCAAAGATAGAGAAGATATCGGGTGAAAGGGCTAAAAAGGCCCTGGATGAGGGATATGTTGTAGTTGTTGCAGGGTTTCAGGGCATTACGGAAGATGACGGAGAGGTGACCACTCTTGGAAGAGGCGGTTCGGATCTCACTGCTGTTGCCATAGCATCGGTCCTTGGTGCCGATCTATGTGAGATTTATACGGACGTGGAAGGGGTTTATACCACAGATCCCAATATAGTGCCGGAGGCCCGTAAACTGGAAAAGATTTCCTACGAGGAGATGCTTGAGTTGGCCAGCTCCGGGGCAAAGGTGCTTCAGACACGTTCCGTTGAGTTTGCAATGAAATATAATGTACCCCTTGTGGTACGGTCAACGTTTACAGATAATCCAGGCACCTATGTTGTGAAGGAGGATAAGGATATGGAAAAGGTGGAAGTCTCAGGAGTAGCCTACGATAAGAACCAGACAAAGATAACCATACTTGGAGTGCCGGATAGACCGGGTATTGCAGCAAAGCTCTTCAAATCCATTGCCGATGCAAATATCGTAGTTGATATGATTGTCCAGAACATAAGCAGTGACGGTAAGGCTACGGACATATCGTTTACAGTTCCGAGAACAGACAGTGACCGGGCTGTGCGTATCACTGAAGAGATTGCCAGGGAATTAGGAGCAAAGGGTGTTTCTGTTGATGACAGTATTGCGAAGGTCTCAATCGTAGGTGTTGGTATGAAGACCCATTCCGGAGTTGCCGCAAAGATGTTTGAGACTTTGGCCAATCATGGTATCAACATCATGATGATAAGCACCTCGGAGATAAAGGTATCCTGTGTAATAGATGCCAAATATACCGAACTGGCTGTAAGGGTTCTCCATAATGCCTTTGACCTCGCCGCCGAGGAATAAAAGTACTGTGCTATTCATATTTTCTTCATTTTTTTTTTGTAGACTTCCTATATGAAATGGATAATAGCCATTGTACTCTCTCTCATGTTTTCGGCAGCAGCCTTTGCCTGGCACAGGGGAGAACCGGTAACCCCGTATGGTGATTTCTGTCCCAAATGCAGCAAATACGGAACCTGTAAGATTATGCTTACACCCTCGGAGGCTCAGAATGCCCTTGAGGAGTATTACCATAGTAAGGGGCTCTCTGTCGTTGTTGAGCAGAAAACCGGCAGGTTTATCAAAGCAAAGGTGCTTGACGGAAATCAGGTTATCGATGTGATTATTTTCGACCGCAAGACCGGCCGTATCAGATCTATTTACTAATCCGGCTTCAGTTTTTGCTTTCATCGAATTGTATCTAACCTTTTGTCCTGCAATGAATCGTCTCACAACGAATATTACATATTTGTGTATAATATTAGGATGTCAGAGGGGCAAAAAAAGGTAATAATTGTTACAGGTGAATCATCGGGTGAACTCTACGGCTCCCTCCTTGCCAGGAATCTGAAAAAGCAATACGAAGGTATAAAGATCTTCGGAGTTGGCGGTGACAGGATGAGAGCTGAGGGAGTCCAGCTTATAGGTGAGGTTACTGGTGCCTTTGGCATTACCGAGGCATTCTCTTCTCTTAGTAAGCTCCAGCAGAACTTTGACAGGATTGTGAAATGTCTGGAAGCAGACAGACCTGATGTGGTTGTTCTTATAGATTTTCCTGACTTTAACCTTCGGGTTGCAAAGGTTGCAAAAAGTATAGGGCTTAAGGTGCTTTATTATGTGAGTCCGCAAATATGGGCATGGCGCAAGGGAAGAATCAAAAAGATAACAGCCCTTACGGATAGGATTGCCGTAATACTTCCCTTTGAAGAAGAGCTTTATCGTAACTCTGGTGCGGATTGCGAGTTCGTGGGGCATCCTATTATGGAGGAGATAGAGACAATAAAAGGAAGCAAAGAGTATATCAGAGAGCAGCTTGGATTAAGGCCGGAGGGTAATGTGATGGCAATTCTGCCAGGCAGTAGAAACCATGAATTGAAAAGACTCCTGCCCCTGTATTATGATGTGATTACGGAATTTAAAAGGAGCCACGGAGAGTTTCAGTTCGTGCTTCCGTTAGCTCCTAACATTGATTTTTCCGAGCATCAGGCAATGTTCAGGTTACTGAAGGATGCCGGTGTAAACATTTTAAAGGGACGGGCAACAGAGGCGCTTTCAGCTTCAGACCTGGGATTGATTGCCTCAGGAACCGCAACCTTACAGGCTGCCCTGGTGGGTGTTCCCATGGTTGTTGTCTACAAACTCTTTCCTCTGACCTACCTGATCGGACGGCTCATTGTGGATGTGAAATTTATAAGTCTGGTTAATATCCTTATGGGAAAAGAGGTTGTAAAGGAGTTGATACAGTGGAAGGCTACAAGGGATAATGTAATAAGGGAGTTGGAAAAACTCTTATACGACGATTCCCTCAGGGAGTACATGATGGAGTCTTTCAGGCAGATTAGACAGATATATCAGGGCAGACACCCCTCGGAGAGGGTTGCCGAGTTGATCGGGGAGTTGGCAGGATGGAGATGAACAGGGGACTCAGTACCAGTCTGAAAGGGATGGTTTCCCTTGTCAAACCCTACTGGCAGAGGATCGCCCTTGCTGTGTTGTTAAGTCTTATTGTGTCAGCCATAAACGGTGGGCTGGCCTGGCTGGTAAAGCCTGCACTGAACGGTATCTTTATTGAAAAGAATCGATCCCTCTTGATGTTTATTCCTTTATTGATCTTTGTTCTGTATATAATCAGAGGAGCACTTGGCTTTGCCCACTCCTATCTTATGACCTCGGTAGGCGCAAAGCTTGTAAGAGACATAAGAAATCGGCTTTATACGCATGTAACCTTTCTGCCGATGAGACACTATAATGAGCGTTCCACCGGACTTATGTTGTCGAGAATCATAAACGATGCAGGATACCTGCAGAAGGTGGTGGCCCATTCCATAAAGGATCTTTTTGTTGAGGGTGCCACAGTTATAGCTCTTACTATAGTTGCCTTTATACGGAGATGGGATCTCACGATCATTGCTCTTACCGTGTTACCCCTGGCATTTTACAGTGTAGGCAGACTCGGCAAAAGGCTCAAGAGGGTTACTAAAGAGACGCAGAGAAAGATTTCCGGTATAACTGAACTCCTTACGGAGACATTCAATGGTATAAAGATGATTAAGGTGTTTGGCAAAGAGACGCCGCTTATAAAACTTTTTGAGAAGAGAAATCAGGATTTTTACAGGGAGAACATGAGGGCTACCAGGATTGTTGAGGCAACTTCCCTTGTGATGGAATTTGTTGGAGGCCTGGGAATAGCCTTTGTAATCTGGTACGGTGGAAGGCTCGTTGTTGAGGGAGCAATCACACCGGGAGACTTCTTCTCCTTTATTGCTGCTATCTTTATGATTTTTACACCTGCCAAGAGGCTTGCCAAGGTTAACAATGGCATACAACAGGCGAAGGGCTCTCTGGAACGGTTGAACGAATTTCTTATCCTGGATAAAGAGATGGATGGAGAGAAGGAACTGGCTCCCCTGGAGAGGTCAATCCAGTACAAAGGTGTATTTTTTAAGTATCCGAACTCTGACTCTTTTGCCCTGCGGGATATAAATCTGACAATTAACAAGGGAGATATTATAGCCCTTGTGGGACGAAGTGGCGCTGGAAAGACCACCCTTGTGGATCTTCTGCCAAGATTTTATGATCCCACAGAGGGTGTCATTCTTATCGACGGGACGGATATCAGGGATGTGACATTGCGCTCGCTCAGGGAACAGATAGGTGTGGTTAGCCAGGATGTGATTCTCTTTAATGATACTGTCAGAGCAAATATTGCCTTCGGACGGCCTGATGCCACCGATGAAGAGATAATAGAGGCAGCTCGTGCTGCCTATGCCCATGACTTTATAATGGAAATGCCCCAGGGCTATGATACCGTTATAGGTGAGAAGGGTGTAAGGCTTTCAGGCGGACAGAGGCAAAGAATCTCAATAGCAAGAGCCATACTTAAGAATCCTCCCATTTTAATACTGGATGAGGCAACATCATCGCTTGATACCCATGCCGAGATGATGGTGCAGAAGGCGCTGGACTCTCTAATGAAAAACAGAACGACTATAGTGATTGCTCATCGGCTTTCCACTGTCAGGGTGGCCTCAAAGATTGTGGTTCTTGACCATGGGATGATTGTTGAGGAAGGAAGCCATGATGAGTTAATGAAGCTAAATGGCATGTACCGGCACCTTTACGAGATACAGTTTGCAACAGGTGATGAATTGTTGACTGAAGATAAAAATGTTAATATATAACCGATATAACCTATGACAGACTTAAAGGATGATCTGCCTCTTGACACCCGGCTTTTAAGTGATGCAATCATCGAGTTGAACATCTCCCGAAGGAATGTTGCAATCTATCCACGAGATCATCCCTCTGTAAAACGTTCTCTTACCAGGGCGTATGATTTTCTTCAGAAACTCTTTGAATTGAGAAACGAGATCACCCTTGCCGTTGCCAAGGATACCATTATAATTGATGATCATTATCTTGATAAGAAGAACCCTGTATTCAGGGAATTTGCCCTCCATCTTAGCAGCCTGAGTATCGCCTATGTAACGTTTATTTCAGGTCTGACAGAGGATGAGATATATGCCTTCCACAGAATTCTTTCAGAAAAACCTTCGGAATTGTCACGTTCTGTCATTGAAGAAAGACTCAGAGAAGAGTCGGTAGTGCATATCAAGGTGGGGTTTGTTGATTATGACTCCTTTGTCTTCAAGGAGGATGGCCAGGAGTATGTAACTGAAGAGCCCGGACATCTATGGGAGAGATATATATACGGTTTGATGACAGGCACTTTAAGACCGGAAGCTGTGTCGGACATGATTCAAGAGATTCCTCCCAAGGTTCTTGCCAGTATGGTAAGCAACCTTCCGAAGGAGGATATGAAGGAGGAGTCATACGATAGGGTTATTACCGGCTATATCAAAAGGAGTTCCGAAGGAACATTCTCCGGCAGAGACATCAAAAAACTTATGGATTTCATAAATGCTCTAAGTCCCGAACTGAAGAGGCAATTTCTGAGTGCTACGGTGCGAGTTACAGAAAGGGAGATAAGACAGATGGAACGTGCGCTTGAGGGTATGTCTGTTGATCAGATAATAGAGTTTCTGGAAACCCTTAATGAGAATAAGATAGTTATTCCAGAGGCACTGAAGAATCTGATGGATAAATTCTCAACACTTTCTGATAGTGGGCTGGAGACAATATTTGTTGGTGACAGAGTGGTTGTGGATGATTTCTTTCTCATGCCTGAAATTAAGGAGCTTCTGGAAAGTGGAGATTTCAGTGCTTTTGTAAGCGATACCTATCAGAAAGAGATACAAAAGCTACTTAACTTTGATATCTCCGAGCATGTAAAAGGTAAGGCTGATGAACTTTTGCATGCCTTTGCTGACGAGACAGTGGATCAGGAGTTTGCCTATGTAATAATGGAGCTTTTGTCATACGAGGGAGTTTCCGAAGAGGATTATGATCTGTTTACTCAGAGGGCAACTGAGTATGCTGTTAAATTTCTGGAGATAGGGCAGTATGGCGAGGTTCTTAAGATCCTGAAGATTCTGGAAGCCAACAGCAAGAAAGAGATATTTCCTCTCATAACGGAACCTGCTCTTGAGTACTTTCATTCCAAGAGATTTATCGATATAGTGATTGATTCCGTCAGACTTATAGGTCGGCAGTTCAGAGATGATGCAATCAGGCTCCTTGATTACTATGGTGAAGCTGTAATCCCTCCGTTAATGGATGCGCTTATAAAGGAAGAATCTCTGGGGATAAGGAGGTTTATCCTCAGCCTGATCATCCACTTCAAGGACAAGGCTTTGCCTGAGGTCATAAAGAGGCTTGGAGACAAGCGGTGGTATGTCAAACGTAACATGATCTATCTCCTTTGCGAGTGCGGCGGACAGAAGGCACTGCCACATATCAGGCAGTACTGTCATCATGAGCATACGAAGGTCCGAGTTGAGGCTGTAAAATCGTTGTTAAAATTAGGTGATCCCTATGGTATAAGTATGGTCAAAACGCTTCTGGAGTCCAGTTCGGATGAACTGGTGGAACAGGGAATTAAACTGGCTGGAGCTTTCAGGCTTAAAGAACTTGTTCCGGAATTGATCGGTATGCTTAGAAAGAGAGGGATAAGTGCTGCCGACTTTTATAAAAAAATCCCTGTTGTAAAGGCACTTGGAGAGATTGGAGACCCCTCTGTTATTGCTGCACTGAACGAGTTGCTTTCTACAAAGAGTCTGCTCTTCAGGGGCCCCCTTGATGAGCTGAAACTGGAGATATACAGGTCTTTAAATAATTATCCTTATAATGAAGATATGAAGGAGTTGATAGAAAAGGGTATGCGTTCATCGAATAATGAGATAAAGAGAGAGTGTATGAGATTGAAAAGATTTTTCCAGGAAGAGACAAAAAATGGATAAAGTAAAGGCATTTATTCAGACGATAATGTCGGCAATATCGAACTGCAGCCTTTATACTGCGGAGCATCCCTCTGTTGACGAATTTATGAAAAGGGCTTTCAGGATTCTTAACGAGATTATAGCTGACAAAGGGGCATTGGAGATGATGATTATTGATAATGACCTTGTGGTTAATAAAGAACCTTTAAAAGATGGTGGAATACATGCTGTAAATTTTGTAAGGCGACTGAGGAGAAAAGGCATCACAAGAATAGACTTTCTTCAGGGAATAAATCTCTCGGAGCTGAAGCAGGTTGTCTACGCCATCTCTCAGACTGAGAAGCGGCTCGGTTCGCTTCCCCATGTTAAGACAGGAGCCATAGATGTTCGACTTGGTGGAATACAGATGGAAGGTGATGAATTTCGCTCGGAACTATCCCAGATAAGCATGGAACAGGTGCAGCGTCTAAAGGAGATCTACCCACAAAGTTCTTCTCCCTTTAAACCGATCAGTATTGCGGGTATTGAAGAGGTGGTTGTTACCTTTTTTGTTACACTTAAAAGAGAGGCCAATCTATTGAAGCTTGTCAGTCCTGTGAGGACATATAGCGAATACACCTACACTCATGCCACAAATGTGGCTGTACTTAGCATGTTTCAGGCAGAGAGTCTCGGCTTTAGTGATGAGTTTATTCATGACATAGGTATAGCCGGGCTGCTTCATGACGTGGGCAAGCTGTTCATATCGAAAGAGGTGCTCGAGAAGAAGGGAAAATTATCGGAGAAAGAGTTTGAGGAGATTACCAGACATACACTTTACGGAGCCACATACCTTGCAAAAATGGATGCCCTAACCCCCCTTGCAGCAATAGCTGCCTTCGAACATCACAGACGTTTTGATGGACACGGTTATCCCAATGTAAAAACCGGAAACAAAAGACAGCACATATGTAGCCAGATTATTGCCATATCCGACTTCTTTGATGCCCTACGTAGCAGAAGACCCTATAAAAAGGACTGGGAAATCAGGGAGATTCTGACACTCATGAAAAAGGGAGCAGGCAAAGAGTTTAATCCCATGCTGGTGAAAAACTTTGCCCGAATGCTCCTGATTGCATTAAGGGGATAATCACTACTGTCCGATAAACAGAGCAAATGATTGTAGGGCAGGGGGTATTAAATGTTTGCCGGACACTAACGGGGGATAATGATTATACGAGCCTCTTAAGAAGTTCTACAGTCCTTTTGAGAGCCCCCCTGTTTGCATCATACAGTTGCCGTGCCTTTTTTCCGACTGTTTCTGCCCGGCTCACGTCTCGAAGAAGCTCCTTTATTCTTGTTTCCAGTTCCTGTGGCTCTGAAAGCAGTGCTGCATCAGCCTGGAAAAACTCCTCAGATAGGGGAAAGTTATCCATGTATGGACCTGTTATGATCGGTTTCTGCCAGAAGGCAGGCTCAAATAGGTTGTGTCCGCCTTTTGGGACAAAACTTCCTCCGATAATACAGATATCAGCGGCACCGTAAACGGATGCAAGTTCTCCTATTGTGTCAAGGATGACGATATCCCTGCCGCTTGTGTCATCTTCGGACCGCTTGCCGTAATTTATTTCCTCTCTCTTGAGGAGAGCCTCTACTAGGGGAAACCGCTCCGGATGTCTTGGAGCAAGCACTAATGTGGCTTCGGGATAGTCATTTTTTATTTTCCTGAAGGCATTGATGATAATCTCCTCCTCCCCCTCATGGGTGCTACCTGCAACTATGACCGGTTTTGAGAGTTTTTGACACCACTGAGGTATCTCATCCGGTGGTTCAACCTCGAACTTCATATTTCCCACATGACAGGTCCGTTCCCGGGGTGCACCTATATTGATTATTCTTTCTGCATCTGTTTTGGTCTGCATGCAAAAGAGATCTATCTTTTCAAGGATGGTTTTCATGAAAAAACGGATCTTTCGGTAGCCCCTGAAGGAGTGCTCCGAGATTCTTCCATTTACGATCATTACCGAGAGGGAATATTTTCTGGCTATTGTGACGAGATTCGGCCAGAGTTCCGTTTCCATTATCAGTAACAGCTTTGGTCTCTGTCGTTGTATAAACCGTTTTACTGCTCCGATTGTGTCAAAGGGAGCATAGAAGACCGATGCCCTGTCTTCGACAAAATCCCTTACCACCTTCTGGCCTGTGTCGGTGACAGTTGTAATTACAATGTCTGCATCCTTTGAGATCTCTCTGATCAGTGGCCTCGCTGCGATAGCCTCTCCCACTGAAACAGCATGAATCCAGAATAGAGGCCTGTCGTTACCTCCGGTCCGCTTTGGAACGTAACCGAGCCGTTCCCTCAGCCACCTCCTGCGAAGCTCGGATGGCCGTCTGAGGTAGTGATATGGAAGAACAAATACAATGGCTATGTAGTAGAGAAGGCTGTATAGAAATAACATAATTCAAATAATCAATACGGCTTCATTTAACTCTTATGGTAATGGGTCTGTAAATTATACTACATTCTATCCAAATCCAGCGATAAGTATTCAAAGGGGTGATTATTCGTTCTCTTCCTGCCGCATTAGTGTTCTATGAGGAGTTTCATTGAATTCTGCTATAATTTCTTAACTGTCTTTTACGGAGGTTCGGATGTTGAAAGTAATGTTTCTCTGTACAGGAAACTCATGTCGTTCTCAGATGGCCGAAGGGCTAGCAAGGCATTACGGCAAGGGGCTTATCGAGCCCTTCAGTGCGGGACTTTTGCCTGCAGGCGTTCACCCAAGGGCGGTAGAGGTTATGAAGGAGGTAGGAATTGATATCTCCAAACAGACCTCTGATCCTATTGACAGAGAGCTTCTCTGTGAAATGGACATAATCGTTACCCTCTGCGGACATGCAGAGGCATCATGTCCCAGCACTCCCCCTGAGATTAAACGACTTCACTGGCCCATTAATGACCCTGTCGGTACGGTTGGTTCCGAAGAGAAGATAATGAAGGAGTTTCGCAGGGCAAGGGACGAGATAAGAGAGAGGGTTATTCAGCTTATCGAAGATATAAAGTCAGGGAGAATACCTTAAATTTTGATAAGGCACTCTCCCCTTTCTGATAATTCTTCATTTCAGTGTTGGCACTCTGGTGCTGCTGGAGTAATGATCTGCTAATCAGAGAAGACAAGTAACGGAAGTCCCACTTCAGGGTCAAGCCTTCTTTCCGCATTGATCCCCTTAATCTCCATGATAATTACCTCGATGATCAGGAACACCTCGGAGCCCTTTCTCAGACAGCCCACCTTTACGCTGTCTCTCTTTCCATAGGCTCCGTGGAAGTGTATCCTTGGCTCCTCAGCCTCCCAGAATATGGTGCCAACCCCCAGTACTTCGTGACTTTCCTGAAGTGTCCTCCATACAGGCTTTGGAGGCATCTCCTCCTTTTCGGGGCCAACAACGAAGTCTCCCCTTTTCAGTCCTCCCACCACATGGAACATACCGGAGCGGATCTCCTCCTTCCGCACAATCTCCTTAATACCCTCGAGTAGGTCCTCTCCGTCAGAGAATCTTGCAACCACAATCCTTCCTATGTTTCCGACCCTGTAGTCCATATGCCTCCCTTTCTTTGTTAATTTTGAAAAAATTGGCGTTTTCCTAAAGATAAACAGGATCTGTTTACTATGTTATTATAGA
>JALUAR010000129.1 GCA_027050975.1 Thermodesulfovibrio sp.
GTGAAATATCTGCTTTTCAGGGCTAACCACAAAGGAAGGAGTTTTCTCTGAATGGAATGGGCAAAGGGATTTATAGTTACTGCCTGTCTTCTTCAGATCAAGATACTCTGACAAAAGGTCAACGATGTCAACCCTTGTCTTTATCTCCTCAACTATTCTATCATACCCCATAGATATAATAATCTTTTCTCTTTGGTTGAAGACCCTGCACCCTGTAATTACTCTTTAATTAAACAATCCCCAACCTCGGCAGGTTAATAATCAACCGCTATCTACACAAATTATACTGTTATGATACATAGAAACTCAAACATTATGTTAGCTATGTCGGAACCTCTTGAACCCAGAACACTCCAGAACATCTACAGCATCATCAAGGATACTGTCAAGGAGAAGATTAAGACCGAGGTTATCACTGGCTATGTGACCTGCTATGACAACATTAAGGTGGTTCTTCTCAGCCTCTTTTCTGTGTTCCTCGCTAAGGTGCATTGCTACGATAGTATTTACACCGCTTGAGGTAAGGCTCTGAAATATATCCTTGGACCCTTCGGTACCACCTGTCATATCCACAAAGATCTTTCCTGCCTTTCTCTTTTCCGATCCTATAAGTATTTTGGGGCCCGCTCCGATCTTTTTTGCATCCCTGTACTCGGGAATCTCCATAAGCAGATCAATAACATCCGAGATGCGATAAGGTTTTTTCTCATCAAAGAGTTTCTGCAGATATGTCGCCACCATATTATCTGCAGGGGTATGAAAACATACAAAGGGAATATCAAGAAGTCTTGCAGCATCAACAGCACGATTGTGATTCACAGGCATTAGCCTTCTTTCCACCTCACTGATTCGTTTGTCCATCAAATCCTCTGCGATATTGATAGGCACACCGAATCTTCCCAGAATATCTGCCTGAATTCGCATTACATCGTAGAGATTTGCAAAGGCCATACCTTCGGGATGGTGAGCAAGAATCAGGTCCACTCTCCTGCCTTTTGATCTCAAATGATCAGCAAGAATAACCTCACCCACCTCTATATCAATACCGGCAAGAATCCCCCTGATTTCCTCCTGACCTGTTCCATGAAGAATACGTGTATCTGAATAGGGGTTAGTGAGTGACTCCTTATCAAAGAACTCCTTTTCTTCCTCCTTCATCTCTTCATATCTCTTCTTTGTTGCCTCCAGGTCTTTCAGAACAACCTCTTTGCCTCGTGGATCGTTCTCGATTCCGGTAAGAACAGCCTTTTCATAAATCTCTCTGAGAGTCATTGATCCTCCTTTTCTAAAAGACTGGAATAAAACTCACACTTACGATCTTATCCAAAACAACAAGTTAAAAATACCTGAAACTCAGTTTCACATTAAATCAGAACACAATCAGATGTTTGGATATTCTGTCTCTTTCTCTTCTGTTAAGGGATTACGATATGTTAAGAGGGAAATAGGTCCTACCTTTGTAATGAGTTGAGTATCTCTCTTACACGCTGGTTTACCCTTTTACCATCGGCTCTGCCCTTTAATCTCGGCATCAGCACCTTCATTACCTTCCCCATATCTTTAACAGAAGAGGCAGCAGTCTCTTCTATTACCTCATGGATCATCCTTTCGATCTCTTCTTCAGAGAGCTGCTCGGGAAGGTAGGACTGGATAACTGATAACTCTTCCTTTTCCTTCTGGGCCAGGTCCCCCCTGCCAGCACGTTCGTATTCCTTAATTGATTCCTTGGTCTGTTTTGCCAGAGAACCCAGAACAGTTAAAACATCATCATCTGATAGGGGCGAACCCTTATCGATCTCTCGATTCTTAAGAGAAGCCTTAATCATTCTGAGAACAGACACCTTAAGCTTATCCGATGACTTAAGGGCTGTTCTCAGATCATCCTCAATTCTTTCAACAAGAGTCATTCGTTAGTTTTTTATCTGCCCTGCATATATCTCATTCTCTTTAGGGCCTTTTTGCGAGCAGCAAGGATCTTCTTCTTTCTTTTAACGCTTGGTTTTTCATAATGTTCACGTTTTTTGATCTCTGAGAGTATTCCCTCCTTCTCGCACTGCTTTTTGAACTTCTTCAGTGCGATCTCAAAGGACTCACTCTCCTTGACGCTCACAGTGGGCATTAAATATACACACTCCTCTCCTTGTGATTTTTAAATATTATACTATACCAACTGATAAACAGGGCTGTCAAGAGACCGCTAACCCCGAATTCCAGATTTAGAAAATCAAGCTGAACTGAGATAGAGATGGTGGTATTGTTGGCCATAGTCAAATCGGAATCTGGGTAACCTCTGCTATTTGCTTCACATTTTTACTATTCTTTGATATAATGAATATCATGAATGACATAGCTTTTATAATTATTGCCATTGCTGCTGTACTGTTAGTTGCCTTTTTGATTCCTGCCCTTATCGAACTCAGAAAGACCCTTAAGAGAGTTCAGACATTTATGGACACAACAGAAAAAGATATTTCAACCACAATGGTGGAATTAAGGGCTACGCTGGAGAATCTTAAATCTATAACAGAGGATGTGGAAACAGTTACTAATAATGTAAGAGGTATCACGTCAAGCCTTGAAGAGACAGTACATATCTTAGAAGGCGTAAAAAGGTTCCTGAACACCGTCCAGGTGGAGACCAACGCAACTATCGCAGGTCTTAAGGAAGGCATAAAGACTGCAGCTGCAGTCTTTGTAAAAAACATAGTCAGCAAAGGAGGTTAAATTATGTCCGACAGGAATGGATATAGCATTGGTTCAATGTTTTTTGCCTTTCTGCTTGGAGGACTGGTAGGAGCAGGGGCCGCCCTTCTTATGGCACCCCAGTCAGGTGCCGAGACAAGGAGAAAGCTCAAGGGGGTGGCTGAGGATGTAAAGGAAAAGAGCACAGAGTATGCTGAAGAGGTGAAGGAGAAGGTTACAAAAGGTGTGGAGGTCGGAAAGGAGAAGGTATCCACTGTTGTGGAGAAAGGCAAAGAGATTATTGAGGAGAAAAAGTCAGCCCTAACCTCAGCGCTTGAGGCTGGAAAGGAAGCATTTAAGAAGGAGAAGGAAAAGGCCCAAAGCACCTGATGCATGAGGTCTCCATTGCCCAGAGTATTCTGGATATCATACTTAAGGAATGCGAGAAGATTAACTGTAAGAAAATAAATTCCGTAACCATTCGCGTTGGCAGGGCATCAGGTGTTGTTGTGGACTCGTTGGTTTTTGCCTTTGATATTATCAAAAAGGATACAATTGCAGAGAAGGCTGAACTCCTCTGCGAAGAAGTACCACTTACAGCCATCTGCGTTAACTGCAATAAAGACTTTATCTCTGATGAAGAGTATATACTTAATTGTCCCTATTGTGGCAAATCAGAGTTTAAGGTTATAGGGGGCAGAGAGCTGGATATACTGGAAATGGATGTGGAGGAGCAATGAAGGTTAAAGTCATCAGCAGAATACTTGAGGCCAATGATCGTATAGCGGAAGACAACAGGAGACTTTTCAATGAGAAAGGCATATATGTAATCAACCTCATGAGCGGGCCGGGAGCGGGTAAGACGTCCCTGCTGGTAAAAACCATTGAGGCACTAAAGGACAGCGTCTCCATAGGGGTTATCGAGGGTGACATAACTGGCACTGAAGATGCAGAGCGTATCCACTCCACCGGAGTTCCAGTGGTTCAGATCAACACAGGTGGGGCCTGTCACCTTGATGCCAACATGATTGAAGAGGTGCTTCCTGAACTCCCTCTGGACAGTATTCAACTCCTTTTTATTGAGAATGTAGGCAACCTCGTTTGCCCTGCTGAGTTCAATGTGGGAGAAGACATAAAGGTGATGCTTTTAAGTGTTACAGAGGGTGAGGACAAACCACTGAAGTATCCCCTCATGTTTCAGGAATCGGCTGCCCTGGTTCTCAACAAGGTCGATCTGTTGCCCTATCTTGATCTTGATATGGAAAGGCTGAAAGAAAGGGCCATGTCGCTAAATCCCAAACTGAAGGTCTTTGAACTCTCCTGCAAGACAGGTTCAGGCCTGGATGCCTGGACGGATTATCTTTTCAGAATGGTCGCTGAAAAAAACAGATAGCAAAAAAACAAATTCCTCTATATTAAATCCCTCGCAAACTCCATAATATTAGGGACGACATTATACCCAGATCCAGCGGTAACGAAAAACTGACCATATCTCCCCTGTGAATCTTATCGCTGGATTTGGGTTATATTATTTTCATACTTATGTCAACAGCTGTAGCTGAATGGGTCAGAGCACCTATGGATATAAAATCCACGCCTGTCTGTGCTATCTCCCTCACATTGTCAAGCCTTACACCGCCTGAAGCCTCTAAAAGGGTTGTAGGGCTAATCTGTCTTGCAAGTGCTACCGCCTCCTTTAACATGGGTAGTTCCATGTTATCAAGCATAACCACATCAGCACCGGCCTGAAGGGCCTCTCTAAGTTCATCCAGGTTCTTAACCTCAATCTCGATCTTCATAAGATGCACTCTGGAGCTCCTTGCCAGTTCTATTGCCCTTGCCACACCGCCGGCAGCCTTTATATGGTTGTCCTTAATTAGTATGCCGTCGTAAAGACCAAAGCGGTGGTTATACCCGCCTCCGATCTTTACAGCATACTTCTCCATGTATCTCATCAAGGGCATTGTCTTTCTTGTATCCAGAACCTTCGCACCTGTACCTTCCACCTCAGAGACAAACCTCTTAGTAAGGGTTGCAATGCCCGAGAGCCTCTGGAGGATATTCAATGCAAGCCTCTCTCCGGCAAGAAGGGCTCTGGTTGGCCCCGAGAGTTTGGCGATTGTATCTCCCGACTTAACGGAAGAGCCGTCACTGTGATGTTTATCCACATTGATGTGATCACTGAGAAGTGAAAAGACTTCAAGACTGAAAGGAAGTCCTGCAAGAAGGAAATCCTCTTTGGCAATAATTATTGCTTCCGAGTTAGTGTCATCAGGTATGGTTAGTTCAGTGGTAATATCTCCGGTGCCGATATCCTCCTCAAGGGCACGAACCAGGAAATCACGTATCAAGGTATTAATTCGCATTGGAAATACGACAGACTCCGATATTGTTATGGCTATCTTTTTTTAAGGAGAGAGAAGAAACCTAATACTCCACCGATAATAGCACCCAGAGACAGGGCTGATTTCCAGTCCAGAATGGTCTGTACATTGCCCTCAACACTGCCTGCCAGCATCAGGAGTGTCTTGGTATTTTCCGCCTTTATGTTTTTTGCTGCCACAACTCCTACAGCACTATCCCGTATGTCTGCTTCAGAACCGGAAAGCACAACAGGGCTTAGAGAATATCCCATTCCTGTATTTGTACCTGCTGTAATACAGCTTATACTCTGGTTAAGATTGATGTCATTTCCTCTTATAATACAGGCCGCTCCCTGAGAGATCTCTATACGCTCACCATCTATACTCATGGCACCCACCTGCTCCATATCTATGTGTCCGCCTTCAACAGAACGCACAGTGCTCTGCCTGATGTTTACAAACTCTGCATCAACCAGGCTCATGTTGACATCTGTTATCTCTTTTTCCCTTTCTTCCATATCACTCTCCCTTTAGTTCTTCAAGCCTGTTTATTCCCTCAATGATCCTCTCCCTCTTTTGCATAAATTCATTATACCTTTTTTTCTCTTTTTCTACAACCTCTTTCGGTGCCTTCTGTATAAAGTCTTCGTTAAGAAGCTTTCGGTCGAGCATGGCTATTGTATTGTCCACCTTCTTCAGGTCCTTCCTGAGCCTTTTTATTTCGGTGTCAACATCAAGTAGCCCCTCAAGGGGAATATAAACCTCTAAATGCTCTTTTACTGATGTGGCAGATCCCTTCTCCTTTGAAATATCCATTCCTATCTTCACATCCTTAGCCTTCGCAAGCCTCTTTATATACAGCACATTGTCTTGAAGAACCGTTTCCACCTCTGTATTCAAAGGCTTTATGTGCACTGCCAACTCAGCTGAAGGAGCAATATTAAGCTCTCCTCGTATACTTCTTATACCTGTTATAGCCTCCATGAGATAGGACATCTTATCTTCTGCCTCTTCGTCTCTGTCGGTATACAAAGGATAAGGAGCAATCATTATACTTTTGCCTTTGTGAGGGACGGTCTGCCAGATCTCCTCCGTAACAAAGGGCATGAAAGGATGAAGTAGCCTGAGAAGATGCTCTAAGACATACAGCAGACATGTTAGAGTTGCCCTTCTTAACACGGCATTTTCCTTATTCTCCTTATTATAAATTACCGGCTTTGAGAGTTCTATGTACCAGTCGCAGAACTCATGCCATACAAACTGATAGATTGCATTGGCAGCATCATTGAATCTGTATTCCTTAAGGGCATTGTCAATCTCAACGGTGGTTCTGTTAAGTCTGCTGACAATCCATCTTCCCGCAATATCAAGATGCTCTTTCCAGTCATCCTGCTCCGGCGAAAGCGCCTCTTCTTCTGTGTTCATCAGGATGAATCTGGTAGCGTTCCACAGCTTGTTAATAAAATTCTTGTATCCCTCAACCCGGTCCTCCGAAAATTTGATATCCCTTCCCTGTGCTGCAAAGGCCGTAAGAGTGAAGCGGAATGCATCGGCACCGTACTTGTCAATCATCACCAGTGGGTCTATCACATTACCCTTTGACTTGCTCATCTTCTGGCCCTTGGAATCTCTTACAAGGGCATGGATATACACATCCTTAAATGGAATATCCTCCATAAATTTCAGCCCCATCATAATCATCCTTGCCACCCAGAAAAACAGAATATCAAATCCTGTTACAAGAACATCTGTTGGATAGAACTTCTTCAAGTCTTCTGTATCTTCAGGCCATCCAAGGGTGGAAAAGGGCCAGAGGGCTGAAGAAAACCAGGTATCCAGCACATCGGGGTCTCTTAAGAGCTCCTGACTGCCACAGACAGGACACTCCTTCGGATCCTCACGTTTGCATATCGGGCTTACGGAGGTATCTATCCTGACAGTATTGGCAAACTCCATTATCTGCTCAGGTGACAGCCCCCTGAGTCTCAGCTCAGTGTAAGTTCCTCCCTGGATCTTTTCACCACCTGCATCAATGGGTCTGTAGAAGTTTATATAAATCAGGTCTCCCTGATGCTGCCCCTCCTCGGTTTTACAATACGGACAGTACCAAACAGGAATCTGATGCCCCCACCATATCTGTCTCGAGATACACCAGTCCCTGATATTCTCCATCCAGGAATAATAACTATTGACCCATCCCTCGGGGATAATCCGTATTTTGCCGTTTCTAACAGCAGCAGTTGCCTCCTCTGCAAGCCCCTTGACATTCACATACCACTGAACCGTGGAAAAGGGTTCTATTACAGTTTTACATCTATAACAGTGGCCTACTGAGTGAGTATAACGCTGCTCCTTCTCTATAAGGTTCAACTCTCTTAAATCCTCCAGAATCTGTTCTCTGCACTCGTATCTGTCAAGCCCGGCATATTTTTTCCCTGCTGCCTCTGTCATCCTGCCACTTTCGTCTATTACGGTGATAAATGGCAAAGGCGGATGTTGCCTCTTCGCCATCTCTTCGTCATTGAAGTCATGGGCAGGGGTTACCTTTACAGCACCTGTTCCAAAAGTAGGATCAACATGTTCATCGGCAATTATGGGAATCTCCCTTTTTGTCAAAGGAAGCCTTACTCTCTTACCTATGAGATCACGGTATCTGCCATCCTCGGGATGTACCGCAACTGCCGTGTCACCAAGCATGGTCTCAGGCCGTGTGGTGGCAACCACAATATATCCGCTATCATCTGCAAGAGGATAGCGGATATATGTCAGCCTGCCTTCAAGCTCCTCATGTTCCACCTCAAGGTCCGAAAGTGCCGTATGACAGCGTGGGCACCAATTAATCAGCCTGAGATCCCTGTAAATAAGGCCCTCTTCAAAGAGCCTGACAAACACCTCTCTCACAGCCCTGGACAGCCCCTCGTCAAGAGTAAACCTTTGCCTGGACCAATCACAGGAGGCTCCGAGCCGTTTTAGCTGATTGATAATTCTGCCTCCGTACTCCTCTCTCCACCTCCATACTCTATTTATAAACTCCTCTCTTCCCAGACTGTATCTATCCTTTCCCTCCCTGGCAAGCTCTCTCTCCACCACATTCTGAGTTGCAATGCCGGCATGGTCCGTGCCTGGCAGCCAGAGGGCACTGTAGCCATGCATCCTTTTCCATCTTATTAGTATGTCCTGAAGGGTTGCATTCAGGGCATGCCCCATATGCAGTGTCCCTGTAACATTCGGCGGTGGAATAACAATACAATAGGGGGCTCCGTCAGGGTTTACCTCTGGTTTGAAAAACCCCTCTTTTAACCAGAACTCATACCACTTCATCTCATCCTTTGGCTCATAACTCTTACTAATTCTGCTCATACTCCACCTCTACCAGAATTTTTCCTTTTGCATTTATCTATAACTGTCATCAGAAGGTCCCGTCACAATTGGGTTTAAAGAAAAGAGATGACTTTCAAAGCGGGACCACTTTTAATGATCAATACGGCAAAAGATTAATCCATAAATTCAACTCCTTCCATCAGAGGACAGGCCTCCTTTTCGCAAATGTAAATCCAGGTAATAATCGGCAAAGAGGCAAGGGGCTGAGTTTTTCATCCCCTTGCCTCTGAAGATTACAGGTCTATTGAATAAAAGTCCGGTCAGAAAGTAGACTTTATCTTCTCTATCTCCTTGGTTATGATAGTTTCGGCAAGATCAGGGACGGTCTCCCAAACAACCCTTTCTACCTGCTGCCTGAGTGATGAGCCTATCTCTTCGATAGCTGTCTTTACAGCCTCTTCAACCGCCTTTGGGACCATTTCATTCACTGTTTTTTCGATTATAGGCTGCAGGGTATTATTAATCATATCTGTAATCTTACTCTGTAAATCCAGAGAGGCAAGAACATTGTCGAATTTTTCTTCCATGAGGGAGTTAAGATTACCCACAACCTTATCAGGAGCAAGCTCACCAAAGGCATCTGCAACTGTCTGTTCGATGGTTTTCTGAATCATGGAGGCAATCTCTTCAGTTGAGGGCACTGATATCTCAAAAGCAGGTTGCTGCACAGCAGGCTCTGAAACCTCCCTCTCTGCCTCTGCCGTCTCTTCTGCAACAGCCACCTCCTCTGCTGTTTCCTGCTCCTGTATAGCTGATACCTCCTCAACATCTTCCTGAATCTCTTCCTCTTCGGAACGCTCCTCTATGGCGACGCCCTCTTCATAAGCCTCGCCTTCTTCCTCTGCTTCCTCGCCAAAGGATATCTCCTCCTCCAGATCCCATTCCTCCTCAGACTCTCCTATTTCTATCTCCTCACCGGAAAACTCCGTCTCCTCAACAGGTGCTGCCACCTCTACAGCCTCCTCTTCTGCCACAGAAACCGCCTCTGCTGAAACAGCCACCTCTGCCTCCTCAGCAGCATCAACTGCTTCCAGAGGCTCAACAGCCTCTTCAGCAGCTTCTGTTTCCTCAACAGTTACAGCCTCTTCCATCTCCTGCGAAGCAAGTACCGCATTTATCTTGCTTATTAACTCCTGTGATTCAAAGGGTTTTACTATATAATCGTCAGCCCTTACATCACGGGCAAGCTCTTCATCTATAGGCTCAAAGGCACCTGCCAGGAGTATTACAGGTATATGGCTCGTTGATTCATCATTTTTAATTTTCTCACAGAGCTGGTAGCCGTTCATCTTTGGCATCTCCACATCTGCTAAAATAATATCAGGCATATATTCCTTTATTATGGACCATGCCTCTTCACCATCCCCTACTGACCTTACTTCATAGTCCTCATCTGCCAGAATCAACTCTACCACCTTCTGAATCGTGACACTGTCATCAGCCAAAAGCAGTTTTTTCTTCATAATCCACCTCTCCTCCACGAGCAAAGCTCGTTTGATTGATACCTCTTAAATTTTATTGCTATAAACAAAAAATGTCAAGTAATATTTTAGAATAAGTATTATGAATTTTGCACAAATCAGAGATATCCTGGAAAAGCTCCAGAAGGGTGAACTCGACCTAAAGGAGGCATTAACACACCTGAAAGATCTTCCCTTTGAAAACATTAGGAACACCCATATAGACCACCACCGGGAGTTGAGACAGGGCATTCCTGAGGTGGTCTTTGCACAGGGAAAGACAAAAGAGGAGGTTATATCCATTGCAAGAAAACTGTACGAAAGATCAGGAAGGGTTTTGATAACAAGAGCAAACGAGGAGATTTATAAGGCATTGAACATCAGCAGTGCAAAATTCCATTCCCGCTCCGGAGTAATCATGGCCTCAGAGGAAAAGGACAAGATCGGATCGGTACTCATTATCACTGCAGGAACATCTGACATTCCTGTAGCAGAGGAGGCACAGCTAACGGCATCTTTTTTAGGCAGTAATGTGAAAACCGTTTATGATATCGGTGTTGCCGGGATTCACAGGCTCTTTGCCTATAAAGAGTTGATCCAGCAGGCAAACGTCATTGTGGTTGTTGCAGGCATGGAAGGAGCCCTGCCTTCAGTGGTGGGAGGACTCACCGACAGGGTTATTATAGGTGTACCCACATCAAGGGGATACGGTACAGCCTTTGGCGGCCTCACCGCTCTGATGTCCATGCTTAATTCCTGTGTGCCCGGCATAGCCGTAATGAACATTGATAACGGATTTGGCGCAGGCTGTCTGGCCCATAAGATAAACAGAGGTTTTTCACTTAAAGCGTAACAGAGACTATGACCTCTATCAGCGTTGCCTGCATTAGACATTTTTCCCCTCTTTTTGCTAAAATCCCTTGAAAAATTTATTCTCTTAACTTTCAGAAATCAAGATGGAGGCTAAATTATGAAGACATACAAAATTGCAGTAATACCGGGTGACGGAACAGGTCCTGAGGTTATCAGGGAAAGTGTAAAGGTACTTGAAGCCGCCTCTGAGCGGTTTGGCTTTAAGCTGGACCTCAACTACTATGATTTCGGAGGCGACAGATATCTCCGTACAGGAGAAACCCTGCCTGACAGTGCCATTGATGAACTCAGGGGATATGATGCAATCCTGCTTGGTGCAATCGGCCATCCAGATGTAAAACCCGGCATTCTTGAAAAGGGAATACTTCTTAGGCTCCGCTTTGAACTTGACCAATACATTAACCTGAGGCCGATAAAACTTTACCCAGGTGTTGACTGCCCACTAAAGGATAAGGGGCCAGATGATATAGACTTTGTGGTTGTCAGGGAAAATACAGAGGGGCTATATGTAGGTGGTGGAGCATTCCTCAGAAAGGGAACACCCCATGAGGTGGCAATACAGGAGTCTGTAAATACACGCCATGGTGTGGAGCGTTGCATACGTTTTGCCTTTGAGTACTGCAGAAAGAGAAACAAGGACAAAAAGCTCACCCTCTGTGGAAAGACCAATGTCCTCACCTTTGCCTGGGACCTTTGGCAGAGAACCTTTGATGAACTTAAAGACGAGTATCCAGATATTGAAACAGATTATGCCCATGTGGATGCCATCACAATGTGGTTTGTCAAAAACCCTGAATGGTTTGATGTGATTGTAACAGACAATATGTTCGGTGATATTATCACGGACCTGGGGGCAATGATCCAGGGTGGCATGGGTATAGCTGCCGGAGGCAATATAAACCCTGAAGGTGTGAGCATGTTCGAGCCAATAGGAGGCTCTGCTCCTAAATATACCGGAAAGAACGTAATCAATCCCCTTGCTGCAATCTGTGCAGGAGGAATGATGCTGGAGCATTTAGGCCAGGAAGAGGCAGCAAAGACCTTAGAGAAGGCTGTTATGGAGGTTACCGGAAAGCATCTCAAAAGCCTCGCTGCAGGCCGGATGGGTTACTCCACCACAGAGGTGGGAGATCTTGTGGCTGATTATGTAAGCAAGCTTTAAGGGTGAGGCTCATAGGGGTTCATACATCAATTGCAGGCGGACTGCATCTGTCCGTTAAGAGGGCTCATGAACTTGGCTGTACATGCATGCAGATATTCTCCCACAGTCCGCGGTCCTGGGCGATCACCTATCCCTCGGATGAAGAGGTTGAGTCATTCAAGAAGGAATTGAACCGCTGCGATATAAAAGCCGTTTTCATTCACTCATCATACCTCATCAATCTCTGCTCTCCCGATGAAACAACAAGGAAAAAATCCGTTAAACTTCTTGAGTATGAACTCGCTCTTGCTGATATGCTCGGAGTACCCTATGTAGTGCTTCA
This sequence comes from Thermodesulfovibrio sp., assembly GCA_027050975.1. Lineage (GTDB taxonomy): Bacteria > Nitrospirota > Thermodesulfovibrionia > Thermodesulfovibrionales > JdFR-85 > JALUAR01. The sequence continues at coordinate 12,244 of JALUAR010000129.1, forward strand.
CCCCGGCAGGGCAGTAGGCCAGCCAGAGTCAGTGGCCATTAAAAAGATCAGAGATGCCCTGGCAGAGATATGTAGCAAGAGAGGAGGCTCGGCCTCCTTGCTTATAGAGAACACTGCAGGACAACGTGGAGATGTATCCTCATATATGTCACTAATTGCAAAAATAGTAGACAATCTACAGGAGGACTGCATAGCCGGTATATGCCTTGATACAGCCCATGCCCTTCAGGCAGGTTATAATCTCACAACCTCTGAAGGTGTGGAAAGACTTGCCAGTGAGATAAAAAAGTATCTGCACCCTTTACAGGTAAAGCTGATTCATCTGAATGACTCAAAGACACCCTTTAATTCCCATACAGACAGGCATCAACACATCGGTATGGGAGCCATAGGCACAGAAGGATTCAAGAAGTTTCTCTCCTGTCCTGACTTCAGGAACATTCCACTCATACTGGAAACACCAAAGCGATCCGAGTCAGACGACAGAGAAAATCTTCAGCGTGTAAAAGAAATACTGAAGGCAGTTGACAGGTGAAGGAAGTCAGTCTCGCCTGTTGAACCGGCTCATTGTCTTTTCCAGACCATCAGTGATTATACATAGGGCAGCATCTGCTGCCTTCTGCACCGCCTCTTCAATCAGCGTACGTTCTTCGGAAGGGATCTTCTCAAGGACATAACCCTCCAGCGGAGCGCCTACCGGTCTTCCAATTCCAACCTTTATCCTGATAAAGTCACCTGTTGAAATATGCTCTATAATGGATTTTATTCCCTTATGTCCTCCTGAAGAGCCCCCTTTTTTTATTTTAATCCTGCCAGGTGGAAGATCAAGGTCATCATGGATAACAATCAGTCTTTCAGGTGGGACTTTTTTTTCTTTTAATACCTTTCGGATGGCTATTCCGCTCAAGTTCATATAAGTAAGGGGTTTAACAAGGACTAATTTTATGTCCCTGTAAACCCCTTCTGATTCCGTATATTCATCCCTCTCAAAGAAAGAGAGATTCAATATCTTTGCAAGTAAATCTACAACCTCGAAACCGAGATTATGACGTGTTTTTCTGTAACGCCTGCCAGGATTACCAAGCCCTGCAATTATCCACAAAGAGGCTATTCTCCCTGAGACTCGGCCTTCTCTTCAGCAGCCTCTTCCTTCTTGCCCTTCTTTACAACCTCGGGCTCAACAGCCTCTTCTTCTGCAGCTTCAGCCCCTTCAACCTCTTCTGTAGGTGCCACCACAGTTGCTATAACCTCATCGGGATCCTCAAGAATTTTGATATCTTCTGCAATTGAGATATCTCTAACATGCAGTGAGTAGCCAGCCTTCAGTTCCGTCACATCCACCTCTAAATGCGGCGGGATCCTGTCAGGCAGACATTCGATTTCTATCTCAGAGAGGACCTGCTGGAGCACTCCACCCTCTCTCTTCACTCCAATAGGCTCACCCTTAAGAACTACTGCCACAGTCACCCTGACCTTTTCTTTGAGGGATACCTCGAAAAAGTCGGTATGTAGAAGTTGACCCTTCACCGGATCAACCTGATAGTCCTTCAACAGTGCAAGCTTCGTCTGGCCATCGGAGAACTTCAGGTTAATCATTACCTGCTCACCCATGGTTGAGTTAATAAATTTTACAATCTCCTCCCTCTTTACCTTAATAGGGGTTGATTTACCTGCACGATATACAACAGCAGGTATATAGCCAGAACGTCTCATGGCCCTGGCAGCCCCCTTGCCTAACTCTTCCCTTGTCTCTACATTCAGTGTGACCCTTTCCATTTTTATGCCTCCTTCGATCAGACAAATAAGGAACTTATCGATGTCTCCTCGTGTATTCTCTTGATTGCTTCTGCAAAGATTTTCGCAATACTCAGAACTGTTAGTTTACTACATTTGGCCTTCTTGATGTCAAGAGGGATGGTATTTGTAACAATCACCTCTTCGAGGGGAGAGGAGTTTATCCTTTCTATTGCAGGTCCGGAGAGCACTGCATGGGTGGATGCTGCAGCTACCCTCCTGGCCCCCTTCTCCATCAGTATTTTGGCAGCCTGCACCGTGGTTCCTGCTGTATCGATCATATCATCCAGAACCATAGCATCTTTGCCCTTAACATCTCCTATTACATTCATAACCTCAGAGATGTTTGCCCTCTCTCTCCTTTTATCAATAATAGCAAGGGAACAGCCAAGCCTTTTGGCAAAAGCCCTTGCACGCTCCACACCACCTGCATCAGGAGATACCACCACAAGATCTCCATTAGGATAATGCTCCTTTATATATTCAAGCAGCACAGGGGTTGCGTACAGATGATCAACAGGGATATCAAAGAATCCCTGGATCTGGCCTGCATGGAGATCCATTGTCAATACCCGATGTGCACCTGATGTCTCTATCAGATCTGCTACAAGTTTTGATGATATGGGAACCCTGGGCTGAACCTTCCGGTCCTGCCTAGCATATCCGTAATAAGGAATAACAGCTGTAATCCTCCTGGCAGAGGCCCTCCTAAGGGCATCAATAATGAGAAGGAGTTCCATTATATTATGATTGACAGGTGTACAGGTAGGCTGGATTACAAAAGTGTCTGCGCCTCGTACATTTTCATTAATCTGAATCATTATTTCGCCGTCACTAAAGGTTGTTACCGTTGTGTCTGTCAGTGGCTCTCCGAGGTATTTTGCGATCTCCTCAGCGAGGGGTCTGTTGGCATTACCAGTAAGAAGTTTGATTCCTTCAGGCATGGATCTCTCCTTTCAGGGAATTTTTTATCTCCTACCAGTTTATCTTTGGAATATATATTTTAACTCTATAAAAGCACTTCATGCAAATCCCCGAGCTTCCTCAAAAATAATCTACACGAAAGGGTCTTGTTTCCTCAGAATTGACAAAATGGGCAACCATCCCTTAAACCTACAGGATTTAACACC
>JALUAR010000130.1 GCA_027050975.1 Thermodesulfovibrio sp.
GTCTGAAGGTAAGAAGATACAGTTCAGGGGAGAAAACATAAAGGTCAAGACCCTGAACAAGGACTCCTTTAAGGGAATTGATATAGCCCTGTTTTCTGCCGGAGCCTCACGGTCAAAGGAATGGGCTCCTGTGGCTGCAGAGTCAGGCTGTGTGGTGGTTGATAACTCCTCAGCCTGGAGGATGGACCCCGATATTCCGCTTGTTGTGCCAGAGGTTAATCCCCATGACCTTAAATGGCACAAGGGTATTATTGCAAATCCGAACTGCTCCACCATCCAGATGGTGGTGGCGCTAAAGCCCATACATGATGCAGCCAAGATAAAGAGGATTGTGGTCTCAACATATCAGGCTGTTTCAGGCACAGGAAAGAAGGCCATGGATGAACTCCTGAAGCAGACTGCTGATCTCCTTAATTTCAGGTCAATAGAGTGCAAGGTCTATCCCCATCAGATAGCCTTCAACATCCTGCCACATATTGACGTATTCCTGGAAAACGGCTATACCAAGGAAGAGATGAAGATGGTTAATGAAACAAAGAAGATTATGGGAGATGATTCCATAAGGGTGACTGCAACCACGGTGCGCGTGCCTGTATTCAGAGGGCATGCCGAGAGTGTAAATATAGAGACAGAAAAGAAAATTTCTGCCAATGAGGCAAGGGCACTCCTTGCTGAGTTTCCGGGTGTTATAGTCTTTGATGCACCTGATAAGAATGTCTATCCCCTGCCTGTGGATGTTGCTGGCAAGGATGAGGTATATGTAGGCAGAATCAGGGAGGATGAATCCATTGAAAATGGCCTTAATATGTGGATTGTGGCAGACAACCTCCGTAAGGGTGCAGCGCTTAACACAATACAGATAGCAGAAAAGCTGATCGAGATGGTCTCATAATGGCGTACAGGGATCTCAGAGAGTTTATCAGCCTTCTTGAGCAGAAGGGGTTACTGAAGAGGATAAAGGCAGAGGTTGATCCTGTACTGGAGATAGCCGAGATAAACGACAGGGTTGTTAAGGCCGGTGGACCGGCTCTCCTTTTCGAGAATCCCAAGGGTGCCCGCTACCCTTGCGCGGTCAATCTCTTTGGCTCCTTTGAGAGGATGAAACTCGCCCTTGAGGTTGATGACCTCGATGATATAGGGAAGCAGATACTGGAGTTTCTGGAGCCAGAGATACCCACAAATTTCATGGAGAAGCTTAAGGCCCTGCCAAAGCTGAAGCGGCTCAGTGATTTCCTGCCCAAGTATGTGAAGACAGGGCCATGCAAAGAGGTTATAATCAAGGATAATCCATCCCTTGATATATTCCCTATTCTCAAGACCTGGCCTCAGGACGGAGGCAGGTTTATAACCCTGCCTATGGTATTTACAAAGGACCCGGAAACCGGTGAACGTAATTGCGGAATGTACAGGATGCAGGTCTATGACTCCCGTACCACCGGGATGCACTGGCATATGCACAAGGATGGCGCACGCCACTATAGAAAAGCCGAAAGGATGGGCAAAAGACTTGAAGTGGCAGTAGCCATTGGAGCTGACCCTGCTGTGATGTACTCCTCTACAGCACCGCTTCCTCCTGGCATTGACGAGATGCTCTTTGCAGGTTTTCTGAGAAAATCACCTGTTGAGCTTGTTAAGTGCGAGACTGTTGACCTTGAAGTTCCTGCCAATGCCGAGATAGTGCTTGAAGGATACTGTGAGCCCGGTGAAAGGCGCGTCGAGGGGCCTTTTGGTGATCATACAGGCTACTACAGCCTGAAGGATGAGTTCCCAGTTTTTCATATTACATGCATAACCCACAGAAGGGGCCCTATCTATCCGGCTACAATAGTTGGAAAGCCTCCGATGGAGGACTGCTTTATTGCCAAGGCCACGGAGAGGATATTCCTTCCGCTGCTTAAGAAACAGTTACCTGAAATTGTGGACATGAACCTGCCCATTGAGGGTGTTTTTCATAATATAGCTATTGTATCCATTGATAAGCAATACCCGGGCCATGCAAGAAAGGTTATGTATGCGCTTTGGGGAATGGGCCAGATGAGTTTCACCAAGATGATAGTTGTTGTTGACTCCTGGGTAAATGTTCAGGACCCCTCCGAGGTTGTCTGGAGGATCGGTAACAATGTTGACCCAAGCCGTGATGTGGTCATCTTGGAGGGTCCTCTTGATGTTCTGGAACATGCATCCAGAATCCCTGCTTATGGCGGTAAGCTCGGGATAGATGCCACAAAGAAGTGGCCTTCCGAGGGATTCACAAGACCCTGGCCCGATGACATCGAAATGTCACCTGAGATAAAGAGATTGGTTGATGAGCGCTGGAAAGAGTACGGATTCTGAAGGTCAGAAAAGACCACTATGCCCGGAATGCTCCAGGGAGCTAAAACTCTCCATTGGCTGAAGAAGGGTGAGACTCTGCTGCATGGACTGCGGCAGGAGTTATCCCCTCAGCAGATTTATAGATGAGATTCCTGAGGAGATGTGGGAGAGTATCGCCCTCAGGCCATGCAATAGGGTTTGATGTTACAGTAATCCCAATCTCTTCATCCTCTTCCATAAAGCTACCCGGCTAATACCAAGAGAGCGAGCGGTCTTCGTACGGTTGAAGTTATTCCTTCTTAATGCTTCCATAATCTGCTCTGCCTCGTCAGCGGTATTTCCATTCGTTCTTCTTTGAGACCCTTCCGGTCTTTTTAGCACATACTCTGGAAGATGCTGTATATCAATGGTGTCACCCTTACAGGTTATTGCTCCATACTCAAGGGCATTTATCAACTGCCTCACATTGCCTGGCCAGTGGTATGCCTCAAGAGCCTCAAAAGCCCTCGGCGTTAGACTATTAATCCTCTTTTCATTGACTACGGAGATTTTTTTCAGGTAGTGCGACACCAGTACCGGAAGGTCCTCAAGCCTCTCCCTCAGGGGAGGAAGCGTGATGGGGAAGACATTTACTCTATAGAAGAGGTCCTCCCTGAACCTGCCTTTCCTGACAAGCCGGTTGAGATCTTTGTTAGTGGCTGTTATTATCCGTACATCTACCTTAATCGGGTGGTTGTCACCGATTCTTTCTATCTCCTTCTCCTGGAGAACCCTCAGAAGTTTTACCTGCATGGACATGGGCATATCGCCTATCTCATCAAGGAAGAGACTTCCCTTGTTCGCAGATTCAAACCTTCCTTTACGGTCACTTATTGCACCTGTAAAAGAGCCCTTACGATGACCGAAAAGTTCGCTTTCAAGGAGATACTCATTCAGGGCAGCACAGTTTACCCTGATGAATGGACCCTTCTTCCTTCTGCTGAGTTTATGGATTGCATGGGCCACAAGTTCTTTCCCCGTGCCGCTTTCACCAAATATGATTACCGGCACATCACTCTGGGCTGCATTCTCTATCTGCTCATAAACCTTCTGCATCGCAGGGCTCTTGCCGATTATTCCCATAAAGCCATACT